>NZ_JBQFYU010000002.1:0-453866 GCF_056541705.1 Ruegeria sp. AG1 | reverse complement strand
ACCGCGCGCATCTCGTCAGCGTCATGACAAAACGCGCCGTCCAAAACTGCTCGTAAACACAGAAACAACAAACCCAAAAGCCCCGGGCAAAACCCCGGGGCTTTTGCTATGGCTTTCTAACTTTTGGAAGCTTTGCAGGTTGCCAATAAGCCCCTGTGTCTTCGCGTGTTTTCTCATAGGCTTCCACGCGGCGCAGGGCGTTTTCTCCGCTGGCTGAGAATAGGTGGCTGAGCAGGCATTCCAGAACGGCCATCGCTCCGGAAAAGCTGGAGAAGTGGTGCATCGAGCGCGTGCTGATTTGCAGGCTCAGGTTAGGGCGAATACCCGGCGCGATCATGTCGCTGTCCGAGATCAGGATGATCTTCAAACCTCGGTCCGCGGCGAAGCGCATGGTTCGGATCGTCTCGGACGAATAGGGTCGAACGGTTATGGCCAGCAGACAATCATCCGGCCCCGCATCCAGCAGATCGTCAGTTGCGGACCCCATGTGACGCGGGATCAGTTGCAAACCCGGATGGGCCATGCGGCCTGCATAGTGGAAGTAATGCGCGAGCGCATAACTTGCGCGCGTCGCTGTTATGAAGCAGCGGTTAGCGTTTAAGATAAGCTGGATCACGGCGCTTGTTTTCTTCGGATCCATCAAACGTAGGGATCTTGCCACGACGTTTATTTCATTGCGCGCAAACTCAGCCTGAGCGGTGTCGAACGAAGGGTCTGTTCGCTCCTCGCTCAACCAATCCTGATCCAAGCGGGTCTCACCATCCGTTACCAGGGCTTGTCGAAACGGGCTGCGGAAGGCGTTGTAGCTATCAAAGCCCATCCGTTGGGCGAGGCGGACAAGAACGTTTGAGCTAACACCGATCTTCGTCGCGGTCGTGCGGATCGGGTCGAGGCCAAAGTCGCCCGGATGGTCTATCACATATTTGGCTGCCGCCTGTAGTTGCGGCGGCATTTGGTCGATTGATTGCCGGAGAGCAGAGATCAGAGGGCTGAGCGCATCGGTCATAAAACAGAAGAAAACATATGTTTTGAAAATTGCCAATTGAAAACGATCTGGATGAGCGTAGATCGAACCCATACAGAACGGAGAGTTCAATGACGTCCACCGCCCCAAAGCCATATGTCCTTGTTGCCCCCAATGGGGCGCGGCGTGGGCATGTGGATCATCCTCAGCTACCGGTGAGCTTGCAGGAAACCCTTCAAACCGCGCATGACTGCCACGCAGCCGGAGCGGACGGGCTGCATCTGCATGTCCGGGATTCGGAGGGGCGGCACTCTTTGGATGCGGGGCTGTATCGTGAAGCCCTAGGTGAGTTGCGTCAGCAGTTGCCGGGTCTGGAAGTACAGATCACGACCGAAGCGGCAGGGGTCTATGACGAAGAGGCTCAATTCGAATGCTTGCGGCAGGTACGACCCACTTGGGCCTCGATCTCTGTACGAGAAGTCGCGGAGATGGCGGATCGGGTCTACGGCCTGTGCCATGATCAGGGGACGCGCGTTCAACATATCCTCTATGATGCGGAGGACGTGGCTTTGTTGACGCGATTGCGGACAGAAGGCGTTGTGAGGGCCGGGCAGGTGGATCGCCTGTTTGTTTTGGGCCGGTATGCGACGGTGCAGGAATCTGCGCCTGACGATCTGGATCAGTTTCCGCAGGAGGGTGGTCCGTGGATGCTCTGCGCGTTTGGGGCAAAGGAACATGCGTGTTTGCTGAGGGCGGCGCAGCAGGGCGGAGATGTGCGCGTCGGGTTTGAGAACAGCCTGACGGATTCCTCGGGTCAAACCTGGGGGAATAACGCGGCATCGGTTGCAGCTCTCGTGTCGTTGATCAAAGGAGAACAAGAATGAGCCATGTGTTTCCGCGCCATACCAAAGCCGAGTTGCCTATCGCCGCAGGCGGCGACGGGTGTTACCTGATTGATGCCGACGGCAAACGCTATCTGGATTGTGGCGATGCGGCCGTGTCTTGTTTGGGGCATTCCAACCGCGCGGTGATCGAGGCTGTTCAGCAGCAGGTTGAACAGATCGCCTTTGCCCATAGCGGTTTCATGACCTCGGAACCGGCGGAAGAGCTAGCCGATCTGTTGATCCAGCGTGCTCCGGTCGATCTGGACCGGGTGTATTTCGTGTCCGGCGGCTCCGAGGCGACCGAGGCGGCGATCAAGCTGGCGCGCCAGTATTTCCTTGAGATCGGTCAGCCTGAGCGTCGCCATGTGATCGCGCGGCGTCAAAGCTATCACGGCAATACGCTGGGCGCTTTGTCCGCAGGCGGCAATGCGTGGCGGCGGGCGCAGTTCGCACCCATGCTGATCGAGATGACCCATATCTCGGCGTGTTATGAATACGCCGAAAAGCCCGAGGGTGAGCGCAGCTTTGACTACGGTCAACGCGTCGCGAATGAGTTGGAGCAGGAGATCCTGCGTCTTGGGCCAGAGACCGTCATGGCGTTCATGGCGGAACCGGTTGTCGGGGCGACCCTTGGCGCTGTTCCGGCGGTCGAGGGGTATTTCAAGCGCATTCGCGAGATTTGTGACCAATACGGGGTTCTGCTGATCCTCGATGAAGTAATGTGTGGAATGGGACGAACCGGGCATCTATTTGCTTGCGATCACGAAGGCGTCTCACCGGATATTCTGTGCATCGCCAAAGGGTTGGGGGCCGGGTATCAACCGATTGGAGCCATGCTCTGCACGGATAAAATCTATGATGCGATCCAACAGGGTTCGGGCTTTTTTCAGCATGGTCATACCTATATTGGCCATCCGGTGGCGACCGCAGCGGCCCTCGCGGTGGTTCGTGAATTGACCAGCCGAGACCTGCCCGCCCGAGCCGGTGTGATGGGGGATATACTTCAATCCGCGCTGGAATCGGCTTTTGGTCAGCACGCCCATGTGGGTGATATCCGGGGCCGGGGTCTGTTTCGCGGGATTGAACTGGTCGCGGATCGCGAAAGCAAAACTCCGTTCGATCCGGCAATGGGTGTGGCTTCAAAGATCAAAAAGGCGGCGATGGCCGAGGGGTTGATCTGCTATCCGATGTCGGGTACGCGCGACGGCAAGGCCGGTGATCATATCCTGCTGGCTCCGCCCTTCATCATCGAAGAGGAGCAGATGGACGAGCTTGTCGCCAAGCTTGGCGGGGCGATCGCAGCTGTGATCTGACAATCCCGTGACAGCCATTTTCGCGCCACGCAGTTTCGCTAAGTTTGGTGAGAACTGAAAAAAGGTCGCGACCATATGGTGCAGGATATTTGGCTGAGTTTCCGAGGGTTACCCCTTTGGGTGCAAATCTGGGTCGCCGTGATTTTGGTTCCGGTCAACCTGATGCCGCTGTTCTTTCTGGACCAGCCGCAGGGGGTTTTGATTGCCGCTCTTGCGATCATGGGAATGGCGTTGAATCTGCCGATCATGATGGCCGCGCGCGGGATGAGCAGGGCAATGGCCCTGCCGCATATCCTGTGCTGGGTTCCGCTGGTCATTGTGGTTGCGGGTATGCTCACCGCAACAGAAACGCTCAACCCGGCCTATGTTCGGTTCCTGTGGCTGCTGCTGATTGTCGATGTCATCTCGTTGGTATTCGACATGAGGGATGCAGCACATTGGATGCGCGACCGGAAAACGGGATGAAAAAAGCCCCTTCGGAGATCGAAGGGGCTTGGGCATTTGCGGTGATGGACCGAGTTATTTCTGCGGCAGCGGGCCGATCATCATGATCATCTGACGGCCTTCCATCTTGGGCATATTCTCAACTTTGCCCAGTTCCTTGATATCTTCGGCGACGCGCTCCAGCAGTTCCCGGCCCAGGTTCTGGTGCGCCATCTCACGGCCGCGGAAGCGCAGGGTGACTTTGACCTTGTCGCCCTTTTCCAGAAACTTATAGACGTTCTTCATTTTGACTTCATAGTCATGCGTGTCGGTGTTGGGCCGGAATTTGACCTCTTTCACCTCGATGATCTTTTGTTTCTTGCGGGCTTCGCTTTCGCGTTTCTGCTGTTCGTACTTGAACTTGCCAAAATCCATGATCTTGCAGACCGGCGGGTTCGCATTGGGCGAGATCTCGACCAGGTCAAGGCCGGCATCGGCGGCAAGTTGCATGGCTTTGGCGGGATGAACCACCCCGACATTTTCACCTTCGGCACCAATCAGGCGGATTTCGGGGGCACGTATCTTTTCATTGACGCGCGGGCCAGTGTCTCTCTGCGGCGGCGCGTTGTGGGGTCTGCGAGCTATGGGTTCATTCCTTTGATGATTGCAGAATTTCGAGGTGGGAATTTAGACGGGTGCGCGCAGTGTTTCAAGCAGCATAAAGGCTTAAAGACTGGAAATTCCCACGATTGAACACAGGAAACTGCTGGCCGGGACCCGATAGCCCCGGCCAAACAGGTTGATCAGCCTACAAATGCTTTTTCGATCACGAACTCTTTGGGCTCCGAGTTTGCACCTTCGCGCAGGCCGAATTCCTCGAGGATTTCCTTAATGTCCAGGTTGAATGCTAGCGAACCGCAGACCATCGCACGGTCGGTTTCCGGCTTGATACCGCCTTCGATCCCCAGATCGGCAAACACGGTGCCGTCTTTCAGCAGGTTTGTGATGCGGCCCATCTTTGGGCTCTCTTCCCGGGTCGTTGTTGGGTAGTAGCGGATCTTGTCGGCAAAGCCTTCGCCCATCAGCTCGGCCAGCATTTCGTCCTGACGGATGTTTTCGATCAACTGGCGGCCATATTCCAGCTCGGCCACTTCGCGGCAGGTGTGGGTGATGATCACCTCATCGTAGTCCTCATAAGTTTGAGGCTCGCGCAGCAGCGAGGCGAAGGGGGCAAAGCCGGTGCCGGTGGCGAAGAACCACAGGCGTTTGCCGGGCAGCAGGGCGTCATGCACTAGTGTGCCGACGGGCTTGGGCCTTAGGATGATCTGATCGCCAGGCTGGATGTGCTGAAGTTTCGAGGTCAGCGGGCCGTCCTGTACCTTGATCGAGTAGAACTCCAGCTCTTCGTCCCAGGACGGAGAGGCAATTGAATAGGCGCGCAGCAGCGGTTTCTGCCGACCGGTTTTGGGATCAGGATCGCCCATCAGGCCGATCATCACGAACTCACCCGAGCGGAAGCGCAGCGTCGCAGGGCGCGACACCCGGAACGAGAACAGGCTGTCGGTCCAGTGTTTGACCTCGGTCACGGTCTGGGCGTCCGGCAGAACGGGGGCCTTTACGGCGGTTGCTTCACTCACGGGCTTCATCTCTGTCATCGTTTCGCTATCGGTCTGCTAAACCGACATCTCCGTTTAATCTTTGATCCAAGTCAGGAAAAGGGGCGAAATGCCCCTTTAGTGTCACAAGCTGGCGATGTGGGGTCAGCCCTGCAGGCGGGCCTGGTAGTTGTTTTCTTCCCAATTGGCGCGGGCCAACCACTGATCTTCGGGCTGGCGCGAGGCAAGGGCGTCGTCGATCTCGACCTCGTCGAAGCCGCTGCGGCGGGCCATGGCGTATTGATCGGCCAGAACGTGCCCTTTGGCGCGCAAACGGCCTGTATAGCCTTTCAGGCGCAGCACGCGGGCAATGGTGAAACCGCGACCATCCGCCGAGGAGGGGAAATCCACCCGCACCATCTGGGCGTTGCCAAGGCGCTCGACCAGCTCATCGGGGTCGGTGTCCGAGGCCACATCAAGCGCCACAACATCATTGGCCGCGTCCTCAAGCGTGACAAAGCCGTCGGTCCAGTCATCGGGGGAGAACCCCTCATCCGATACAATTACGTTCATGTTTTCTCTCCGGCGCGCACCATTTTGCCATCGACGAAATGGATGCCGCATTCTTCTTTGTTCTGGTCGCGCCAACGTCCGGCGCGGGGGTCTTCGCCTTCCTTGACCGGCGAGGTGCAGGGCGCACAGCCGATTGAGGGATAGCCCTTGGCCACCAGCGGATGGCGCGGCAGGTTGTTTTCATCCATATAGGCGCGCACGTCCTCGGGCGCCCAATGGGCCAGCGGGTTGACCTTGATCCGGCCAGTGCCGTCCTCGACTTCAAAGAACTCGAGCGCGGCGCGGGTGCCGGCCTGAAACCGCTTGCGACCGGTGATCCAACCGCAATAGCCGGCAAGGGCTTGTTGCAGCGGGAAGGTCTTGCGCAGGTTGCAGCACGCATCCGTATCCCGCAGACGCAGCGCGCCATAGGGGTCCTCACGCTGGATGTCCTCATCCTCGGCGCGGATGATTTTAACGTTCTTCAAGCCGAGGCGATCGCTGACATCCTGTTGATATTCAAGCGTTTCCGCAAATAACATCTGGGTGTCAACGAACAGAACCGGCGTCATCTGGTCGACAACGGCAGCCATGTGCAAAAGAACAACCGACTCGGCCCCAAAGCTTGAGACCAGGGCCAGATCGTCGATTTCCTCAATCGCCCCGTGCATGACGTCATGCGCCGAGTGATGGCGGAACCGGGCGTTCAGCGCGTTGACCTTTTCGGTCAGTTCAGCGCGGTCTTTACCCAGTTCCGTCTGGATCAGGTCAAGCGGCATTGGCCTGTGCCTCGGGGTAGAGTGCAGCCTTGAAGGGCGCCATACCGACGCGGCGGTAGGTTTCCAGGAAGGTTTCTTCAGCGCTCTCCCGCTGGTTCAGATAGGCCTGCACGATGCGCTCGACGGCCGGAACGATCTCATCATAGGCAAAGCCCGGACCCGTGCGGTCACCAATGGCCGCGGTCTCGGTGCCGTCACCACCCAGCGTAATCTGGTAGTTCTCGACGCCGGCGCGATCCAGACCCAGAATGCCGATATGGCCGACATGGTGGTGACCACAAGCGTTGATGCAGCCCGAGATCTTGATCTTCAGGTGGCCGATATCATGCTCCAGCTTCAACTCGTCAAAGCGGGTCGCAATCTGTTCCGCAACCGGGATCGAGCGAGCCGTGGCCAGTGCACAATAGTCCATGCCGGGGCAGGCGATGATGTCGCTGATCAGACCGATATTGGCGGTGGCCAACTCGTGCTCTTTCAGCTTCGCGTGGATCGTAGGCAGGTCCGATTTGTGGACATGCGGTAGGATCACGTTCTGCTCATGGCTGATGCGCAGCTCGTCATAGGCGAGTTCTTCGGCCAAATCGGCCATGACGCGCATCTGCTCGGCGGTCGCATCGCCCGGCGTTTTTCCGTGCTTCTTGATCGAGATCGTGACGATCGCGTGGTCCGCGTTTTTATGAGGTGCGATGTTGGTGTCGACCCACGACCGGAAGACCGGATCATTGGTGTAGGTCGACTCAAAGGACGCTACCGAACCTTCGCGGAAGGCAGGAGCCGCAAAATGGCCCTTGATCTCTTCCAGTAGGGCCATGTCGGCACCCTTGAACTGTGGGCGAACCTTCAGGAAGCGTTCGTTGACCTTGGCACGGATGGCGTCGATGCCATGCTCGTGCACGGTGATCTTGATGCGTGCCTTATACTTGTTGTCACGGCGACCGATTTGGTTCCACACGGAAACAGTGGCTTCGAGGTAAGCCAACAGGTCGTCAAAGGCGACGAACTCGGAGAGTTCCTTGCCGATCATGGGCGTACGGCCCAGACCACCGCCTATGATCACGCGGGCGCCCAGAACGCCGTCACGCTCGACCAGCTGAAGACCGATATCGTGAGCCTTGATCACGGCCCGGTCGTTCTCGGACCCGGTGATGGCGATCTTGAACTTACGCGGCATGAACTGAAATTCCGGGTGGTCGGTCGACCACTGGCGCAGCAGTTCAGCATAGGGGCGCGGGTCGGCGACCTCATCCGCGGCGGCACCGGCGAAATGGTCGGCGGTCACGTTACGGATGGTGTTGCCCGAGGTCTGGATGGCGTGCATGCCAACCTCGGCCAGCGCGTCCAGCATGTCCGGCACGTCTTTCAGTTTCGGCCAGTTGTACTGGATGTTCTGGCGGGTGGTGAAATGGCCATAGCCCTTGTCCCACTTCTCGGCCAGCAGGGCCAGTTGGCGCATCTGCGCGCTGGAGAGCGTGCCGTAGGGAATAGCAACCCGCAGCATATAGGCGTGCAGTTGCAGATAGAGGCCGTTCATCAGGCGCAGCGGCTTGAACTCATCTTCAGTCAGCGAGCCGTCGATGCGGCGTTCGACCTGTGCGCGGAACTGACGGTTGCGCTCGGCCAGGAATGCTGTGTCAAACTCGGAGTAGCGATACATGTGTAGCTGTCCTTAAATGCAGCCCCGAAACCTTGGGGCCTTAATGGGGAGAAAGGGGCCGGAGGTCAGGCCCGGGGCTGCGACTGTGTTTCCTGCTTGCCATGGGCATAGTTCGAGGGTCCGGTGCGGCGGAACACCTCTCGGAAATGGGTGGGTTCGGGGCCGTTTTCACCAGCCACGGCATCGGCCAGATAGGCGCCGACGATCTTGTTCGCCTGACGGGCGGCGTCCAGCAAACGGACCTGCGCATGGGCCTCATCGGTGATCAGCTCGGCCTCGGACAGTTCACGCGACCAGCGGTCATCTTCGGTTTGATAGATCACGTCACCTTCGAGCAGATCGTTGGCAGTGACAACTTTGGGGGTAAAAGCGCGGGCCATCAGGCATGTTCCTTTTTGAATTCAGTCAGGGCCAGGGCCGCTTGGCGCGGAGCGAGACCATAAAACATGAGGGCTGGGCCGTTCATCTCGGCAGCAGCCAGATCCTTGGGTAAACGGTCCAGATTGGTTTCCAGAATGCGTTGGTCAGGGCGCGAGGCGTTCTCGATCAGCGTCACAGGCGTCTGGCGGTCGGCACCGTGCATGATCAGGCGCCCCTGAATGAAGCGTGCTGACTTCTTGCCCATATAGACCGCCGCAACCGATCCCTCGCGTGCAAGGGCCGCCCAGTCGTGATCCGCGAACCCCTTCATATCGTGGCCGGTCAGAAACCGAACCGAGGAGTTGCGACCACGACGCGTCAGGCTTTGACCGATCCCGGCCACGGCGGCAGAGGCCGCAGTGATACCCGGCACGATCTGCCACGAGATACCTGCTGCCGCGACCGCCTCAATTTCTTCATCCAGACGCCCGAACACAGTCGGGTCGCCCGATTTCAAACGCACAATACGTTGGCCTTTAAGGGCGTGAGAAACAAGCAGCGCGTCGATGTCTTCCTGTTTCCACGAAGGCCCGAAACCGGCCTTGCCAACATCGACCAGAATGGCGGACTGACCAGCCAGTTTCAGAACCTCTGCGCTGATCAGGCGATCATGCAGCACGACATCGGCCCGCTCAAAGGCCTTGACGGCCTTGAGCGTGAGCAAATCCGGATCACCGGGTCCTGCGCCGACAAAATCGACGTGTCCCAGATTCTTTTGTGACTCCGACTGCGTCATCTTCTGTTCCAGTTGGTTTGACTTGTCCTGATATATAGGAAATATTCCCGGTATCGCGCCATATGTCGCGTCAAATAAGAACATGCGTTCTCATGGGTTTGAATTTTGGAACGCTGGTTTCGAAACGCAAGGAAAATTGGAATGTCGGTGCGAATAGATGACACAGATCGGAAAATTCTGGCTGAGCTGCAGCGCGATGCCAGCCAATCTCTGGACGAAATAGCGGCGCAGGTCGGCAGTTCCAAGACGCCTGTGTGGAATCGAATCCGCAAGTTGAAGGGGGCCGGCATCATCGGTCAGCAGACCGTTTTGCTTGATGCCGAAGCTCTTGGTTTTGAGGCCACGTTCTTTGTCTTGATCCGGACCTCTGAGCATGAGGCAGAATGGCAGCGCAAATTCTTGAAGGCCCTACGTGATCAACCTGAAGTCCAAGAAGCCCATCGGCTGGCAGGGGACATCGACTACATCCTGAAAGTGAGGGTCAAGAATGCCCGCGCTTATGATCAGTTCTACCAACAACTGATCTCAGAGGTACGTGTTCACAATGTGACCGCCCTTTTGTCTATGGAGGAGATCAAGTCGACCACGATGCTGCCTCTCAACGCTTTGGTCGATGGCTAACACGAGATCGGGGGCGCTGCCCCCGCCGCCCCTGAAGGGGCGACTCCCCCGAGGTATTTTTAGCCAAATGAATGAAGGATCCCATGCTTCATCTGGCCCTAAACATCTCCGCCGGAGGCATCGCTTGTTGGCGCGGTTTTCCTGACTTTTTCGCCCGCCGGGAGGCTGATTTATTTCGTCTTTAGGGCGGGTTTCAGTCTGGCACTAAGCTTTTTGGAAGTCGTGCAGACTTGCCATAAAGCGCCGCCAATGCAAGACCGTAGGACATGCAGCGCATTTTGGTCATTGCCGGATTTCTATTGATGGTCGGAGTTTTGTCTTCGGCTGTATGGTCCTATGGCTACCGGCAGGCTGTATTTCAACTCAGCGAAAAGGCCGAGGCGGATCTGGATCTGGCGGCGGATCGCTTGACCACGCAATTGCAGGTCTATCAGGAACTTGCGGTGCTGATGGCCAGCCACCCTGTGCTTGAAGATCTCAATACGCTATCCGGTCGGGCCACCGCGCAGGCTTTGCTGTTGGAGGTCGCGGATAAAACGGCGGCAGTCGATGTTCTTTATGCCGACCGGTCAGGGACGGTTCTGGCCTCTGCACATGAAGGAGTCACAGGCTCGGTCCGAAACAATCCGGCCTTCACACGCGCCATGCAAGGCGCGCTGGGAAGCGCACATGGTATCTTGCCGGGGCCCGGCAATCGGATTTTCACCTATGCCGCACCCGATTTCGATGAGAGCGGAGCGGTGATCGGGGCTTTGATCGTGATTGCTGACGTTGAGGATATCGAACAAACTTGGCGTGGCAGCACCGAAGCGGTGTTCTTTGTCGACTACTCCGGCGTGGTCTTTATCTCGAACCGGCTGGAGTTGCTGTTTTGGCAACGCGTGGGCGCAGAGATTGGCTTGACCCCTCCGGATGGTGAGACGGTTTCTTTTCAGGCGTGGAGCTTGGGGCCGTATGAACTCTGGACGCTGGATTGGAGTCCATATCTGCCGCGCAGAGCTTTGCATCTTGTCAAGGAATTGCCGGTCATCGGCATGACTGGTGAGGTCTTGATGGATGTTGCTCCGGCCCGGCGACTGGCGGGTTTGCAGGCCGCGACAGTCGCAGCCCTCTGTTTGGCTTTTGGCGCGTTGTTATTTCTGGCGACCGAACGGCGGCGTACGCTGACAGAGGCAAACGCAGTGCTGGAGACCCGTGTGGCAAAACGCACCAAAGATCTGACGAAAGCAAACGCTGCGCTGCGCCGCGAGATTACAGAGCGGCAGGAGGCCGAAGCCGCCCTAAAACGCGCGCAAGCCGATCTTGTTCAGGCTGGTAAGCTGAGCGCTTTGGGACAGATGTCCGCTGGGATCAGCCATGAATTGAACCAGCCTTTGATGGCGATCCAGCAGTTTGCCGACAATGGCTCAGCCTTTATGGAGCGGGGTAAATCCGAGAAAGCCGCAGAAAATCTGGGTCGAATTTCCCAGATGGCGACGCGCATGGCGCGGATCATCAAGAACCTGCGCGCATTTGCTCGCAATGAAAGCGAACCGATGGGGCGCGTGGATCTGGTGCAGGTTCTGAACGCTGCTGTTGAGTTGACCGAGGCTCGGCTTCGTTCCGAAAATGTCTCGCTGGACTGGACCGCGCCCGAACATCCTGTCTTTGCCTGGGGTGGCGAGGTCCGTTTAGTGCAAGTTTTTGTGAACCTGATCAACAACGCAGCCGATGCAATGAGCCAGCAGGAAGACCGCCGTATTCAGATCGAGATTCATCCCGGCGAAAGGCTTTTAGTTACCGTGCGGGACATCGGGCCGGGGATCGAGAACACGGAAAAGCTGTTCGAGCCATTTTATTCCACCAAGGCCGTTGGCTCTTCAGAAGGAATGGGGCTTGGGCTTTCGATCTCCTACGGTCTGGTCCAGAGCTTCGGGGGCAACATCCGTGGGATCAACACGGAAGAAGGGGCAGAGTTCACGGTCGAGTTGGAGCCTTGTGAGAAGGAAAAGGCGGCATGACTCGGGTCGTTTTGCTGGTGGACGACGACGCTGCTGTGCGTGAGGCATTGGCCCAGACCCTCGAACTGGCGGAGTATCAACCGATTGCGGCGGGATCTTTTGTGGCGGCCAAAGACCACATTCGATCTGATTTCCCGGGTGTAATCCTGTCAGATATCCGGATGCCCGGGCGGGATGGCTTTCATCTGCTTAGTTACGCACAAGAGATCGACCCGGAGTTGCCGGTGATTTTGCTGACGGGTGAGGGTGACATTCCGATGGCGGTTCAGGCCATGGGGCTGGGGGCGTTCGACTTTTTGGAGAAACCCTGTGCTGCGGCGGACCTTCTGGCGGTGCTGGACCGGGCGTTTGATGCCCGAGCGCATATCATCCAACAACGCGCGCTTAAATCAGAGCTGGAACGCGGAGACCCTGCGGCGCGGCTTTTGTTCGGCCTCTCTCCTCAGGCCGAGACCTTGCGTGAGCGGGTGCGCAGTGTTGCTCCGACGGGCGCCGAGGTGCTGGTCACCGGCCCGGCGGGCAGCGGGATTTCCAAAGTCGCCGAGGTCGTGCATCTGATGTCGCCCGTTGGGCAGGGACCTTTCGTCAAACGCGCGGCGGCTGGGTTGAGTGTTCAGGACTTCACCCAAGCCTGCGAAGATGCAAAGGGCGGGTCCCTGTTTCTGGACGAGATATCGGCCATGCCGCAATCGACTCAGTATGAAGCGCTGGACGTGATTGAGCGCGGTGCAGGGGCGCGGATTATTGCGGGCACGACCTCGGACCTGTCTGCGATCTCTGCCGAGGGCCGATTCAACGCCGATCTCTACTACCGTTTGGATGTGATGCGGGTGCGCATACCGTCTCTGGCGGAGCGCCCCGAGGATATCCCGACCCTCTTTCGTCACTATGTTGCCCAGGCCGCCGAGCAGGCGGGGATCGCTGAGCCGGACGTGTCACCTGAGCATCTTGCAGCGTTGATGGCCAGCGATTGGCCGGGCAATGCGCGCTCTTTGATGTCGTCGGCCATGCGGTTTGTTTTAGGGATGCCCGAGGAGGTTACCGAGTCGACGGATCTGGGCTTGAACGAGCAGATGGCACGGGTAGAGCGTTCGTTGCTGATCGCTGCGTTGGGGCGGCACAACGGAAAGGCCTCGGACGCGGCGAAGGCGCTGAAGCTGCCGCGCAAGACGTTCTACGACAAACTGGCGCGCTATCAGATTCGGCCCGAGGACTACCGGCGATAGGGGGTACTCCCGCCAGCTTTGCCCGCATTTGCATTCGGTTAAAGCCGTTGGGCCGAGCAGTCCGCCAAGGCGTACTGCGGGTGGTGTCAGAGCGATTCGGGGGTGATTCGAAAAACTGTGCGGGATTTCGCACAGCGTGATAGAGGGATGTGCGGGATTTCGCACATGCGCGATCATGGTCAAAATTAGTGTTTTAAAGTGAGGTTTTAATTTACTGTTTTAAAACGAAAAAAACTGAAATCCCAAACTCTGTTACAAATTGTTGTTTCGTCGTGAAGCAGCCGTTTCACTGCCGTTCATACGGTGCCGAGATGGGGCCGATGAGACATTTCGAGGAAGTCTGGGAGGAAAACAGATGAAATTCCTAACAACAGCAGCTAAAGCGCTGGCTTTAACGGTAACGGCGACGGCGGGCATGGCTGCGTGTGACGACGGTGAGATCGTTGTGAAGTTCGCGCATGTGACGAACACCGACAAGCATCCGAAGGGCATCGCTGCCTCGCTGCTGGAACAGCGCGTCAATGACGAGATGCAGGGCGTTATGTGTGTAGAGGTCTATCCGAACTCGACGCTCTACAATGATGACAAGGTTCTTGAGGCGATGCTTCAGGGCGACGTCCAGCTGGCCGCACCCTCGCTGTCCAAGTTCGAAAAGTTCACCAAGCAGTTCCGCCTCTTCGACCTGCCGTTCATGTTCAAGAACATTGACGCAGTGGATGCCTTCCAGGCCTCGGATGCCGGTCAGGCAATGAAGGACAGCATGCAGCGTCGCGGTTTGCAGGGGCTGGCGTTCTGGCACAATGGCATGAAGCAGATGTCGGCGAACAAGCCGCTGGAAACACCGGCTGATGCAGATGGTCTGAAGTTCCGCGTACAGTCCTCGGACGTGCTGGTTGCGCAAATGGAAGCTATCGGTGGCAGCCCGCAGAAGATGGCGTTCTCTGAAGTCTATGGTGCGCTGCAACAGGGTGTTGTCGACGGGCAGGAGAACACCTGGTCCAACATCTATGGCAAGAAGTTCTTTGAGGTGCAGGACGGCATCACCGAGACCAACCATGGCATCATCGACTATCTGGTCGTGACCTCGGTGGACTGGCTGGACAGCCTCGACCCCGAAGTGCGTGATCAATTCCTGACCATTCTGGCTGAGGTCACCGAGACCCGTAACAAAGAAGCCTTTGCCGTGAACGAAGCTGCCAAAGCCTCGATCACCGAAGCGGGTGGCATCATTCGTCAGCTGACGCCCGAACAGCGTCAGGCCTGGGTCGACACAATGAAGCCGGTTTGGGACCAGTTCGCGGATGACGTAGGTCAGGACAAGATCGACGCCGCTCAGGCCATTAACGCTGGGTTCTGATCCCGGTTCAGGCCGCGCGCTGGGGACTGGGGAGTAATCTGCGCGCAGGCCGGGCGGGCCAAACAAAGGCCCGCCCCAACACTCTCATCATCATAAAAAATGTGGGGACAGATAGATGTCTGGTGCGAAATCCGGCCCGGCTGGGCTGGTCGACCATATCGAAGAAACCCTGATCGCGGTGCTACTTGGCCTGATGACGGCCGTGACCTTTGCCAACGTGATCGCGCGGTTCTTCTTCAACTCGAATATCCTGTGGGCGCTTGAGCTGACGGTCTTCCTGTTTGGATGGCTGGTGCTTTTGGGGGCGTCCTACGCCGTCAAGAAACACGCCCATCTGGGTGTAGATGCGATCCTGAACATGCTGGCCCCTGCGCCGCGTCGGATTCTAGCGCTGATCTCGGTGGCCTGTTGTCTGGCGTTTTCGCTGCTGTTGCTGAAGGGGTCATATGACTATTGGGCTGTCTTCGCGGATCTGCCGCCAACCTCGGGACGCTGGTTTCCCACGGGTCTGAACTTCGACGCGCGCAGCCAGAGCTTTTACGAGGTTGACGATATCCCGATGATCGCGCCTTTCCGCTTTCTCGAGGACTTGATCAACTACGGCGAATATTACGAAAAGCTGCCCAAAGTTGTTCCTTACTTCATCCTACCGCTGTCGATGTTGCTGCTGGTGATCCGCTTTGCACAGGTCGCTGTGCAGATCTGGCGTGGTGAGGCGGATCGTCTGGTCGCCAGCCACGAGGTCGAGGACGAGATCGAAGAGGTTCGTGCGCAGCAAGGAGAACATGACTAATGGACGTTGTACTTCTATTTTCCATGGTCATCGGCCTGCTACTGATCGGGGTTCCGATTGCGGTGGCACTTGGCCTCAGCTCGACCCTGTTCCTGCTGATCTATTCCGACAGCTCACTGGCTTCGGTTGCAGGCACGCTGTTTGAGGCGTTCGAGGGGCACTTTACACTCTTGGCGATCCCGTTCTTCATCCTCGCGTCGTCCTTCATGACGACCGGAGGTGTCGCGCGGCGGATCATCCGTTTCTCGATTGCCTGTGTGGGGCACCTTCCGGGCGGTCTGGCGATTGCGGGCGTGTTTGCCTGTATGTTGTTCGCAGCGCTTTCGGGGTCGTCCCCTGCGACTGTTGTGGCCATCGGCTCGATTGTCATCGCGGGAATGCGTCAGGTGGGCTATTCCAAGGAGTTCGCCGCTGGTGTGATCTGTAATGCCGGTACGCTGGGTATCCTGATCCCGCCTTCGATTGTGATGGTTGTCTACGCGGCCGCCGTTGAGGTCTCGGTCGGGCGTATGTTCCTTGCGGGGGTCATCCCTGGCCTGATGGCTGGTTTGATGCTGATGATCACCATCTACGTCATGGCCAAGGTCAAGAACCTGCCCAAGGGCGATTGGAAAGGCTGGGGTGAGATCTTTGTCTCCGCCCGCGAGGCCGGTTGGGGCCTGTTCCTGATCGTTATCATCCTCGGCGGTATCTACGGGGGCATATTCACCCCGACTGAGGCTGCTGCGGTGGCTGCTGTCTATGCCTTCTTTATCGCGAGCTTTGTCTACAAGGATATGGGTCCGCTCAGCACCGAGGAAGGTACGCAGAACCTGTCGCTGCTGAAAAAGCCCTATGCGTTGCTCACGGCTTTCTTCCACCCCGATACCAAGCACACGCTGTTCGAGGCCGGCAAACTGACCGTCACTCTGTTGTTCGTGATCGCAAACGCGCTGATCCTCAAGCATGTGCTGACGGATGAGCAGGTGCCGCAGCACATCGCCAGCGCCATGCTGTCCGCGGGGCTGGGGCCGGTGACTTTCCTGATCGTGGTGAACGTGATCTTGCTGATCGGTGGTCAGTTCATGGAACCCTCGGGCCTGCTGGTGATCGTGGCGCCTTTGGTGTTCCCAATCGCGATTGAGCTAGGCATCGATCCGATCCATCTGGGCATCATCATGGTCGTCAACATGGAGATCGGGATGATCACACCTCCGGTCGGGCTGAACCTGTTCGTGACCTCGGGTGTCGCAGGGATGCCGATGATGGGTGTTGTGAAGGCCGCGTTGCCGTTCCTGGCCGTGCTGTTCGTCTTCCTGATCATGGTGACATACATCCCGTGGATATCGACCTTCCTGCCTAACACCTTCATGGGGCCTGAAATCATAACGAACTAAAAATGGCTATCGAGTGCGAACCGGGCGAGTTTTCTCGCCCGGTTTTTTCGTGCCTTGAAGATGGGTCGCGAATGCTTAGCTATAGCGTCAGAGGACGACCTCCCCACAAAGGGTGATCATTCGGGACGACCCGAATATCCGAAAGGGGTCCTTGATGTCCTGGATTTTTCTTCTACTTGCCGGCCTACTGGAAATTGTTTGGGCCGTTGCCATGAAGCAATCGGCCGGTTTCACGCGGCTGTGGCCCACGGCTGTGATGGGCGTGTCGATGATCGGGTCCTTCGCGTTGCTGGCGCTTGCGATGCGGACCCTGCCTCTGGGAACGGCCTATGTGATCTGGACGGGAATTGGCGCGGTGGGCGCGTTTCTTGTTGGCATCATGTTTCTGGGTGAAGCCGTGACCGCCACGCGTATATGCGCAGCGGTTCTGATTGTCGCGGGCCTAATCACGATGAAACTGGCCTGAGGGTCCTCAGGCGGTTTCCAGTGCTTCAACGATGCCCGAGAAATCGGCTGCTTTCAGGCTTGCCCCACCGACCAACGCGCCATCCACATTGGACACGCCGAAAATCTCGGCCGCGTTGGAAGGTTTGACCGAACCACCATAGAGCAGACGCACCGAGCGCCCGACTCCCTCGCCAAAGCGACGCTCAAGCCGGGCGCGGATGAAGTCATGGACCTCGCCGATCTCGTCCAAAGTCGGTACCTTGCCGGTGCCGATGGCCCAGATCGGCTCATAGGCGACAATCAGGTTCTCACCGGTAGAGCGGTCCGGGATCGACCCCGACATCTGACCTCCGATGATGTCCAGCGTGTTGGCGGCCTCGCGCTGCTCAAGGCTTTCGCCGACGCAGATGATCGCCTGGAGGCCAGCCTCCATCACGGCGTTGGCCTTGGCGCGCACATCTTCGTTCTGCTCGCCATGGTCCTCGCGCCGTTCGGAATGGCCCAGGATCACGGCCGTAGCTCCGGCGTCTTTCAGCATCTCGGCGCTGGTATCGCCGGTATGCGCGCCCGAGGGTGCGGAGTGGCAATCCTGTCCACCGACGGCAACGCCCGTGCCTTGGGTGCGTTCCGCGGCCCGGTGCAACAGCGTTGCAGGCGGACAGATCAGCACATCGACGCTGGGCGAGGGGTGCTTCGCGGCGAGCGCGTCCAACTCGCTCAGCGCCGCGCTGGTTCCGTTCATTTTCCAGTTTCCAGCCGCCAGTTTGCGCCGCATCTCCGCGTCTCCCTTGTCGCTATCTTTAGGTTTTTCCATGCGATATCACCCTTGGTCCGGCCTTACAATTCCGGTTGCAGTTCCGGTGTTGGAAAGGCAGGGTCCGCGCAGCGAATCCGAGGGCGCCATGATCGACAAACTCAACCTTGAAAAATTGGACAATCAGGACATTGATGAGCTTGCCAGATTGCTGCGGGCCGTCGGGCAAGTGGGGTTTCTGACCGTCGGCAACACCGGGCTTGGCGCTGAGCGGGTTCAGGACGTCATCGAGGCCTACCGCGCCTTTTTCCATTTGCCTGTGCAGGCGAAGAAGTCGGTCGATATGGCGTCAACTGGCTCGAACCGGGGTTGGGGCGCGCCGAAATCCGAACAGGTCGATCCAAACGCAAATCCCGATTTCAAGGAAGTGTTCGATTGCGGTTTTGAGTTGCCGCTGGAAAACCCATACCGCGCTGAGAATCTAAGCGTCTATGCCCCTAACCTTTGGCCTGCGAAGCCCGATGGGTTCCGGGAGGCTGTTCAGTCCTATTACACCGACGCCTGCGATGTCGCGATGCGCGTTCTACGCGCAATTGCGGTCGCTCTGGGGCGCGGCTCGGACAGTTTTGACGACGCGTTTGACACGCCCATGGCGTTGCTACGTGGGAACTACTATCCGCAGCGTCCTGATTGGGCCGGAGAGAAGGATTTCGGCATCGGCGCGCATACCGACTATGGCTGCGTGACCCTTTTGGCGACCGACGGTACTGCGGGGCTTGAGGTGCGGATGCCCGATGGCAGCTGGGAAAAGGTCGAGGCCGAGCCGGGCGTATTCATCATCAACTTTGGTGAGATGTTGGAGTTCTGGACCGCCGGTCGCGTCAAAGCGACCGAGCATCGTGTAGTTGGCGGCACGAATGAGAGGATCTCGGTCCCGCTGTTCTTCAACCCGTCCTACCACACGAATGTGGCGCCTCCGACGTCAGATCAGGTGAACACCGCCGGAGAGCACCTGACACGGCGCTACAACGAGACCTACGTGCACTTGAACGCCAGTTAGGATTGCTGGGCGAGGGTTTCGTCGAACTTGATGGATTCGCCGCAGCCGCAGGCGTCGACAACATTGGGGTTTTTGAACTTGAACCCGGATTCCAGCAGCGAAACCTCGTAGTCGATTTCGGTACCGAACAGGAACATCTGCGCCATTGGAGCAATCATTACGCGCGCGCCGTCTTGCTCCACAACTTCGTCATGGGGATCGGCTTCATCGACGTAGTCCATGGTATATTCCATACCGGCGCAGCCACCTTTTTTCACGCCGATGCGCAGACCGGCATGGCCGCCGGATTTCATCAGGCGGGTGATCTGCTCTGCCGCTTTGGGCGTCATGGTCACGGCTTGTTTGCCGGGGATGCCGAACATCTGAGTCTCCGTCGTCGCGCGATAGATGTAATTTAGGGTCGTCTTTCAGTAGGCTCAAGTCAGAGCGCCCCTAGAAATTGAAATTTGATACTGAAAGCACAGCCGTGTCCGTGTTGCTTTCGCATTGAGGATAGGCATAGCCTGTTTATGGGTGATCACAGCCACGCGCTTGAGATCAGAGATCTTTCTGAGGAGATTTAAATAAAATGAACAGGTTAAAAGGTAAAGTGAAGGTAAGTTTGGGGGCTTTCTTGGCTTGCGCGGCTCTTGTGGCTTTCTCAGTTCCCGCTTTTGCCGAGGAAACTTTGAAACGACATCCCATCAATTGCACAACAGCAGAAGGTGATCTGCGCGCGATTGCAGCTGAGAAGAAACATGCTGAGGACAAGCAATTGGAAAGCGTTGCCGCTATCACTCCTGCAGGCGCATTGCTGGGTTTGGTGACGGGGACCGAGAACAAGCGATTGAAGATGCTGTCCGGTGACTACATCAAGCAGCTCGATGCGCGATCGGATGAAATCAAGGCCAAGTGCGGGGTAAGTTAGGGCCTAGAAAAGACCGCCCTCGGGCAAGGGCGGTCCAATTTCGGGGCCGATACCATGGGGGGCGGTGTCTTCCAGTCAGGCCCATGTGCAAGAGCGTTTGGGAGTGCAAACACGTGCGCCGCATGTGTCCCGCAGTACTGTGACAGTAGCTCTACACTTTGGTAACAGAGGGGTTAACCTTTTGTGACAAAGGCTTACCTGGATGCTGATGCTACATAAAGCCCAGTTCAAGCCGCGCTTCGTCTGACATCATCTCCATGCCCCAGGGCGGTTCCCAGGTCAATTCGACGTCAACTTCTTTCACGCCAGCAACGGGTTCGATGGCTTCCATGATCCAGCCCGGCATATCTCCGGCGACGGGGCAGCCCGGGGCGGTCAGAGTCATGATCACCTTGACGGCGTTGTCGTCCTTGATGTCGATCGTATAGATCAGGCCAAGGTCGTAGATATTAACCGGGATTTCCGGGTCAAAGACCGTCCGGCATGCTTCGACCACCTGATCATACAGGGGGTGTTCTATGCTCGATGGCGCAATCAAGGGTGTGCCTTCTAACTGTTCACTCGGGTGAGTCATCTTTGCCTCGGGTCAGTTGCCTGAGTGTTTATATAGGGAACAGGTCTGGCAGCGTCCAGTCGTGCAGTGACTCTTGGGCGCTGCCGGTGCTTAGTCGTTGATATCTCGCTCAAAGGTTTTCACCTGCCCATGCGGGTGCGCGAAGGTCTTACGCAGGGCCAGCCATGCGACCAGCGACAGAACCGCGAAGATTAGCATCAGAACCGGCAGAGAGGGCGTAAGACCCGGGATCAGAAGCAGCAGGCCGGTGCCAGCCGCCCCGATGGCGAATCCGAGAAAGATGAACCCGGGCAGGACGATCTCCAGAATGCCGAGCGCCAGAGCACCCGCCATCCAGATCCACCACGTCATCCAAAACGGGTCTGCCATCATTTAACCCCTTTGAGCATTTTGAACGCATCACCAAAGGCCTCGAGCGCATTGGCCGGCACGACAATCGTTTGCTTACCAGTACCATTGCCCAGAGCGTTCAGAGATTCCACCTGTTTCAGAGCGACCTGGTATTGCGCGGCCTCGATGCCGTTGTCCTGAATGGCCTTGGCAACAACGCCGGTTGCGTAGGCTTCGGCTTCGGCCTCAATACGGCGGGCCTTTGCGGTTTGCTCGGCCGCATAGAGCTCTGCGTCCGCCTGCAGCTCAACCGCGCGTTTCTGACCTTCAGCCTCAGTGACCTGAGCGCGACGCGCGCGTTCAGCGTTCAACTGCTGCAGCATTGCATCGCGAGTGGCCTGATCGAGGTTCACATCCAGAATCTCGGCCCGGGTCACTTCGATACCCCAGTCGTCGACAGCGGTTTCTACGCTGGCCTGAATTTGAGCAATCAACTGCGCGCGGTTCGATTGGACCTCATCCAGGTCCATTTTACCAATTTCAGCCCGCACGATACCCGCGACTGTGGTCGCAATCGCGCCGTCTACATCGCGGATACGATAGACGGTCTTTTCCGGCTCGAGAATGCGATAGAAGACCGAGGTGTCGATCTGCACCAGCACGTTATCCTTGGTAATCGCGTCCTGCGTTGCGTTTGGCAGCTGGCGCTCAAGAATGGATATCTTGTGACGTGCAACATCCAGAAACGGAACGATAAAGTTGATCCCCGGCCCAAGGACTGAGTGCAGGCGCCCGAACCGCTCCACCACATACTTCTCAGATTGGGGAACGATTTTGATACCTTTGAAAATGACGACCACCACCAGAATGGCGGCCAACAGGTAAATGATATTCGACGAAAGCAATCCGATGATCTGCTCTTCTGTCATAACTGTCCTCTTTTATTGTGTACTGTAGTATACATTTGGGGATTGAGTCGCCCGAATTCAACTCTGGTATGGCGGGAACCGGGGTGGTTGCAAATCCGGAATGCTTGAAACTGACTACCGAAACAAGCGACAGTGACCGCTTTGCATCTGTGAATGCTTGCGCTATCGGGTGAGGATGAAACTGATAATCGACACAGACCCCGGCATCGATGATGCAATGGCGATTGCCTACGCTGCGGCCGCACCCGAGATTGACCTGATCGGGCTAACTACCGTTTTCGGAAACACCCATGTCCATCAATCCAGCCGCAACGCGCGCTATCTGGTTGATAAACTTGGACTAGCTGTCCCTGTGGCGCAGGGTGCCCCCTTCGCTCATGGGGAGGTCGGCCATAGCCCATCCGAGCATGTGCACGGACCCGAAGGGTTTGGTGATCTGACTGAAGTCCCTGAGATCGGGCAGAACCACGACCTAAGTGCGGCCGCTTTTCTGGTCGACATGGCCCGTCAACATCCGGGTGAGCTTGTCGTGTGTGCGGTCGGCCCGTTGACCAATATCGCGGATGCCATGGCTTTGGATCCCGAATTCGCCTCGAACCTCAAACGTCTTGTGATCATGGGCGGCGCAGTCTATTGCCCCGGCAACATCACGGAACATGCCGAAGCGAATATCTACCACGATGTCCAAGCAGCCGACGCGGTGTTTTCAGCACCGCCTGAGACTGTTCTGGTCGGTTTGGATGTAACGCTGAAAACACTCTACAGGAGCGCGGATTTTGAGGATTTGGCCCTGAGGTCGCCGGACATGGGGGCATTTCTGCGCGATATCTCTCGGTTCTATCTGAAGTTCTACAAAGAGATCGGAGGGTTGGAGGGCTGCGGCCTGCACGACTCGACCGCCGTCATCGCATGTACCCATGATCATATGTTCGATTCCGTTCAGACCGGATTGAAGGTGGCAACCGAAGGCGAGGCAATCGGAGCCACAGTGCCGGATGAGCGGCGGCCCCCGGTTTGGGTCTGCCGGGACGTTGACGGGGCAGGGGTTGTTGATCTGTTTACGGCCCGCGTGGCCTCTCTGCCGTGACGGGTTGCAAAGACCCGGCGGATCGGGCAAAGCCTGCCCGGTTCCGCGATCCGAGATGATGACATGACCCAGCAGTTTTCCTTTGACCTCAAAGCAACCGACGGCAAAGCCCGCACAGGCGTGATCAACACGCCGCGTGGTGAGGTTCGAACCCCTGCCTTCATGCCGGTTGGCACCGCAGCGACGGTCAAGGCGATGATGCCGGAAAGCGTACGTGCGACCGGGGCCGATATCCTGCTGTGCAATACGTACCATTTGATGCTGCGCCCCACGGCCGAACGGATCGACCGTTTGGGCGGGCTGCATAAGTTCATGAATTGGGAACGTCCTATCCTGACCGACTCAGGCGGTTTTCAGGTCATGTCTCTGGCAGGGTTGCGCAAACTGACCGAAAAGGGCGTGACCTTCAAATCCCATATCGACGGCTCCAAGCATGAGCTGACGCCGGAACGGTCGATGGAAATTCAGCGCCTGCTGGGGTCGGACATCGTGATGTGTTTCGATGAATGCCCCTCACTGCCTGCGGACCGGAAGCGCATTGCCGAGTCGATGCAGCTGTCGATGCGATGGGCACAGCGGTCGCGCGATGCGTTCGGGGATCGCCCCGGCCACGCGCTGTTCGGGATTATGCAAGGCGGGCTGGAGCAAGACCTGCGCGAAGAAAGCGCCGAGGCGTTGAAAGCGATCGGGTTCGAAGGCTACGCTATCGGTGGTCTGGCCGTGGGTGAGGGGCAGGAGGCGATGTTTGACTGCCTCGATTTTGCCCCCGATTTCCTGCCCACCGACAAGCCGCGCTACCTGATGGGCGTCGGGAAACCGGATGATATCGTGGGCGCTGTGGCGCGCGGTGTGGACATGATGGATTGTGTTTTGCCGTCTCGATCTGGGCGCACCGGTCAGGTGTTCACGCGACACGGCGTGGTGAACATCAAGAACGCGCGCCATGCGGATGATCCACGCCCGTTGGATGAAGAATGCACATGCCCGGCCTGTTCGAACTACTCGCGCGCCTATCTGCACCACGTGTTCCGTTCGAACGAGATGATCTCGGGCATGTTGTTGACCTGGCACAACCTGCATTACTTCCAGGAAATCATGCAGGGTATGCGCGACGCGATTGCGGCAGGAACGTTTGAGGCCTGGCAGGCCAATTTCCATGCGCAACGCGCGCAGGGCGATATTGAGCCGATTTAGCAGGCACCGGCACAATTTCGGTGGATATCTTCCCGGCGCGCCTTGCGGTCCGCAGAACCTTTGGTCATGCTGCGCATTGAGACACGGTGGTGAGGTTGAAATAGGGCGGTAACAGCCCCACCTTAAACCATCCAAGACAGGAGACGGCCAGCGGTTGCCTCAAGCAGGGACCAGAGCCGTCTTGCCAATGATAAGGATAGAGCATGCATGAGCCTCTGAATTCCTCATACCCCGTCCTGCCGCTGCGCGATATTGTGGTGTTCCCACACATGATCGTGCCGCTCTTCGTGGGCCGAGACAAATCGGTCCGCGCGCTGGAAGAGGTTATGCAGGATGATAAGCAAATTCTGTTGTCCAGCCAGATCGACCCGAGTGTCGATGATCCGGATGTGGATGGTATCTATCAGGCCGGCGTTCTGGCCAATGTCCTGCAACTGCTGAAATTGCCCGATGGCACTGTCAAGGTGCTGGTCGAAGGGCAGGCGCGTGTGCAGATTACGGAATTCCTTGAAAACGATCAGTTTTTCGAAGCCCGTGCCGAGTATCTGACCGAAATCCCCGGCGATGTGACCACAACCGAAGCGCTGCTGCGCACGGTCGCGGATGAGTTTGAGCGCTATGCCAAGGTTCGTAAGAACATCCCCGAGGAGGCTTTGGCTGCCGTGGGTGAGACCACCGAGCCTGCCAAGCTGGCTGACCTCGTGTCGGGTCACTTGGGCATTGAGGTCGAGCAAAAGCAGGAACTGCTTGAAACGCTCTCGGTCAGCGAGCGGCTTGAGAAGGTCTATGGCCTGATGCAGGGCGAAATGTCGGTTCTGCAGGTCGAGAAAAAGATCAAGACTCGCGTCAAATCCCAGATGGAGAAGACGCAGCGCGAGTATTATCTGAATGAGCAGATGAAGGCCATTCAGAAAGAGCTTGGCGATGGCGAGGACGGCTCGAACGAAGTCGCCGAGCTGGAAGAGAAGATCAACGAGACCAAGCTGTCGAAAGAGGCGCGCGAAAAGGCCGAAGGCGAGCTGAAGAAGCTGCGCAACATGAGCCCGATGTCGGCTGAGGCCACCGTCGTGCGCAACTATCTGGACTGGATCCTGTCGCTGCCGTGGGGCACCAAATCCCGCGTCAAAAAGGATCTGGGCCGCGCGCAGGACATTCTGGACGCCGATCATTATGGGCTTGAGAAGGTCAAAGAGCGGATTGTTGAGTATCTGGCGGTTCAGCAGCGTTCGAAAAAGCTGAAAGGCCCGATCCTGTGCCTTGTTGGCCCTCCGGGTGTGGGTAAAACCTCGCTGGGTAAGTCCGTTGCCAAGGCCACGGGGCGCGAGTTCATTCGCATCTCGCTGGGTGGTGTGCGCGACGAATCTGAAATTCGGGGTCACCGCCGGACTTACATCGGCTCGATGCCCGGTAAGATCATTCAGGCGCTGAAAAAGGCGAAAACCACGAACCCGCTGATCTTGCTCGATGAGATCGACAAGATGGGGCAGGATTTCCGTGGTGATCCGGCCTCGGCAATGTTGGAAGTATTGGACCCGGAACAGAACAGCACGTTCATGGATCACTACCTTGAGGTCGAATATGACCTGTCCAACGTGATGTTCCTGACCACGTCGAACAGCTACAACATGCCTGGGCCTCTGCTGGACCGGATGGAGATCATTCCGCTGGCCGGTTATACCGAAGAGGAAAAATCCGAGATCGCCAAGCAGCACCTGATCAGCAAGCAGGTCAAAAACCATGGCCTAAAAGCCAAGGAATTTGAACTGACCGATGAGGCGCTGCAGTCGATCATCCGCACCTACACGCGCGAGGCGGGCGTGCGGAACCTCGAACGTGAAATCGCCAAAGTGGCGCGGAAGTCGCTGACCAAGATCATCAAGAAAGAGGCCGACTCGGTCACCGTGACGCCTGAGAATCTTGATGATTTCTTGGGCGTGCCGAAGTTCCGCTATGGGCTAGCCGAGCAGGACGATCAGGTTGGTGTCGTGACCGGTCTGGCGTGGACGTCGGTTGGTGGAGACCTGCTACATATCGAGGCGCTGAAACTGCCCGGCAAGGGGCGGATGAAGACTACCGGTAAGCTGGGCGATGTGATGAAGGAATCCATCGACGCGGCCTCGTCCTATGTGCGGTCGATTTCGCCTCAGATCGGGGTGAAGCCACCGCAGTTCGACAAGATCGATATCCACGTCCACGTGCCGGATGGCGCGACGCCCAAGGATGGCCCGTCGGCTGGTTTGGCAATGGTGACTTCGATAGTCTCGGTCCTGACCGGCATTCCGGTACGCAAGGACATCGCAATGACAGGCGAGGTCTCGCTGCGCGGGAACGCGATGCCGATCGGTGGTTTGAAGGAAAAACTGCTGGCGGCTCTGCGCGGTGGCATCAAGACGGTTCTGATCCCAGAAGAGAATGAAAAGGATCTGGCCGACATTCCGGACAATGTGAAAGAAGGGTTGGAGATCATCCCGGTCAAACACGTCTCGGAAGTGCTGAAACAGGCGCTGGTGGAAGAGCCCGAGCCCATCGAATGGGACGAAGCCGCAGAAGAGGCGGCGGCTGCGGCAGCGAAAGCGGCTGAAAGCTCTGGGCCGTCTGCAACGGCGCACTAAGACAAACCGAAAAAGGCGGGGCAGGTCCCCGCCTTTTTTGTCTATAGCCCGATAACAGGTTGTTTCGGGTCTAAAATCTCCTCTTCTTCGATGTATTTCTGAAATTTTTCGTCTGCCAAGGACGACCGGACTGCGATCGTGAATATCCCCGTCGAGAACAGAATGCAGACTAGAATATCCCAGCCGAACGGGATGAATTTTAGAGCACCCTCTCCGAATTGGCCAAATATTGAGATCACACCGATGCCGACGAAATAGGGCATCAGCCAACGCGCTTCGACTACATCCATTTCGTCCAGACGATTGTGAAAGCGGATCAGCAACAACATCATGCCGATGATCAGCGCGATGCCTAAACGCCAGACTGTGTCCCATCCGCTCCAATAAACGATCAGTGTCGCGATGGCGAAGGCCAGAGCGCCTACGAAACGGACAGCGGGGATTCGGATTGAGCGTGGGTGATCTGGCATTAGCTTTCTGAGGCATACGACAGCGATCGGTCCTACGGCGAAGGACAAAACAATGGCCGCCCCGTTCAATGCGATGACCGTGGTAAACGGGACAGTAAGCAGGAACAAAACTCCGATCCCGAAATTCAATGCAAGCGCCCAAAGGGGTACTCCGAACGAAGACAAGCGCATTATGCGTTGAGGAAGAAAACCGTTCTTTGATAGGGCCATGGCGATCCGAGCATTCGAACCCGTTGCAACAAGCCCATTGCCGAATGGCCCTATGACTGAGCCGACATTCAATACGCTTAGGAACCAGACAAGGCCGACAGACATAATCACGGCATCCAACGGCCCTTCACCGCCGAAGCTGAGACTGGACCAGCCTTGTGCAAGGGAAGTTGGATCAAGGGCGCCGATGAATGCGATCTGTAGAGCTAGATAGATGGCCGCACACATCACGATTGAAAGGACCAACGCGGCTGGGATTGCGAATTTCGGGTTGCGGACCTCGCCCGCCATATCGACGATGTGGCGAAATCCGATGAATGAAAAGATCACGCCTCCGGTTGATACTGCAGCCATGATGCCTTGCAGACCGTATGGGGCGAACCCGTCGGGTTGTTTGAAGTTCTGAAACTCAAACCTGCTTGCGATCAAGAGTGCTGAGAGAATGACCGGGATCGCTATTTTCGCCCAAGTTAGTGTGGCGTTGACACGCGTGAAGAATTTCACGCCCAAGGCGTTGACGACAACGAATAGCAGCATGAAGGACAGTGCAACCAGCACACCTGCGCTCGTCAGATCTCCGCTCTCGGAAGTGTGCAACCACGGCGCGTAGGGGGCTAAGTACTTCAACATCGCCTCAACCTCGATGGGCGCAGTGGTGTTGTAGCCGATCCAAGCTGTCCAACCCATTGCCATCGCGACGATGTTGCCATGCGAGAATTGGGGAACCCGAGCGATGCCGCCCGGGATAGGCAGCATGGCCGAGATTTCAGCGAAGGTGATGGCCAGAACAAACATGGCCACCGCGCCGATGATCCAGGACAGAACCGCAGCTGGTCCTGCGTGTTGCACAGCCAAGAGCGGGCCGAACAACCATCCAGAGCCTATAATGCCGCCAACGGAAATGAAGGTCAGACCCAGTAGACCAATGTCACGCTTCAATTTGGCCATCCGCGTCAACCCTTTACACTGCGTATATCAAGGATACGCAGGCGGCTTCTGACCTGACAAGCGTTGTCTGGAGATGAAAAAATTGGAGGTGGTGGGTGATAAGAGATTTGAACTCCTGACATCTTCGATGTGAACGAAGCGCTCTACCACTGAGCTAATCACCCATTGCCCGGCGTCTTATCGCAGCTCATTCCCGGCTGCAAGACTTATAGGGCGGGACCCCGGCCAGTATGCAAACCGGGGTCTGATGTTCTTAGAGGCCGGGCAGCTTGTCCAGAACGCCACGGCGACCGAAGGTTGTGCCGCGCTCGTTGCCCAAATTGATACGGACACCTGCGCCAAGGAAGGGTTCGGTGCTGCTGCCGCTGCCGATAGATAGGTGGGCCGCGCCGAATTCGCCGTAGACCTGTGCGTTGGTGCCAACATTATAGGTCGCGCCAATCGAAAATGCGCTGACGTCTAAAGCACCTTCAATGTCGTTCAGGTAGTCGTATTTACCGATCACAGTCCATTTATCATTAACGGCCCCTCCGGCCGAAAAGCCCAGGATCACGCCATCTGCGTCAGAGAATTCTTTCAGATCTTGAAAGCCCAGGTACCCTTCGATCTGCGCGGGGCCTGCGCCGAAACCGGCCTCAACACCGTAGAATTGAAACGTCTCGTCTTCGATATGGTCCTGCCCATAGAAAGCACCGAATGAGGCGTTTTGTGTATGCAGATTGGCGTGCAAGGTGACGCTTGTGCCGTCAAAGTCCTCATCCTCGAACCGGTAAGCGCCAGCATCCAGCTGCAGGCTGAACGCACGGGAAAACGCCAGCTCGCCCGCGCCGTTGAGGTTGTAAACATCGCCAAGATCGCTGTCTGTGAAGGTAGAATAACCCAGATCCACATATCCGCCGGTCACCTCGACGGCATATGCCGCGCCGGTCAGTAGAAGGCTGGTCAATGCACTGGTAGCAATGATTTTTTTCATGTTGCTGCTCCGATTTGTGTTTTTGTTGGCGCGGGTCAAAATGAGACTAAAGCGCATGAGTGTCTGGTTAGTTTTTATCGTTAAGGATGAGTAGGGGTCGGCGCGATTTCAATATGCTGTTGCAGGTGGGGCACAAACGCGCGGTCCCACGGGCTGACCCCCGAAGGATGGCCGAGGAACGGCTGCAAACAAAAATCAGGCTTCAGGCAAAAAACTTCAAAACGCCGCTTGACGATGCCCGAGCGTAGCCATAATACACCCCAACGTTCAGCAACGAACGGGCAGCGGGCGGTTGTAGCTCAGTTGGTTAGAGTACCGGCCTGTCACGCCGGGGGTCGCGGGTTCGAGCCCCGTCAACCGCGCCATCGCTGCCAGACTTGGTCCAGTTTAAAGGCCACGAAAATAGATGCGCGGTTGTAGCTCAGTTGGTTAGAGTACCGGCCTGTCACGCCGGGGGTCGCGGGTTCGAGCCCCGTCAACCGCGCCATTTTCCCTCGATTGTTTCGAAAAACATAGGATCTTGGCACGAGGCCGGCGTTGTTTCGGGCTGATGTCAGTATCTGTCGGCAATAATCGGTGCGTTCACAGTTTGTTCTAACTTTTCTGTTGGAGACTCAGCGCCGCTCGCCTATCTCTGAGGGACGTGTTTGTTGGGGGCCAGAATGGCTGAGCTGAAGAATATCGAGGTGCGCGGCGCGCGCGAGCATAACCTCAAGAGCATCGACGTGGATATCCCGCGAGACCAGCTGGTGGTGATCACCGGGCTGTCTGGCTCGGGTAAATCCTCGTTGGCCTTCGACACGATCTATGCCGAGGGTCAGCGCCGCTATGTCGAAAGCCTCTCGGCCTATGCGCGGCAATTCCTCGATATGATGGAAAAACCGGATGTGGACCATATCAGCGGGCTGTCTCCAGCGATTTCGATCGAACAGAAGACCACGTCCAAGAACCCGCGCTCGACCGTTGGAACTGTGACCGAGATCTATGACTACCTGCGATTGCTGTTTGCTCGTGCGGGCACGCCCTATAGCCCTGCGACTGGTCTGCCGATCGAAGCGCAGCAAGTACAAGACATGGTCGACCGGATCATGACGATGGAAGAGGGGACGCGCGGTTACCTGCTGGCCCCCATCGTGCGCGACCGGAAGGGCGAATATAAGAAAGAGTTTCTGGAACTGCGCAAACAGGGCTTCCAGCGCGTCAAGGTGGATGGTGAGTTCTACGAACTGGACGAACCGCCAAAACTGGACAAGAAATTCCGCCACGATATCGATGTGGTTGTGGATCGTCTCGTCGTGCGCGAAGGGATGGAGACGCGTCTGGCCGACAGCCTGCGCACCGCTCTGGATTTGGCTGATGGCATCGCAATTCTTGAAACAGCTCCGCGCGAAGGGGATCCTGAACGGATTACGTTCAGTGAAAACTTTGCCTGCCCAGTCAGCGGCTTTACGATTCCCGAAATCGAACCGCGCCTCTTTTCATTCAACGCCCCGTTCGGGGCCTGCCCGGATTGTGATGGGCTGGGGGTTGAGCTGTTCTTTGACGAGCGCCTTGTGGTGCCGGACCAGACACTGAAGCTGTATGACGGGGCCCTGGCGCCGTGGCGAAAGGGAAAGTCTCCCTATTTCCTGCAAACCATCGAAGCCATCGCGCGCCACTATGAGTTTGACAAGAACACGCCGTGGAAAGACCTGCCCAAGAAGGTGCAACAGGTGTTTCTGCGCGGCTCTGGGGATGAGGAAATCCAATTCCGCTATGATGAAGGTGGGCGTGTCTATCAGGTGACGCGCAACTTCGAGGGCGTCATTCCGAATATGGAGCGCCGTTACCGCGAGACCGACAGCGCCTGGATTCGGGAAGAGTTCGAGCGCTACCAAAACAACCGTCCGTGCGGCACCTGCGAAGGCTACCGCCTGCGTGCCGAAGCCTTGGCCGTAAAGATCGCAGGCCTGCATGTGGGGCAAGTGGTCGAGATGTCGATCCGCGAGGCTCTGGCCTGGGTCGAGGACGCGCCGAACCATCTAAGCGTTCAAAAAAACGAGATCGCGCGTGCGATTCTGAAAGAGATTCGTGAACGTCTCGGATTCCTGAATAACGTGGGATTGGAATACCTTACGCTGTCACGTTCAAGTGGAACTTTATCCGGTGGTGAAAGCCAGCGTATCCGGCTTGCCAGCCAGATCGGATCGGGTCTGACTGGCGTTCTCTATGTTCTTGACGAGCCGTCAATCGGCTTGCACCAACGGGACAATGACCGCCTGCTAGGTACTCTGAAAAACCTGCGAGATCAGGGCAATACGGTGATCGTCGTCGAACACGATGAAGAGGCCATACGTGAGGCCGACTACGTGTTCGACATCGGCCCCGGAGCGGGTGTCCACGGTGGGCAGGTCGTCAGCAAGGGAACGCCGGCCGAAATTACGGCCGATGCGGCCTCGGTCACCGGGCAATATCTGGCTGGTACGCGAGAGATTGCGGTGCCTGCGGAGCGGCGCAAGGGCAACAAGAAAAAGCTGACCGTGGTGAAAGCGACGGGCAACAACCTCAAGAACGTGACGGCCGAGTTCCCTTTGGGAAAATTCGTCTGTGTGACCGGCGTGTCGGGTGGGGGCAAGTCGACGCTGACGATTGAGACGCTGTTCAAAACCGCCTCGATGCGGTTGAACGGCGCGCGCCAGACGCCTGCGCCGTGCGAAACGATCAAAGGGTTGGAGCATCTGGACAAGGTCATCGACATCGACCAACGCCCCATCGGTCGGACTCCGCGCTCGAATCCAGCGACTTACACGGGTGCGTTCACGCCGATCCGTGACTGGTTCGCGGGATTGCCTGAGGCCAAAGCGCGCGGCTATAAGCCGGGACGGTTCAGTTTCAACGTCAAGGGCGGTCGATGTGAGGCGTGTCAGGGCGACGGTGTCATCAAGATCGAGATGCACTTCCTACCCGATGTGTACGTCACTTGCGAGACCTGCAAAGGCGCGCGGTACAATCGAGAGACGCTGGAGATCAAATTCAAAGGCAAGTCCATCGCCGATGTGCTTGATATGACGGTCGAAGACGCGCAGGAGTTCTTTAAGGCCGTGCCCTCGATCCGCGATAAGATGGATGCTCTGGCGCGGGTTGGGCTGGGCTATATCAAGGTGGGCCAGCAGGCGACCACGCTGTCCGGAGGTGAGGCGCAGCGGGTCAAATTGTCGAAGGAGCTTTCGAAACGCTCAACCGGGCGGACGCTGTATATTCTGGACGAGCCGACCACGGGTCTGCATTTCGAAGACGTACGTAAGCTCTTGGAAGTGCTGCATGAACTGGTTGACCAAGGGAACACGGTTGTTGTGATCGAACACAATTTGGACGTTGTGAAAACCGCAGACCACATCATTGATATCGGCCCGGAAGGTGGCGACGGCGGTGGTGAGATCGTGGCGACTGGGACACCGGAAGAGGTGGCCGAGGTCGAGCGGAGCCACACCGGGCGTTACCTCAAGCCGATGCTTTCAGGCACCCGTGTCGCGGCTGAATAGGCTGCGACACGGTTTTTTGCGAGGCTCTGCCTCGCGCTCCGGGATTTTTTTAGCCAGATGAATGAAGGATCCTTGTGCCTTATTCTCGGCTGCGTTTTTCAAATCTGGGCAGCATGGCTGAGAAATCCTGGCCCAAACCGCCTTCGGCTTCAACGAACTGCTGATAGAGCGCAGTTGCGGCTTGGCCCATCGGGGTGTCGGCATCGGCGCTTTCGGCAGCTTGCTGGCTGAGGCGCAGGTCCTTCAACATCAATTCGGCGGCGAAGCCCGGCTGATAGTCATTATCCGCAGGGCTGGTGGGGCCGACTCCGGGGGCGGGGCAATAGGCGTTCATGGTCCAGCTATAGCCGGAGGACGTGCTGACCACATCGAACATCTTTTGCCGATCCAGGCCCAGTTTGTCGGCGAGCGCGAAGGCTTCGCAGGTTGCGATCATGGTGACGCCGAGGATCATGTTGTTGCAGATTTTTGCTGCCTGTCCAGCACCGGCCTCCCCGCAATGCACGGCTTTTTGCCCCATGATGTCAAACAGGGGAGCGGCCTTGGCAAAGGCGTCGGATGTTCCGCCAGCCATGAAGGTCAGGGTGCCGGCCGAGGCCCCTCCGATTCCGCCGGAGACCGGCGCGTCCACGGACAGAAGATGCGCGGCGATGGCTTGCTCTGCCACGGCTCGGGCACTGTCCACGTCGACAGTCGAACAGTCTATCAACACCGCGCCCTGTTGCATGGTCGGGATGATCTGGTTGGCGACCGCGCGCAGGATGTCGCCGTTCGGCAGCATGGTGATGACGGCATCGGCGCCCGAGACGGCCTCTGTTGCGGATTGCGCTTGCGTCACTCCATCAACGCTTACACCCGCCGTGTCAAAACCGGTCACCTGATGCCCGGCCTTCGCAAGGTTGGCCGCCATCGGCGCGCCCATATTGCCCAAGCCGATAAAACCGATTTGCATCTCTTAATCCTCCTGAAAAGTCAGTGCATTCGCGCCAAGCGGTTGCAGCATTTTCGACACCGCAACAGCGGGTACTTTCATATCCGGGTACTGCCAGCTTGGGCTACGATCCCTATCTATGATCAGCGCGCGAATACCTTCGATGAGATCTCCGTGTTCCTGCGCGCGGTAGGTGAAACGATACTCCATATCCAATGCACGATGCATGGTCAGGGACGGGCCGCGCAGGCGGTGGATCATCTCAACCGTGCAGGCCATAGAGAGCGGGGCATGCTGGCCCATCATTTCCAGCGCTTTCAATGGGAAATCAGTATCTTCTGAGCGAAGGCTGATGAGGATATCCTCAAGTGTCTCGCCTGCAAAATACTGGTCGATCTCGGGTTGCATCTGCTGCAATTTCCCGCCGGGCGCGGGTTGGGCGTGATCGGTGACCAGTTCGGCATTGCCCGACGCCTCAAGCAATTCGATAAGGTCCGGCCAGGTGGCTTGAGGGATGAAGTGATCGGCGAAACCGGCGTAGATGGCATCCGCTGGTCCCATCCGGAATGCTGTGAGGCCTAGATATTCGCCAAGCCGCCCAGGCGCCAATGCCAACATCAACGAGCCGCCGACATCCGGAACCAGCCCGATCGCGCATTCCGGCATCGAGATTTTCGAGGTCTCTCCGACCACGCGATGGGTTCCGTGGCAGCCGATGCCGACACCGCCGCCCATGGTGAAGCCCTGCAGAAAGCTGATGATGGGTTTGGGGTACGCGAAGATCAGCGCATTCAGGCGGTATTCATCGCGCCAGAAGGTTTGCCCGTGTGAGAAATCCCCTGCGAGTCCGGTTTCATACAGTTTGGCAATGTCGCCGCCCGCGCAAAAGGCTTTGTCGCCCTCGGCGTCGAGGATGATCAGGTCGACCTCGTCGTCCTCACGCCAGTTGCGCAGGGCGGTGTCGATGGCCAAGCACATCTCATAGCTCAGGGCGTTTAGCGCCTTTGGGCGGGTCAGGGTGATGCGCCCGGCGCGACCGGTCGTGCGTATGTCGATGTCAGGCATGATCCCCTCAGGTTCCGGCCAGCAGGTGGCGCGCCACGATCACGCGCATGATTTCGTTTGTGCCTTCGAGTATCTGATGCACCCGCAGGTCGCGCACAAGTTTTTCGATGCCATAATCGGCAAGATAGCCATAACCGCCATGCAGTTGCAGACATTGATCCACAACATTTGAGCCGGTCTCGGTCACGAATTTCTTGGCCATAGCGCAGAATTTCGACGCATCCGGCGCGCCTTGATCCAGTTTCCAGGCAGCCTGCCGCAGGAAGGTGCGCGCGGCCTGCAATTCGATCTCCATATCGGCCAGACGGAATTGCAGAGCCTGGAACTGGTCGATGGATTGCCCGAATGCCTTCCGTTCCGACATATATTGCAGGGTCATGTCCAACCCAGCCTGCGCTGCGCCTAGGGAGCAGGAGGCGATGTTCAGACGTCCTCCATCAAGGCCCATCATGGCGTATTTGAAACCGTCCCCTTCAGTGCCGACCAGATTGCCTGCAGGAATGTTGCAATCGTCGAACTGGACCTGTGCTGTGGGTTGGCTTTTCCAGCCCATTTTCTGTTCCAGCGCTCCAAAGCTCAGACCCGGCGTGCCGTCTTCGACATAGACGGTTGAGATTCCTTTTGGACCTTCCGCGCCCGTGCGGACCATGCAGACATAAGCATCCGAGTACCCGCCGCCCGAGATAAAGGCCTTGGTGCCGTTCAGCGTGTAGCCCTCGTTCGTGCGCTCAGCCCGCGTCTTCAACGCGGCGGCGTCCGAGCCGGAGCCGGGTTCGGTCAGGCAATAGCTCAGCACTGTATTCAGGCTCAGCACATCGGGCATGACCCGTGATTTCAGCTCATCACTGGCGAAACTGTCCAGCATCTTGGCGCACATATTGTGGATCGACAGGAACGCCGCGACCGAGGGGCAGGCCATGGACAGCGCCTCGAACACGAGGGTTGCGTCGAGACGGCTGAGGTCGGCCCCGCCGCTGTCTTCCGAGACGTAGAGCGCGCCAAAGCCAAGCTCTCCGATACAGGGCCAAAGCTCTTTGGGGATTGTGCCTTCGGCCTCCCACTGGCGGGCGAATGGGGCGATGTTGTCCTGCCCAAATCCATAGGCCATATCGAAAATGGCTGTTTGTTCCTCGGTCAGCCCGAAATCCATTGCGCACCCTCCCACAGGCAAAGAATTGAACGATTGTTTATTTCGCAATCGTTACAGAACTATTTCAGGATGAGCAATCCTGAGAGCTGTTTGATAACAAGGTTCGCTAGAGGTCCGCGTGAAACTCTTCGATCAGATGGCGGACAACGGCTTGGCCAGGGTCTTCGCCCTTCGCGACAGCTTCGGCCTGGACGCGCCGTTGGCGGGTTGCCGAGGTGCCTGTCTCGGCGATCTGACGCAGGCGGGCCAGTTCGGTCATGGTCCCCAACGCCTCGGCATCTTCGGCCAGCATCCCCATGAGTTCGCCGATCAGCTCGGCCATGGGCTTGATCGACCGATCCCCAAAATCAATCAGCCCTTCGCCGACCCCATAGCGTTGCGCGCGCCAGCGGTTTTCACCGATCAGGAAGCGGTCATACTGTCGCCAGCGCAGATTGCGGGCCTTGAGGCGACACAGCATACGGGTCAGCGCCTGCACGAGGGCGGCCAGCGATAAGGTGTGCTCAAGCCGCGGCTGGACGTCCATAATCCGGGTTTCCAGCGTCGGGAACCGATGTGAGGGGCGCAGATCCCACCATATTTTCGAGGTGTCTTCGATCACGCCCAGTTCGACCAGGACGCCGGTTGTGCGTTCGTATTCGCTCCAACTGTTGTAGACCGGCGGCAATCCCGTACGCGGTAGATTGTCGAACACGGTCAGGCGATAGGAGGAAAGCCCCGTATCCTCGCCATTCCAGAACGGGGAGGACGCCGAAAGCGCCAGCAGATGGGGTAGGAAGTAACTGAGTTGCGGCATCAGGTCTGCGCGTAGGGCCGGGTCCTCGACCCCCACATGCACATGCATCCCGCAAATCAGCATCCGCCGTGCAACGCCGCCCAAAGCGTGTTGCAGCGCGTCGTAACGCTCTTTCCGTGTGTGGTGCTGTTTTTTCCAATCGGCAAACGGATGGCAGGACACGGCGATCGGGCTGAGGTTATACTCGGCGGCCCGCTTTGAAACACAAGAGCGCAGACGCCTGAGATCTTCGCGCGCGCTTTTGACGGTCGTGTGTGGACGGGTACCAACTTCGATCTGACACTGCAGGAATTCAGGGCTGACCTGCCCTTCGAAATCGGCCTGGCAGGCCTCCATCAATGCGGCGGGAGCTTCGGCCAGATGCAGGCTGTCGCGGTCGACCAGCAGATATTCTTCTTCAATGCCGATCGTGAAATCTTGTTGCATGGGCCTACCTGCCATTTTCCAATGCAATCAGTGAATACGTAAATCAACGTTTTGCCAAGGGTTTGCCGCTGCGCCGCTTGCGGAGCGACCGCAAGCAGCGCTAAGGAACGGGCAGCAATGCGATAACGGAGCTGGCCTCGTGAAACCCAGAAAATTCCCGCAGATCAACGCAGCCCTTGATGAGCTAGGGGTGAAGCTGGTCGACAAGGTGACCGAACAGGACGAACGCGCCCGGTTGGAAGCGTTCGAGCGGGCAGGCGGGCTGGAGCGCCCCGCGTACGCGCTGTCACCGGGGATGGAAAATTTTGACATCGCGCAGCTGATCGCCGAATACGGCCAGCACAAGGATGCGCTGGAGGCATTGAAGGACCCGGTTCGGAACCAGACAGGATATCGGTTGGGCAATGGCTATTATGACAGCCCTGACGCCGATGCGCTTTATCTGATGATCCGCAGGTTCAAACCAAAACGCGTGATCGAGGTCGGTTGCGGCAACTCAACTCGCGTGACGCGGCAAGCCATCCTTGACGGAGGGTTGGACACGCAGATCACAGCCATCGACCCGTACCCGCGGGCGGATATCGCTCATGTGGTCGATGCGTTCGAACAAAAACGGCTGGAGGAGGTAGATCCGGCTCTGTTCGAACAGCTTGAGGCCGGGGACGTTCTGTTCATCGATTCCAGCCATGTTGTTAGGATGAGCAATGACGTCGCGCATCTCTTCTGCCGCATCATTCCGACGCTGAAACCGGGCGTTGTCATTCACGTGCATGATGTTTTTTTACCTTACGAATATCCCAAGCGTTTTTTCTATGACTGTCCAGGTTGGGGTGAGCAGTACATTTTGCACGCTCTGCTGCAATCTGGCGCATTTTCAATGCTTTGGCCGGGTTACTACCTACAACAGGACCGCCCTGATGCGTGTGAGGCGCTACCGTTTCTGAACGATGGCCGGGCGCAGAGTATCTGGGTTCAGATCAAAGAACAGTGATCCTAAAGTGATCCGGTGTGAAACATGCGCCGTACCCCTTTCCATAACAAGCTGGAGAGGAGAAGACAGCCATGTTTCGTCGCACACTGATGGGCGCTGCCGCCGCCGTTGCACTTGCCATGCCGATCAAGGCTCAGGCTGCTGACATCGTTGACACCGCCGTATCTGCGGGATCGTTCACCACACTGGTCGCAGCCGTTCAGGCCGCCGGTCTGGTCGACACTCTGAAGGGCAACGGCCCGTTCACCGTTTTTGCACCCACGGATGAGGCGTTTGCTGCTCTGCCCGAAGGCACGGTGGAAAGCCTGCTGCTGCCGGAAAACAAGGACAAACTGGTTGAGATTCTGACCTACCACGTTGTACCTGCCAAAGTGATGTCGGGTGATATCGCTGGCAAGCGCGCGAAGGTTCTGACCGTTCAGGGCGATCGTCTGAGCGTCAACGCAAAAAATGGCGTCCGCGTGAATGGCGCTGATGTGGTGCAGGCCGACATCGAAGCCAGCAATGGCGTTATCCATGTGGTCGATGAGGTTATTCTGCCCGAATAACCTTGGCGCCCCGCTAAACAAAAAGCCCCGGTCCTGATGGCCGGGGCTTTGCTGTTTCTGAGTTTTAGACCTCAGACCAAACGTACCTGCGTGCCGATTTGGACCAGAGGGTACAGCTCTTCGACATGTTGGTTGTAAAGGCCGATACAGCCCGAGGAACTCTGCCGTCCGATCTTGCGGGTGTCGTGGGTTCCATGGACCAGATAAGCTGGCCAGCCCAGATACATCGCGCGCGTTCCCAGCGGGTTGCCGGGGTCACCACCCTCCATCCGAACGGGCAGAGACGGATCACGTTCCCGCATCGAGGCGGTTGGCGTCCATGTCGGGTTTTCGGCCTTGCGAACAACCTTGGTGTAACCGCGCCTGGTCAGCTCTTCACTCATCGGAACCGAACTGGGGTACAGCTTATACGTCCCGTCCGGTCCCCAATAGTGAACCGCGCGGCTGGTGATGTCGGCCAGCAGGCAGCCCGCACCCAGCTGATCAAAATGGTCTTGCCAGTTCTGCTGCGAGAAGGACGAGACATTTCGGCGTACCGGCAGTTGCGTGCTGATCGCATCTTCGGTTTCCGGGAACGCATCGGAACTTTGCGCGCGGACAAGGGCCGGAGTGGCCAGAACGGATGCAGCCCCCAAAAGGGCCGAACGGCGGGTCATATTGGATTTGGACAAGGCGACCTCCGGAGGTTCAATCTGCTCGAATATATAGTTGCGCCGAAAATATTTGCCAGGCTCGCAAATGGCCAGCCTCTACAGCTTGAATTTATCGTGAGATTCCGGGTTTTGGAGGTTTCTGGCGGAACCTCGCCAACGAAAAACCCGGCCAGAGCGGCCGGGTTTGAACAGATTTGGCTTTGGATCAGTCCATCGCTTTGAAGTTGAACTCGCCACCTTCCTTGATGCCCGACGGCCAGCGGGCCGTGACAGTCTTGGTGCGAGTGTAGAATTTGAAGCTGTCCGGGCCGTGCTGGTTCAGGTCACCGAACATGGATTTCTTCCAGCCGCCAAAGGTGTGGTAGGCCAGCGGAACCGGGATCGGGACGTTGATGCCAACCATGCCGATGTTGATCCGGCTGGCGAAGTCACGTGCAGTGTCGCCATCGCGCGTGAAGATCGCGGTGCCGTTGCCGTATTCATGGTCCATCGCCAAGCCGATTGCCTCTTCGTAGGAGCCTGCGCGAACTGTCGACAGGACCGGGCCGAAGATTTCCTGCTTGTAGATATCCATGTCAGGCGTCACGTGGTCGAACAGGTGCGGGCCGACAAAGAAACCGTCCTCATAGCCCTGCAGGCTAAAATCGCGGTTGTCGACGACCAGCTTCGCGCCTTGCTCAACGCCCGAGTTGATCAGGCCTAGAATGCGCTCTTTTGCAGCTCCGGTCACAACGGGGCCCATGTCCACGTCGTCTCCGGCGGTGTAGGGACCGACTTTCAGCTTTTCGACGCGCGGGATCAGTTTCTCGATCAGACGGTCCGCGGTTTCTTCACCCACAGGAACGGCGACCGAGATCGCCATGCAGCGTTCGCCCGCCGCGCCAAAGCCCGCACCGACCAGCGCGTCTGCAGCTTGGTCCAGATCCGCGTCGGGCATGACGATCATGTGGTTCTTGGCGCCGCCGAAACACTGCGCGCGTTTGCCATTGGCCGTCGCGCGGCTGTAGATGTATTGCGCGATCGGGGTCGAGCCGACAAAGCTGACGCCCTGAATGATTTCACTGTCGAGGATGGTGTCCACGGCCTCTTTGTCGCCATTGACGACCTGGAAGACGCCCTTGGGCAGGCCTGCCTCGAGGAACAACTCGGCAAGCATCAGCGGAACCGAGGGGTCACGCTCGGAAGGTTTCAGAACAACGGCGTTGCCGCAGGCCAGCGCCGGGCCAACGTGCCACAGAGGCATCATCGCCGGGAAGTTGAACGGCATGATCGAACCGACAACACCCAGAGGCTGGCGCATCGAGTACATGTCGATACCGGGGCCTGCGCTGTCGGTGAACTCACCCTTCAGCATTTGCGGTGCGCCGATGCAGTATTCGATCACTTCCAGTCCGCGCTGCAGGTCGCCCTTGGCGTCAGGGATGGTCTTGCCATGCTCACGGCTCAGCGCTTCGGCCAGTTTGTCCATGTCGCGGTTCATAAGGCCAACCATCGCCATCATGACGCGCGCGCGTTTTTGCGGGTTGGTTGCGCCCCATGCGGGTTGCGCGGCCGCGGCGGCCTCGATCGCGGCGGTGGTTTCGGCCGCGCTGGCCATTGGGCATTTGTACTGAACTTCACCCGTTGCCGGGTTGAAAACGTCATCGAACCGGCCTGAAGTTCCGGCCACGTTCTCGCCATTGATGAAATGAGTCAGATCTTGCATTGCAAACTCCTCCGATATGTTTGCGCGCAGAATAGGCTTGCAGAAATAACCTGAACAGAGGCAATGTCTCAAAAGAGCTTTGCAAAAATGCAAGAGGGGTAGGATGACGCCAAATTGGGATGACATGCGCGTTTTTCTTGCCGTCGCGCGTGAGGAAAGCCTGTCGTCGGCGGGGCGCATCCTCAAGATCGACCCCGCTACGGTTGGCCGAAGGATCGCCCGGTTAGAGGGCAGCCTGGACGCGCAGCTGTTCACCAAGTCGCAGCAGGGTTACATTCTGACGACCGCCGGGGAACGCCTGCTGGATCATGGCCTTCAAGCCGAAGAGGCGATGCGCGCCGCCGCTGGCGCGGTGGTAGGGTCGACCGAGTCGCTGAGTGGTCAAATTCGGATCGGCGCTCCGGATGGTTCGGCGAACTACCTGCTGCCTCAGGTCTGCGCGAAGATCAGCGATGCCAATCCGGATCTGGATATTCAGATACTGGCGCTGCCGAGGATCATCAATCTGTCGCGGCGTGAGGCGGATATGGCTGTCACGGTCAGCTCTCCGACCGCAGGCAAACTGCTGGTGCAAAAGGTCAGCGACTACAAACTGCATCTGGTTGCGGCACAGGACTATCTGGACCGACACGCCCCGATCCAGACGGTCGAGGATCTCAAAGCCCACCGTTTGATCGGCTATATCCCTGATATGATATTTGATCGCGAGCTGGACTACCTCAATGATTTGGGGATCGACCGGGTGGCGCTTGCGTCGAACTCGGTACCGGTTCAGCTGCGTCAGGCGGCACTCGGGGCGGGGATCTGCGTTGCGCATGACTTCACGCTTCCGTTTCATCCGAACCTGCGCAAGTTGCTGACTGATCAGGTCAGTCTGACCCGCAGCTTTCATCTGGTTCGACATCAGGGCGATCAGCGAAACGAACGCCTCAACCGCTTTGCGCAGGCATTGACCCGTGGGATTCGCGACGAAGTTGCACGGCTTGAGGCGGAAGCCGGAACTTGACACACATGACCATTCCGGCAACGCTTTGGAAAACAGTACGTTATTGCCGGAGGTTTTTTTATGCTCGTTCAAGCCATTCTGACATCCAAAGCCACCGATGAGGTGGTGACCGTCGCTCCATCCGCGACTGTGTCCGAGGCGGCGAAGATACTGGCGGAAAGACGCATCGGTACAGTTGTTGTCTCAGAGGACGGAGGCAGCACGGCCATCGGTATACTGTCCGAACGCGACATCGTCCGAGAACTGGCGGCCAGCGGCAGCGGGTGCCTGAACCAATCGGTCGATAGCTATATGACCAAGGACCTGATCACTGCGACACGACAGGAATCGGTCGAAGATATTCTGGCACGCATGACCGAAGGCCGGTTCCGCCACATGCCGATTGTCGAGGATGGCAGGCTTGCCGGCATCGTCACCCTCGGGGACGTGGTCAAGGCGCAACTGACCGAGCTTGCAATGGAAAAAGACGCCCTGCAGGGCATGATCATGGGGCATTGAGGGGGCAGGGCATAACGCCCTCTTGCACCTGCAGCATGATTGTGTTTGCTATCGCCCAGTTTTTGAACGCAGGAGAGCGTGATGCGGGTTGGCCTTTATCCCGGAACTTTTGACCCGATCACCTTGGGGCATATCGACATCATCCGTCGGGCCTCGGCGCTGGTAGACAAGTTGGTGATCGGCGTGGCCATCAACCGCGACAAGGGGCCGTTGTTCTCGTTGGAAGAGCGCGTTGCCATGATCGAGGCGGAATGCGCGCATCTGTCAGAACAGACGGGGACCCAGATCGTGGCGCATCCGTTCGAGAACCTGCTGATCGACTGCGCGCGGGATGTGGGCGCGCAGGTTATCGTGCGTGGGCTGCGGGCCGTTGCTGATTTTGAGTATGAATTCCAGATGGTTGGCATGAACCGGGCTCTGGACGATTCCATCGAGACCGTGTTCCTGATGGCCGAAGCGCGGCATCAGGCCATTGCTTCGAAACTGGTGAAAGAGATCGCGCGATTAGGCGGGGACGTGTCGAAATTCGTCACGCCCCGCGTGAATGTGGCCCTTAAAGAGCGGTTAGGATAACGCGCCCATCGCGGCGGCTGTGTCCAGCATCCGGTTCGAGAAACCCCATTCGTTGTCATACCATGCCAGCACGCGCACCAGCGTGCCATCCGTGACCTTGGTCTCCGCCAGCGACACGGTCGAGCTATGGGCATCGTGGTTGAAATCGATCGAGATCAGCGGTCGATTTTCTGCGGCCAGCACGCCAGGGATTTTGGCAGCGGCCTCAACAAACAGGGCGTTGACCTCGTCCTCGGTCGTTGGGCGAGAGACTTCGGCCACCAGATCAACCACCGAGACATTCGGGGTCGGTACGCGGATCGCCTGACCGGTCAGTTTGCCCGCCAGCTGAGGTAGAACCAAACCAACAGCAGCGGCAGCACCAGTGGTTGTAGGGATCATCGACAGAGCCGCCGCGCGCGACAGGTAGGGGTCTTTGCCCGCGGTGTCATGCACTGGCTGGCTTGCGGTATAGGCGTGAACGGTGGTCATGTTGCCATGCACGATCCCCAATCCGGCATCCAGCGCCGCAGCAACAGGCGACAGGCAGTTGGTGGTGCATGAGGCATTCGAAACGATCGTGTCCTCGGCGGTCAGTTCGGAATCGTTGACCCCGAATACGATCGTCTTGACGCCGCCATCTCCACGGGCCGGAGCGGAGATCAGAACCTTCTTGGAGCCGTTCTTCAGGTGACGCTCAGCCGCTTCCCGGGTCCGGAATACGCCAGTGCATTCCAGTACGACATCGACATCTGACCAGTCCAACGCTTCGGGATCGCGTTCGCTGGTCAGTCGGATCGGACCCGCGCCGACGTCGAGACCGGCCTCAGACAGCGTGACGGGCTTTGAGTAGCGGCCATGAACGCTGTCAAATTCGAACAGATGGGCGTTCATTTCCGGCTTGGCCAGATCGTTGATGGCAACGATTTCCACATCGGTCCGTCCCGACTCCATAACCGCGCGCAAAACGCCGCGCCCGATACGTCCAAATCCGTTAATGGCCAGTTTAAGTGTCATGTCCTGCTCCGTCAGAGTCTCTGCTCGAAATGAGTTAGCGCTAACAAAGCGAGATCGGCGAGAAAGTCAAGTAAAACCTTGCTCAGCGCCAGAAGGCGAGCCAGTCGAGAAAGTCGTAAAGTTTCTTGCCGAGGAACAGAAAATGCTCGGTCCCGAACAGGGCATAGTCCAGCATGATTGCGCCAAGGATCAGCAGCGCCAGCCAGATGGCGATTTGATTTGTCATGAGGGCCCCGAACAAAAACGCCCGCCCAGATAACCTGAGCGGGCGAAGCTGTTCAAGCGATCATGGGGAAATCAGTTAAGGCGCCCCATGGCAACGGCGACATCGGCCATACGAACCGAGAAGCCCCATTCGTTGTCATACCACGCCAAAACGCGGACCATGCGGTTGTCGACCACACGGGTCTGATCCGGTGCGAAGATCGAGCTTTCCTCGGTATGGTTGAAATCGGTCGAGACCAGCGGCGCGGGCTCATAGCCCAGGACGCGCTGCATCGGGCCTTTTGCGGCCTCTTCAACGATTGAGTTGACCTCTTCGACGGTCACATCGCGCGAAGCGCGGAAGCTCAGGTCAACGGCCGAAACATTCGGAGTAGGGACGCGGATCGCCGAGCCGTCCAGACGGCCTTTCAAATTGGGCAGAACCTCGCCCAAGGCAGCAGCTGCACCGGTCGAGGTCGGGATCATCGACATCGCCGCCGCGCGAGCGCGGTACAGGTCGCTGTGGCGACGGTCCAGTGTCGGCTGGTCGCCGGTATAGGCGTGGATGGTGGTCATGATACCGTGTTCGATGCCAACACCTTCGTCCAGAACCTTGGCAAGCGGAGCAAGGCAGTTGGTGGTGCAGGAACCGTTCGAGACCATGTTGTCATTCGCGGTCAGGGTGTTGTGGTTCACGCCGAACACGATGGTCTTGTCGACATTCTTTCCGGGGGCCGACAACAGAACCTTTCGCGCGCCGCGATCCAAGTGGGTTTTTGCCTTCGTGCCGTCATTGAACTTGCCGGTGCATTCCAGAACAACGTCGCAGCCTTCCCAATCCAGTTCGTTCATGTCGTAGGTCGAGAACATCTGCATCGGGCCTCGGCCCAGATCCATGGTGTCGCCTTCGATCGATACTGCGCGCGGGAAACGGCCGTGAATGCTGTCATATTTCAGCAGATGCGCCGATGTTTCGAGCGGGCCAGTGGCGTTGACTTTGATCACTTCGATGTCGTTGCGGCCTGAGGCGGCAATGTGCGACAGGGTACAGCGGCCAATGCGGCCAAAACCATTGATACCGACCTTGATGGTCATGTGACGTCTCCAAATGCGCTTGCGTTTGAGGCCATATAGCCTTGAAACCGGAATCTCAAAAGGGCAAAAGCGGCATAATTTTAAGGTGTTAGCGCAAACCTGGGCAGATTGCGCTAACGCTTGCGCTAGCTGTTGGATCGGGTAGGGTCCGTTTGCGGCAGGTGACAGGAAAGGACACCCGATGAGCGGACTGTTGGCCCTTTTGGATGATGTGGCGGGGATCGCCAAGGTGGCTGCGGCCTCGGTGGATGATGTAGTGGCAGCCGCAGGCAAGGCGGGGGCCAAAACGGCCGGGGTGATTATCGACGACGCTGCAGTTACGCCGAAATATGTACAGGGCTTCGCGCCCGCGCGTGAGTTGCCGATCATTTGGCGCATTGCCCGTGGGTCGGTTTTCAACAAACTCATTCTGCTACTACCAGTCGCCTTGTTGCTTGCGAATTTTGCGCCGTGGCTGATCACACCTTTGCTGATGCTGGGTGGGTCATATCTGTGTTTTGAAGGGGCCGAGAAAATTTTCCATGTTCTGTTCCCGCATGGTAGCCACGCCATCGAGAAGGACATGGATGTACGTGATCCGGGCCATCTTGAAGAACAGAAGGTCAAGGGCGCAATCAAAACGGATTTCATCCTTTCAGCTGAGATCATGACCATTGCGCTGGCCGCGATTGAGGCTCCGAATGTGTGGATGCAGGCGGCGACTTTGGCCGTTGTCGGGCTTGGGGTGACGGTGGCCGTCTATGGCTCGGTCGCCTTGATCGTTAAGATGGACGATGTCGGGTTGTATCTGGCCGGAAACGCTCCGACGCCGGTGGGTCGAGGGTTGGGGCGCGGATTGGTCAAGGCCATGCCCACGGTGATGAAAACCCTGTCGATCGTCGGAACGGCGGCCATGCTGTGGGTGGGCGGATCAATCGTCATCCACGGGATGGAGGTTCTGGGCTTTGGCTGGCTTGGGCATCATATCCATGACTGGGCTTATGCGGTTGGTCATTCGGTCTCGGCCCAATGGGAGACCGCGGCGGAGTGGATCGCCAAGGCGACGATGGACGGCATCTTTGGTCTGGCCTGGGGGATGGTCTTGATCCCTCTGGCAACCAAAGTCATCGGGCCCGTGATGGGGGCGTTTTCAGGTTCATCAAAAGACCACTAGGCGGTGACGTTAGGTCCTGCTGGCCTCCCCCTGCGGTCAGATTATCCTCGACGTGCCAATAGCTAAGTGGAATTCCCATGTCCGAGCCATCCCTGTTCGATGTCCTCAGCGCCGCTGAGGCGCAAGACGATTGCCTCAGCTACCCGGTGCCGCAGAACTGGAAGCAAGGCCGCACAACATTCGGTGGGTTTTCGTCGGCCCTAATGCTGTCAACGGTTTACATTCGGCACAAAGATTTACCGCCCCTCAGATCAGCTCTGGTCAATTTCACGGCGCCGATCAGTGATCCGCCGCTAGTCAAAACGGAAATCTTGCGCGAGGGGCGCAATGTGAAGACCATCAGCGCTCGTGCCGAAATCGGTGGCAGTGTTGCGGCGCAAGCGACATTTTCCTTTGGCCGCGCGCAAGACAGCCATGTCGCGTTCGATTGCCCGGCGAAGCCCGCAGATGCGCCCGAGATGACGGAGTATTATTTCCCTCCAGATTTGCCGCGACCGCCGATACCTTTCCTTACAAACTTTGACGTCAGAAAGGTCGAGGGTGAATTGCCTTTCATGGGGGCAGATCGCGGGTATCTGCGCCTTTGGGCCCGACACAACGATCCTCGGATGTGGAACAGGACGGAGGGCTTGATTGCAATCGCTGACCTGCCACCGCCAGCTATCTACCCCACGCTAAAGAAACCCGGACCAAATTCGTCAATGAACTGGATTTTCAACGTGTTGTCCGAGGATATTCAAACACGCGACGGTTGGTTCTTACTGGAGCACCAACTGACCGCAGGCCGCGATGGTTATAGTTCGCAGGTCATGCGCGTTTGGAACACAGAAGGCGATTTGATCGTGGATGGAATGCAGTCTGTGATCATCTTTGTCTAAGAAAAAAGCCCCGGCGTGGACCGGGGCTTTTCATTTTGTGGCAGGCTGGATTAGCCCAGAAGTTCCTTGACCTTGGCTACGGTCGCTTCGGCGGTAATGCCGAAATGCTTATACAGATCACCAGCTGGAGCAGAGGCACCAAAGCTCGACATGCCGATGAAACCTGCCTTGGCTTCGCGACCACGTTCACCCAGCAGCCAGCGATCCCAACCACCGGCGCGAACAGCGGCTTCGATGCCGACGCGAACCGCTCCGGCGGGCAGAACGCGCTTGCGGTAGGCTTCGTCTTGTTCAGCGAACAGCTCCATACACGGCATGGAGACGACGCGGGTACCGATGCCTTCGGCTTCAAGCATCGCTTTGGCTTCCATTGCCAAGGAAACCTCAGAGCCCGTAGCGATCAGGATCGCCTGACGCTTGCTCTCGGCTTCGGCCAGAACGTAAGCACCCTGCGCGGTCAAGTTCTTGGCTTTATGATCCTTGCGCACGGTTGGCACGCCCTGACGGGTCAGCGACAGGACCGAGGGGCTGTCCTTGAAGGTCAGCGCCAGTTCCCAAGATTCAGCGGTCTCGACGGTGTCGGCGGGGCGGAACACATAGGTGTTCGGCGTCGCGCGGCTGATTGCCAGATGCTCGACCGGCTGGTGGGTCGGACCATCTTCGCCCAGACCGATCGAGTCATGGGTCATCACGAAGACCGACGGGATTTTCATCAGCGCGGCCAGACGCATGGACGGGCGGGCATAGTCGGTGAAGGCCATGAAGGTACCGCCATAGGGGCGGATGCCACCGTGTAGCGCCATACCGTTCATCGCAGCGGCCATGCCGTGCTCACGGATACCGTAGTGGATGTAGCGACCCTTGCGGTTTTCCGGCAGGAACACACCCATATCAGCCGATTTGGTGTTGTTCGAACCGGTCAGGTCAGCCGAGCCGCCCACGGTCTCGGTCATGATCGGGTTCACAACGTTCAGAACCTTTTCGGACGAGGCGCGGGTGGCCAGCTTGGGCTGATCTTCCGACATCTGTTTCTTGAACGAACGGATCGCACCGGCCAGTTTCTTGGGGGCCTCGAAAGCATAGGCTCGGTTGAACTCGGCCTGTTTGCGTTCCGAGATTTGCGCAAAACGCTCTTCCCATTCCGCTCGTTCGGCGGCGCCACGGGCACCGATGGCTTCCCAAGCCGATTTCACGTTGGCAGGGATCTCGAATGCGTCATGCGGCCAGCCATAGCCTTCTTTGGCGGCCTTCAGCTGCTCCTGATCCGTCAGTGCGCCATGCCCTTTCGAGGTATCCTGTGCGGCGTGACCCAGAGCGATGTGGCTTTTGCAGGCAATCATCGAAGGTTTCTTCGACTTCTTCGCCTGCGTGATCGCCGCGTCGATGGCTTTCGGATCATGGCCGTCGATCTCGATCACGTGCCAGCCAGAGGCTGAAAAACGGCGCACCTGATCGGTGCGGTCGGCGATATCCACGGTGCCGTCGATGGTGATGTTGTTGTCGTCCCAGAAAACGATCAGTTTGCCCAGCTCATGGCGGCCGGCCAGAGTTATCGCTTCTTGGCTGACGCCTTCCATCAGGCAGCCATCGCCGGCGATCACATAGGTATAGTGATCAACGATCTTCTTGCCGTAATGCGCGCGCTGGATTTCCTCGGCCATGGCAAAACCCACAGCGTTCGAGATGCCCTGACCCAGCGGGCCGGTGGTGGTTTCAATCCCGTCGACTAGGAAATTCTCCGGGTGACCCGCAGTTTTCGCACCCAGCTGACGGAAGTTCTTGATCTCTTCCAGCGTTACATCCGCGTGGCCGGTGAGATAAAGCAGCGAATAGATCAGCATCGATCCGTGGCCCGCCGACAGAATGAACCGGTCGCGGTCCGGCCAGTTCGGGGCCGAGGCGTCGAATTTCAGGTGCTTTTCGAACAGGACGGTCGCAACATCAGCCATGCCCATCGGCATACCGGAATGGCCGGAATTGGCGGCGGCGACGGCGTCAAGGGTCAGGGTGCGGATGGCCGCAGCTTTGTCCCAGTGTTCGGGGTTTGCATTGCGCAGCGCAGTCAGGTCCACGGGCGTTGTTCCTTTGGGTTTGAAGCAGTTTGCGCGCTCAATAGCATTCAGCCGTCAAAGTGCAAGCAGAACCGGGCGAAACAAGGTCGCACCGCTTGAAGAGAGCTGTACAAGCCTTTGAAACCAAACAGTGGGTATTTTCCATCACATTCCGCTAGACTGGGGCCAAGCGGGACCGATTCTTGATTCGGATGGTCCGGCAACAGAATGAACCTTGGTTAAGAGGTGACAGGGGCATGAGCCAGATTGAAGAGTTACAGCAACGCATTCTTGCCGCGATGGAGCGTATTGGCACGGGCGTGACAGCCCTGCAAAGCGCGCCGGCGGGCGATGCAGATGAAGGGTTGCAAGCGGCGCTGGACGATGAACGTGTTGCCAACGCACAGCTGCAAGAGCGCCTGACTTCGTTGAAGGAACGCCACGAGCAGGAAGTTGACGGTATGCGCGCCGATATGGAGGCGCTGCGTGCTGCTCCAGAGCCTACGGCCGATGTCGACGCGCTGCGGGCTGAGTTGGCCGAAGCTGCGACCAAGCTTTCAGCGGTCGAGGCTGCGCGGGCCGAACTGGCCGAGGCCAAGGCGGCACTGGAAAACACCGAGGAACTGGACGCTCTGAAAGCCGAGAACGCGCAATTGCGGGCCGATCTGGAAGGTGCGGAAGACCCTGCTGCTCTGAGGGCCGAGATCGAAGAGATGAGGGCTGCTATTTTGCAAGCCGGTGCCATCGAGGCCGAAAACAGCCGTTTGCGGGCCGAATTGGCCGATAGCGAACGGGTGGCCGAGCTGAACGCGGAGCTGGAGATGTTGAGGGCCGAACGTGCCAGCCACGGGGCTGCCATGTCACGTCTGGATGACGACCTGCAGAGAATGCGGCAGGCGAATGAACAACTCCGCAACTCGGTCGATGCCCTACGCGCTGCGGCGCAAGAGGGGGTTCAGGATGCAGAGCTGTTGAATCAGGCCACAGTGGCGGAGTTGGAAGCAACACGCGCAGCGCAGGCGACCGATGCGGCTGAGGCTCGGGCCGTTCTGGCTCGCCTTGAGCCTCTGCTATCGCAGGCGAAACTGGCAGAAGGTGAGGTTGAGTAATGCCCGAAGTGACCATTCATATTGGCGGGCGCGGGTTTGATGTGTCCTGTCAGGACGGCGAAGAAAGCTTTCTGCAGGCCGCCGCGAAAATGCTGGATGACGAAGCGCAGGTGCTGTCGGATCAGATCGGGCGTATGCCTGAATCCCGCATGTTGTTGATGGCCGGTCTGATGCTGGCGGATAAGACCGCTGCGACTGACGACAAGGTCAAAGCGCTTGAGGCGAAACTGGCGGAAACCGAGGCTGAGCTTCAAACGCTACGCAGCGCGCCTGCACCTGAACCCGAACGGATCGAAGTCGCTGTCGTGCCGCCTTCGGTTACGGATACACTGGCCGAATTGGCTGCACGGGCCGAAGCCCTGGCATCAGATATCGAGGAAAAAGCAAAATGAAACGAGCATGCGGCTTGATCTGCGGGGCCGTGGCCCTTGTATGTGCGTCCAAGGCAATGGCCGAGATCGACATACTGACGGTGACGTTCAACTGCGAAAACGGTATTCCGCTGCCAGTGACCTATTTCAACGCATCGGACGGCTCGGGGGCCGCGGCAACGATGGTCGACAATTCTCTGGTCGCGATGCGTCAGGTCGAGAGCGGTTCGGGCATTCGGTACGAATCTGTGGATACGAACGGAACCTATATCCTGCGTTCAAAAGGGTGGAATGCCACGGTGAGCTTCCTGGCGACAAACGCCGCCAGTGAGCAGATCATTTTTCAAGATTGCTCCAGCCGTTAAGGCCGGGTCAGGCGTTGGCCTCACGGATTTTGTCGGCTGCGTCCTTGTTGTAGCCGACACCGTTTTCGTCAAACAACGTGTCTAATTCACCCGACAGGGTCATTTCAGTGATGATATCGCAACCACCGACAAACTCGCCTTTGACATAGAGCTGCGGTACGGTCGGCCAGTCCGAATAGTCCTTGATGCCCTGACGGACTGCTTCGTCGGCCAAAACATTCACATCGGCATACTCGACGCCCATGTAGTTCAGCACACCTGCCACACGGGATGAGAAACCGCACTGAGGCATCTCCTTGGTTCCTTTCATATACAGCACCACGTCATTGGCTTTGACGGTTTCGTCGATCTGAGTTTTCACATCGGTCATTTCGCGTTTCCTTTGCTCTTCGGCATCATAGCTTTGGCGTAATCTTGCGTATCCTTGGAGATATGGGTCTCTGCCGAGCTGATTGCACCGTCATGTGTTTGATAGGAGGAATGTAGGAGGTTTTTTTCTGTCCGGGTGGCGATCCTAGCCTTGTCTTGCGTCTAGTCTTTGAGTTGTTTCGCGCCAAGAGCGCGATGAGCAAAACAAAGACGGAAACCGCAATTGAGATTACAATCGCATGTTCCATTCTACTCCGGCACTTTGGTGGTCAGCGCCAGCGCGTGCAGGTCACCGTCCGGGCCGTCCATCTTGCCTTTCAGGGCTGCATAGACAGCGCGTTGTTGTTGGACGCGGTTCTTGCCGCGAAAGCTCTCGTCCACGACCATGGCGGACATGTGAACGCCATCGCTGCCGCCAACCTGAATTTCCGCGTTGGGAAAGCTCTCGCGCAGCAGGGTTTCAATCTCGTGGGCGCTCATCGGCATGTAGGCTTACTCCTGAAGGTCTTTCCCAAGATGTAGAACTCTGTCGGGCGACGTGCAAGAACACAAGGCAAGATAGGCTTCTTCAGAAACCGTATTTTCGTCGAATCTTGGAGCTGAGCGGTTTCGCCAATGGCGTTTCTGATCCGTTCAAGGCGCGAAAAACCCAGCGATAGGCCAGAATTGGCAACCAGCTCATGTTCAACGTCACAAAGGCGACGTCTCGGCCGTCGCGTGTTCCAACAATGCGCCCGTTTTTGAGGCGAATGTCTTTAACGAACATGTCTTTGTTATAGTACGCTGTCTCAAAGCCCTGAGCTTGTCTCAACACATCATCGAAGACCTCATCTTCGGAGAATTCCATCAAGTGCAGGCCTTTGGCTTCGGAGTTCGATATGAATTCTTGGAACGCTCGCATTTCCGAGAAGGCAAATTCAGGGTGATGTTCGTCAAACTCGCGCTGTTGTTGTTCAAGAAATTCTGCGTCCTTGAACAAGGAAATGGTGTGATCGTTATATTGGGTAAGAAGGTCCGTTTTCACATACCCGTTGAGGCAAGTTGCGTTGCAATGAGTCGTGTAGTCATAAGGCTGCAAAGGGGCCTCGTATTCGTCCAGATTACGCAGCACCATCGTGTCACTGTCGAAATGCCAGAACCTGTCATAAGAGTGTGTTTTCGCGAAACCTTCGACGTGATACCAGCGTTCGAAAACGAACTTCAGCCAGTCTTTGCCGCCTCGTATATTGTGCTTTTCCCGGAACGCCTTGCCTTGTATCGGAGAATATACCTGGTCAAATTCGTCCTGACTTTCCGATCTGAACTCTCGATAGTCAAAATGATCCCATCCCTCATCAAGGGCGGTTTTCCGATTGCTATCATCCCCCAATAGAACCAGACCCCTGTCGGGGTTGGTCCGTCGCGCGCAACGAAAGGTGAACTTCAGGTACGGAGCATTCCCATAGTGGCAGAAAATAAGAGGTGACGTCATTTTATGCTCTGCTCGAAATCTCGTGCCTGCCTCAGTGCTGACTAAGCGACAACTGCTTCCAATCCGGTTCGATAGGCATGCGCAAGATCCGCAAGCGGAGCTTCGCTTGAACCGATCTTGACAGTCTCGCCCGTAAAGCGACCAACCGAGGTCAGGGGAACGCCAGCCTGACCTGCGGCAATCATAAGTGCTTCGGCCTGATCAAAGTTGCAGGCCACCAGATATCGGGCCTGATCTTCGCCGAACAGTACCTCGGTCGAGGCATCGTCGAGGTGAACGCCAACGCCAGCTGCGTCGGCCAGTTCAAACGCGGCAAGTGCGAGGCCGCCGTCGCTCAGGTCGGTGCAGGCCTTGATCATCTCGCGGTTGGCGCGAATGAAGTCGCCGTTGCGCTTCTCGGCCTCAAGATCCACGTGGGGCGCATCGCCTTCTTCGCGGTTGAACACCTCGGCCAGAAGGGCGGATTGGCCCAGATGGCCTTTGGTTTCCCCGATCACGAGGGCCACGTGACCTTCGCGCACCTCGTTTCCGATAATCTCATCCGTGTGGTTGAGCAGGCCAACGGCACCAATGGTCGGGGTCGGCAGGATCGCCTGACCGTCGGTTTCATTGTAGAGCGAGACGTTGCCGGACACGATGGGTACGTCCAGCGCGCCAACGGCAGCTCCGATGCCTTGGATGGCGCCCACGAACTGACCCATGATCTCGGGCTTTTCGGGGTTGCCGAAGTTCAGGTTGTCGGTTGTGGCCAGTGGTTTGGCCCCGACAGCGGTCAGGTTGCGATATGCTTCGGCCACCGCTTGTTTGCCGCCTTCGACCGGGTTGGCGCGGACATAGCGCGGCGTCACGTCCGAGGTGAAAGCCAGTACCTTGTCGGTGCCGTGAACACGCACCATACCGGCACCCAGACCCGGGGTGCGGGCGCTGTCGGCCATAACCATGGTGTCATACTGCTCATACACCCACTGCTTGCCCGCGTAGTTGGGCGAAGAGAGCAGGGCGCGCAGACCATCAATCGGGTCGATTTGCGGAACGTCGGCTAGTTCCTCAGCCTCAGGCGTCGCGACCCATGGGCGGTCATATTCCGGCGCGGTCGAGGAGAGTTTCGACAGGACCAGATCAGCCTTCACCTCGCCATTGTGCATGATCAGGAAACGGTCTTCGGCGATGGTTTCGCCGACGATGGCAAAGTCTAGGTCCCACTTTTCGAATACGGCGCGGGCTTCGGCCTCAAGCTCGGGTTTGAGAACCATCAGCATCCGTTCCTGAGATTCCGACAGCATCATCTCATAAGCTGTCATGTTCTCTTCGCGCTGCGGCACGTTTTCGAGGTCCAGACGAACACCTAGACCACCTTTGTCGCCCATCTCAACGGCCGAGCAGGTCAAGCCCGCCGCGCCCATATCCTGGATAGAGATCACGGCGCCGGTTTTCATCAGCTCCAGCGTCGCCTCCATAAGGCGCTTTTCAGTAAAGGGGTCGCCGACCTGAACGGTGGGACGTTTCTCTTCGATGGTATCGTCGAACTCGGCCGAGGCCATGGTCGCACCGCCAACACCGTCACGTCCAGTTTTGGCACCGAGGTACACGACGGGCATTCCGACGCCAGACGCCGCCGAGTAGAAGATTTTGTCGCTATCAGCCAAACCTGCTGCAAAGGCGTTCACAAGGCAGTTGCCATTGTAGGCTGGATGGAAACGGACTTCGCCGCCGACGCAGGGTACGCCGAAGCAGTTACCATAGCCGCCGATACCTTCGACCACGCCGTTGACCAGTTGGCGGGTCTTGTGATGGCCCGGTTCGCCGAAGGACAGGGCGTTCATCGAGGCGATCGGGCGCGCGCCCATGGTGAAGACGTCGCGCAGAATGCCGCCAACGCCGGTTGCCGCACCCTGATAGGGTTCGATGTAAGACGGGTGGTTGTGGCTTTCCATTTTGAAGACAACAGCTTGCCCGTCGCCGATATCGACAACACCCGCGTTCTCACCCGGTCCGCAAATAACCTGAGGGCCCGAGGTTGGCAGGGTACGCAGCCATTTCTTGGAGGATTTGTACGAGCAATGCTCGTTCCACATGGCCGAGAAAATGCCAAGCTCGGTGAATGTCGGCTCACGCCCGATGATCTCGAGGATCATGTCGTATTCCTCGGGCTTCAACCCGTGGGCGGCAATCAGATCAGGTGTGATGGCTGGCTCTTGCATCCTGTTTCGGTCCCCGAGATGGCAATGTTTGGCGCCTTTTAGGGGAAGGGGCCGCCGGGGGGAAGAGAAAAGGCGCTTTCTAAGCGTTGTCCTGTTGCAAACCGGACAAATGTGCAATTTGCGCAGATCGGGCAGGTCCTCAAATGAGGTACCGGCACGCGACAGAGACAGCCGCGTGCCGGGTGAGTTTACTTCTGTTGGTCTTGTTGCTGCGCTTGCTGCGCGACCGCTCCAGCGGCGGCGCCGACCGCTGCTTTCTGGTCTTCACTCAGGTGTTCAGCGTCATCCAGACCGGGGATGGCAACGCGCACTTCGCGACGGGCGAAGTCGATGCCGTTTTCTTTGAAGGCCGCTTTGACGCGGTTGAAGATCTCTTTGCGCAAGGTGAACTGCTTGCCGGGTTTGGCCATGAACTTGCCCCGGATGATCATGCCGACATCGTCAAAGTCGAACACACCCTGAGACTTGAAGGGCTGCAGGAAGCCATCCTTGTGGGTCTCGTCCTCCATCATCTCAGCGCCGATCTTCTTGAAGATCTTCTTCACCTTGTTGGGATCGGTGTCGAACGGCACGGTAAACTTCAGCTTCATGATGACCCAGTCGCGGCTGTAATTGGTCAGTTTCTGAATCTCACCATAAGGAATGGTGTGCACCGGACCGCGATGGTGGCGCAGTTGCATGGATCGGATTGAGATCTTCTCGACTGTCCCGGTGGTGCCGCCCACATCGACATACTCGCCCACGCGAAAGGCATCGTCGATCAGGAAGAAAATCCCGCCCACGATGTCGGATACCAGCTTTTGCGCACCGAAACCGATGGCCAGACCCAGGATACCGGCACCAGCCAAAAGCGGTGTAATGTCCAGCCCAAGGGCGCCCAAGGCCAGCAAAACGAAGATCACGGCAATCGCCACCTGAGCCGTTACTCGTAGCAGCGGCAAAACCGTTGCAAGACGCGAGCCACCAGCACCGCCGCCTTCGCCAGCTTCTTCGTCCGGGCTTTGCGCGGCCGTCATCTCTTTTGCCAGTCGGCGGTTGATCCAGAGCGAGACGACCTCATTCAGGATGTAGCCGACGGCGATGATGATGAAGAACTGCACCAGTTTGCTGCCTGAGTCCGCGTCTCCACCAGCGATTTCCTGCAGATCAAGATCCCATGCATTGGCGATCATCAGGATGACCAGAATACCGGCCAGAACCCGACCGATACGGATGTAGCTGCGTTTGGTTGATTTGTAGGCGCGTTCGGCCACCGAACCTTCGCCCTGCATCGGAGGTTGCAGATGACGGACAAGTCCTCGGATAAGAGTGTCGAGCGCCGGGGCGATCAACAGCCAGAACATGGTGGTGAAATGCGCCCCCTGAACCAGCAGAGCCAGCGATGCCGGGTTACGCTGCGCCACCAGAAACTCGACCAGAAGCCAAGTCGCAGCCGAGACCGCAATGGCGAAGTAGGGGTAATAATGTGCCACTTCCTCGTCAAACTTGGTGTGGTCCGGGTCAGTTCCCAGCATCATCTGCGACAGACCTTCGCGCGCTTTCCATGCGATCAAGCCGATATAGATGTGAATGCCTGCGTTCAGCCAGAATCCGATACGCGTATCATCCCCGGTGATGCCGTTTAGGCTATTGAAGTGCAGCAGGAACAGGGTGAAACCGATCAGGATCAGCAACCCGATCAGGTTTCGATGCAGGTATTTGGCCCAGTGATCGTCGATATTTACCAGACGGTAATGGGGTTTGTTCGGCGCCAGTACAAAGCGCGAGGCGGCGGCACCCAGCCGTGGTATCCAGATCAGGTAGAACACAAACGGCCCGGCATAGGTGATTTGCTCGGGCGTCAGCAGGCCACGCCCAACCGCGCGGATAACCACGTAAAAAACTACAAGCCCCGCGATTTCCCGACAGAAACGACCGAAAAGATAGCGGGCAGCGCCCCAGAGATCGCCTTCGGCTTCGGCCTCGGTCTGGACATGCCAGCGGCGGGTCAGAATCTCGAACAGTTTTTCGGCGATGAAGCCCACAACCAGAACACTTGCAATCAGCCCCATCAGAACCAACGCACCATATGAAGTGAACGTGGTCGCAAAGTTCTTGATGGCGGTGGCTTGCGCGCTGAAGAGATTGGGGACGGTCGTTATGACATGCGTCCACGAGGCGACCATTTCGCTCCAGACTTCATTTAACTCGGTAATCGGATCCTCGCGATCCTCTGCAGCGGCTGCGTTTTTCTCGGCCACTGCGTCCAGACGCTCTAACAGGATAGAGCGGACCTGATCATCCGACATCCGTGCAACCAAGTCATCAACCTGCTCAGGCGTCAGGTCTTCGGGAATGCTAACAGGGGCAGGCGCACTGGAGGTCGACGTGCCCGCAACTTGGGCATAAAGGGGTCCGACCAGTAAAAATAGTGAACAAATCGCCGCCAGAAGGCGGAGGGGGCTTATCATGGTTCTGTCCTCGAACACGAATTTTAAACGTTTTTTCGGATCATAGGCAGGTGTCGGAGATTTTCCCAGAAATTTCATCGCTCTGGACGGTGAGTTTGGGCAAAACTAAAAAATGAATCCGGGAGAAGCCAAAAAAAAGGCCGAGCACTAAGCTCGGCCATAGTCCAACAGGGAGGTATGAAGATGATGAGCGTTTCAGCATCACCGCCTTCGAGTGCTCATTTAGGGGTCGGTTTGTGAACGTTCAAGAAGTTTTAATCTGATCGTTCAGCATTGCTGCTATGCTGCGAGTGCATAGCTAGAGTTTACCCATCATTTTCAGTTGCTTGCGTTGCGCGATGATCTCGTCCTGAACGAAGTCGCGGAATGCTCCGACCCGTTTGGAATGGCGTAATTCTTCCGGATAAGCGAGGTATACGGGAACGTCCGCGTTTTCGATTTCCGACAGGATCGGAACGAGGTGTGGGAAGTCCTGTGTCACGTAGTCGGGCAGGACGCCTATTCCCAAATTGTGCAGCACGCCCTGAAGCACGCCGAAATAATTGTTCACTGTCAGCAGGGACCCCGGATTGAAGGTCATCAGATGGCGCACCATCGCCGCGCTTGCACCCACCTGCGGGGCAGAAGGGGTCTGGCTGATCAGACGGTGTTCCTTGATCTCTTCGAGCGATTTCAGCATCCCGCCATGGGATTCCAGATACTCCTGCGTGGCATAGAGCTTCATCTGGACGGTCATCAGGCGTTTGCGGATCAGATCGGCCTGGCTGGGCTCTTTCATCCGGATGGCAACATCGGCCTCACGCATGGGTAGGTCCAGAACACGCTCTTCCAGCATCAGATCGATGTTCAGATCGGGGTACTGTTCGTAGAGTTTAGGTAAGCGTGGGGCCAGCCACAGGGTACCGAAGCCGAACGTGGTGGTCACGCGCAGGACGCCGAACACTTCCTCTTCACTGTCGCGGATGCGCGCCGCGGCGGCGTCAAGACGTTTAGACATGGCCGAGGTCGCATCAAACAGCAGCTCACCCTGTTCGGTCAGAATTAGGCCGCGGGCGTGGCGGTGGAAAAGGGTTGCGTCGAGCGATTCTTCAAGCGCGCGGATCTGACGGCTCACGGCGGATTGAGATAAATTGAGCCTGTCCCCTGCATGGGTCAGGCTGCCAGCATCGGCCACCGCGTGAAATATTCTAAGCTTGTCCCAATCCATCGCCGCAACTTTCGTTATCCTCGTGAAGCCCTATATGAAATAGGTAACAAGTTCCACAATCAAACCATGAAATCCTTGGGATTCAGGGGATAATGGCTATACAGGTCAATATTTATGACCTAAAATGCGTGAATATAAAGCACACTGATCTGACGAGGGGAGACGTCTGATGAGTCAGCCACACATAACGCTGAACGACCGCTTCGATCTTGAGAAATCACCCGTTCTGTTGAACGGGACGCAAGCGCTTGTGCGCTTGATGCTGATGCAAAAAGCCCGCGATCAACAAGCTGGGCTGAACACCGCTGGGCTAGTGACGGGTTATCGCGGCTCACCTCTGGGTGCAGTGGATCAGCAGATGATGCGCGCCCAGCGCTACCTAGCCGAAAGCGATGTGACCTTTCAATACGGCTTGAACGAGGATCTGGCCGCCACTGCGCTTTGGGGCAGCCAGCAGGCGGGCCTCCGCGGCGATGGCCGGTATGACGGCGTGTTTGGTCTTTGGTACGGAAAAGGGCCTGGGGTCGACCGGTCTGGCGATGTGATGCGCCACGCCAATATGGCGGGCACCGCGCATCATGGCGGTGTATTGATGGCGATGGGTGATGACCACACGGGTGAAAGCTCCACCGTGTTGCACCAATCGGAATGGTCTCTGGTCGATATGTATATGCCGGTGGTCAGCCCCGCAGGCGTGCAGGAGATTTTGGACTACGGCATCTACGGCTTTGCGCTTAGCCGGTTCGCGGGTGTCTGGGTTGGTCTGAAAACGATGAAGGACACGATCGAGGTGACCTCGGTCGTCGATGGCAGGCCCGACCGGATGGGCGTCGTGATCCCCGAATTCGACATGCCCGAAGGTGGGTTGAACATCCGTCTTGGCGATACGCCGCATCTGCAAGAGGCCCGCGTGATCGACTACAAGCGTTTCGCGGCCGAGACGTTCTCGCATGCCAACAAGCTGGACAAACGTGTCTGGGGCAAGCCGGGGGCCAAGATCGGCTTCGTTGCGGCAGGCAAGAACTGGCTGGACCTGACCCATGCGCTGTCGTTGTTGAACATAGATGAGGCCGAAGCAGAACGGCTGGGCATCACGACTTACAAGATCGGGCAGACGTTCCCGCTGGATATGGCTGGATTCCATGATTGGGCAGAAGGTCTGGACCTGATTGTAATCGTTGAGGAAAAGCGCAAGCTGATCGAGGTTCAGGTCAAGGAGGCGATCTTTGACGACCGGCGGGGTCGCCGGGTTTATGGTTGGTACAAAGGTGGCGCGGGTACGCTGCATCGTGAGGAGCTGTTTCCTACACGCGGCGCATTGGACCCGATCATGATTGCCGAAAAGCTGGGTGGCATCCTGATCGAAGAAGAACGCGAAACGGATGGCGTCCGCGCAGGCCTCGCCAAACTGTCAGAGGCGCGGCGTGCGGACAACGCACAAGAAATCGCGACGCGTTTGCCGTATTTCTGCTCGGGCTGCCCGCATAACAGTTCAACCAAAGTGCCCGAGGGCAGCCGCGCCTATGCAGGTATCGGGTGCCACTACATGGTGCAGTGGATGGACCGCGAGACCACCGGTTTCACCCAGATGGGCGGCGAAGGCGCGAACTGGATTGGCGAGGCGCCGTTCTCGACCACCAAACACGTGTTCCAGAACCTAGGCGACGGGACGTATAACCACTCGGGCGTGCAGGCGATACGCGCGGCGCTGTCGGCGGGCACAAACATCACCTTCAAAATCCTGTTCAACGATGCGGTTGCCATGACTGGCGGGCAGGGGAACGAAGGCGATTTGACGGCTGAAAGGATCGTGGCCGAGGTCAAAGCCATGGGCGTGCAGCATGTTGCGCTGGTCTATGATGAGAAGGAAGACGTGAACCTTGCAGCTCTGCCTTCGGGTGTGGAAAGCTTTGAACGTGCCGAGTTGATCAAAGTGCAGGATCGGTTCCGCGAGATCGAAGGCGTCTCGGTCATCGTCTATGTCCAGACCTGCGCGGCCGAGAAGCGCCGTCGCCGCAAGCGTGGCGAGTTCCCGGACCCTGACAAGCGCGTCTTCATCAATACCGATATTTGCGAAGGTTGCGGCGATTGCGGGGTGCAGTCTAACTGTGTCTCGATCGTGCCCAAGGAGACCGAACTGGGCCGCAAACGCGCGATTGATCAATCCAGCTGCAACAAGGATTTCTCGTGCCTGAACGGGTTCTGTCCGTCTTTTATCACTCTGGAAGGGGCAAAGATCCGGAAAGAGGCGACCAAACAACTTGATCTGCCCGATCTGCCCATGCCCGATCTGCCACAGATCAACGGTACGCATAACGTGGTCATCACTGGGATTGGCGGCACAGGCGTCGTGACCCTCGGGGCGATTCTGGCGCAAGCGGCACAGATTGACGGCAAAGGCGCGGGTATGATGGAGATGGCCGGCCTCGCCCAAAAAGGCGGCGCGGTGCACATCCATTGCCGTCTGGCGAACAGACCGGAAGATATTAGCGCCATTCGCGTCGCAACCGGCGAGGCGAATGCGCTGATCGGCGGAGACCTCGTGGTTTCAGCCGGGGCAAAAACTCTGGGCCTGACACGGGCCGGACAGACCGGGGCGGTGGTCAACAGCCACAACACGGTGACCGGCGATTTTACCCGCGATACAGAATTCCGTATTCCGGGCGACCAGTTGGAGCTGGCGCTGCAGGCGCGACTCAAGGACGGAGTCAGCCTGTTCGATGCGACCGATCTGGCCAAGATCGTGATGGGCGATTCGATCTACTCCAACATGATGGTCTTTGGCGCGGCATGGCAGTGCGGTACCCTGCCTGTCAGTCACGAGGCGATAATGACCGCGATTGAGCTGAACGGAACCGCAGTCGAGCGCAACAAGCGGGCCTTTGACGTGGGTCGCTGGGCGGTTCTGCACCCGGAGGAGGCGCAGGCAATGTTGGCTCCTTCGGTCTCGGAAATGCCAAAGACCCTGGACCAAATGATCGACTTCAGGGCGCAGCACCTGACCGACTACCAGTCGGCCCGATTGGCGAAACGCTACCGCAAGCTGGTGGACGGTATAGCAAATGAAACGCTGCGCGAGGCAGTGGCAAAAGGCTATCACAAGCTGTTGTCGTACAAAGATGAATACGAAGTCGCGCGCCTGTTGCTCACCAGCCGGGAAAAGGCTGCTGCCGAGTTCGACGGCGATTTCAACATGACTTTCCATCTGGCCCCGCCGATTTTTGGTGGGGAGGGTAGCAATGGCAGACCGCGCAAGCGTGCCTTTGGGGAATGGATGCTTGGGCCTCTTAAACTGTTGGTCAAGTTGAAGAGTTTGCGCGGCACGCCTTTGGATATCTTCGGCTACTCGGCCGAGCGGCGGATGGAACGCGCGCTGATCAAACAGTACGAACAGGATATGAAAGAGGTACTGCCTCTGGCAACGGAAGACACGCAGGAGGCGATTGTTGCATTGGCCCGTTTGCCACTGGATATCCGCGGTTTCGGCCCAGTTTTGATGCAAAACGAAGCCAAGGCTGCCAAGCGTCGCGAGGAGCTGCTGGCGACGATCCGCAGCGGTGGTCCCGAGATGCGTGCTGCGGCGGAATGAGGCGTCACAAACCTGTCACCTTCGCTAGGCAAAATCTCCGCTTAACGTATAATGCAGGCAGTTAGTTCCGGAGTCCTCAGATGCCCTCGCGCCGTCATGTCGTTCGAGACATTTCTTATGCCCATTCCGCCGAAACCAAGGGCGGTCGGATGGTCATCAAGCTGATGGAAAACACCACAGGCCGCATGCGCCTGATCAAGCGTGCGGACGGGTACGAACAAGATGTCGCCAAGGGGCGCGATTTCTGGGATGTCATGGTCGAACGCTACGGTTTGACGCTAGATGTTGTGGGCGGGGCGCTGTCGAATATCCCGAAGGACGGCCCTCTGATCCTTATTGCCAATCACCCTTACGGCATTCTGGACGGATTGATGATGGGGCATATCCTGTCTGAAACGCGCGGCGATTTTCGGATTCTGGCCCATCGCGTGTTCCGTAAGGCAGAAGATCTGAACCGCATCATCCTGCCGATCTCTTTTGATGAGACGAAAGAGGCAATGAAGCTGAACCTTGAAACCCGCAAAACCGCGTTGAACTATCTTGGCGATGGTGGCGCGATCGGGATTTTTCCGGGTGGAACCGTCAGCACGGCTCTCACGCCGTTCGACCACCCGATGGATCCCGGCTGGCGCGGATTCACCGCTCGGATGGTCGCCAAATCCCATGCCACAGTGGTGCCGGTTTTCTTTGACGGCCACACGTCTCGTTTGTTCCAGATCGCCAGCCATTTGCACAACACCCTGCGGATGGGATTGCTGATCAAGGAGTTCAAGAAACGCGTCGATACACCTGTGAGAGTGGTGATCGGCGAACCGATTACCCGTGATGTTCTGGACCCACTCAGCAAGGATACGCGCAAGATGATGGATTTCCTGCGCAAAGCCACGTATGAGCTGTCTCCGACACCGCTGAAGTCATATGACTACGGCTATGAATTTGAGGAACGGCATCGCGCCTGAAGGGGCTAATGGCAGTAGGTATCTTTGATTCCGGTTTGGGCGGTCTGACCGTCCTGAACGCCGCGCAGCAACGGCTGCCCGACGTGGATTTCCTGTATTACGCGGACAGTGCGCATGCGCCGTATGGCGTGCGCGATGCCGAGGATATCTATCAGCTAACCCGCAAGGCGGTTTTCGACCTGTGGGATCGCGGCTGCAATCTGGTGATTCTGGCCTGCAATACCGCCAGCGCGGCTGCCCTGCGTCGGATGCAGGAGGAGGGCGTGCCCGAGGACAAACGGGTTCTGGGCGTCTTTGTCCCTCTGATCGAGGCGCTGACCGAGCGGCAATGGGGCGATAACTCTCCGCCGCGCGAAGTGGCCGTCAAGCATGTGGCCTTGTTTGCAACGCCCGCCACTGTCTCCAGCCGCGCCTTCCAGCGGGAACTGGCGTTCCGCGCGATTGGTGTGGATGTCGAGGCGCAGGCCTGTGGCGGCGTGGTCGATGCCATTGAAGACGGTGATTTGATTCTGGCCGAAGCATTGGTGCGCAGCCATGTGGATGCGTTGAAGCGCAAGATGCCCGAACCTCAGGCGGCCATCTTGGGATGCACGCACTACCCCTTGATGGCTGAGACGTTTCAGGCCGCTCTGGGCGCAGATGTTCAGGTGTTCAGCCAGGGCGATCTGGTGGCTGAAAGCCTGGCCGACTATCTGCAACGCCACCCGACCATGCTGGGTGAAGGGGAAGGTGGCTATCTGACCACCGGCAAGCCCGGTTTTGTCAGTGATCGGGCCACGCAATTCCTCCGACGACAAATCTCGTTTGAGGCGGCCTGATTTAGGTCAAGGACGCCACCCTTCCGATTTTCTAAATCCAAGACCGTCACAGTGGCGGTCATGATATGTGACACATGCAAAGAAGAGGTCTGACATGACCCATAAAATCGCAATTCTGGGCGCCTCAGGCTATACTGGCGCTGAACTGGTGCGGCTGATCGCCGAGCACCCGAACATGGAGATCGTTGCGCTGGCGGCGGAACGTAAGGCGGGTCTGTCGATGGCTCAGGTCTTCCCGCATTTACGCCATATGGACTTGCCCGATCTGTGCAAGATTTCTGAGATCGACTTTTCCCGGATCGACCTGTGTTTCTGCGCCTTGCCGCATAAAACCAGTCAGGAAGTGATCCGGGACCTGCCGAAGACCCTGAAAATCATCGACCTTTCTGCCGATTTCCGGCTGCAGGACGCCGATGAGTACGAAAAGTGGTACGGCAATCCGCATAGCGCGTTGGAGCAACAGGAAGAGGCCGTTTATGGCCTGACCGAGTTCTATCGTGACGACATCCGGACCGCACGACTGGTGGCGGGTACGGGCTGCAACGCGGCGACCGGACAATATGTGCTGCGGCCGCTGATTTCGGCTGGGGTTATTGATCTGGACGACATCATCCTCGATCTGAAATGCGCCGTGTCGGGCGCTGGCCGGTCGTTGAAAGAAAACCTGCTGCATGCCGAGCTGAGCGAAGGCGCGAATGCCTATGCCATAGGTGGTACGCATCGCCATTTGGGAGAGTTCGATCAGGAGTTTTCAAAACTGGCCGGGCGCACGGTGCATATCCAATTCACGCCGCACCTGATCCCAGCGAACCGGGGTATTCTGGCAACCTCCTACGTGAAGGGCGACCCGCAGAGCGTGTACGAAACGCTGGCAAAAGCCTATGCTGAAGAGCCTTTTATTGAGATGCTGCCGATGGATGAGGCGCCGTCGACCCACCATGTGCGGGGATCGAATTTCTGCCATATCGGTGTTGTTGCGGACCGGATTGAACGGCGCGCGATTGTGATCGCCGCTTTGGATAACCTGACAAAAGGTAGCAGCGGGCAGGCCTTGCAGAATGCCAACCTGATGTTAGGTGAGGATGAAACCCGAGGGCTGATGATGGCCCCCTTGTTCCCGTGAGGACGGTATGAAAACGCTCAAGAAACGTCGTCGAGTTCAGATCATTCTGGTGGCCGTAGCGGCGCTGGCGGTGTCGACGGCGTTGATTGGGTATGCGATGCGCGATGGCATCAACTTCTTCCGCTCGCCCAGCCAGGTGATCGCTGAACCACCATCGCCCACCGAGGTGTTTCGCATTGGTGGTCTGGTCGAAGAGGGCTCGATCGTGCGGGGGCAGGGTGAAACGGTGCGCTTTGTCGTGACCGATGGCGGAGAAAGTGTTCCCGTGGCTTTTACAGGGGTTCTGCCGGATCTCTTCTCGGAAAACGAAGGAATGGTCGGGACGGGTCGCTACGTCAACGGTGTGTTTGAAGCGACTGAAATACTTGCCAAACATGATGAGACCTATATGCCGAAAGAGGTCATGGACGCCTTGAAAGAACAGGGCGTTTACAAAGATCCTGGCGAAAGCTGAACGCAGCTGCGCTGCGTGCCTCCGGCGGAGGTATTTTTGAACAGAAGAAGCAGGGGCGTTGCGTGCGGGTGGCAGGCGGCGCTCTGTTTCGTTTGGGATTGTTAAGGAGTTTGCAGGATCGTGCCCTCGACTGATGTAGGTGGGGGTCGTGATGCAGACGGTTCGACAGATTGCCGAAGAGATTGTGCAGCGGGAAGGCGGGTTTGTGGAAGATCCGGATGACCCGGGTGGCGCCACCAATTTCGGTGTGACCACTCACACGATGCAGCGTTTGGGGTTGGATTTGACGCGGGATGGGGTGGTTGATGCCGCCGATGTGCGGGTGCTCAGCCGCGCGCAGGCGGTTGATATCTTTGTGCAGCATTATTTTGAGAAACCGCGGATCGCGTCTTTGCCCGAGGCGCTGCAGGCTAGCGTGTTCGACATGTATGTAAATGCGGGCGCGCAGGCAGTGCGCATTTTGCAATCGCTGTTGGTGAAGATGGGTTTTAACGTTGTAGTAGACGGGGTTATCGGCTCTCAGACCATAGGCGCAAGTCAGGACGCGTCGCGCCCGAACCCGATTCAGTTGCGGGACGCTTATGGGGTGGCGCGGCGGAACTATTACTTTCGGCTGGCAGATCGGCGTCCCGCGTCGCGAAAGTATGCGCGCACCCGCGCAGGCGGGAAAGGTGGTTGGATCAGACGGGCGGAGGAGTTTCTGTCTGATCGCTACCACCTGAGCGATGAAGCGTTTCGAAGAAGGGTTGCGGCATGGGATTGATCTCGGGCGTTTTGGGGTTCTTGTTCGGCGGAGGGCGCAACGTGGTACGCGAAACCGCAGAGGTTTTTCGGGAGAACGCCGATGCGGGCGCCCAGCGCCGGATGGTGGCGCAAACTCAGGCCATGACACAGTTCGGGGCTGAGTTTCAGAGGCCGCCCAAAGGCATGTTCGACCGGTTTATGGACGGGTTGAACCGGCTTCCGCGTCCGGCCTTGGCGCTGGGAACACTGGGTCTGTTCGCTGCCGCCATGATCGATCCGATCTGGTTTTCGGCACGAATGCAGGGGATCGCGCTCGTGCCCGAGCCTTTGTGGTGGTTGCTGGGTGTGATTGTCTCGTTTTATTTCGGGGCGCGGCATCAGGCGAAATCGCAGGACTTGCAGCGCGAGATCTCGGCCGTGATGGCACGGACTCCGACAGTTTTGGCCAACCTTGATGCGCTTGGAAATATGCGCAGCGACCGACCCGGTGTGGCAGATACGGGGTCGGATGCGCGCTTGGCGCAAGAGAGCCTGCTGGCCGATGCGAACCCGGCGTTAGAGGATTGGCGAAGCGAACGGGGCTGAGTTGCGACACTATGTGCCCCGAAATCAAACGAAAGTGGTTGGCGATTGCCGTGCCTCCGGCATATATCCTGCCCTATGGTTACAGAGTTAGGTCACTTCGCGCTAATCCTCGCCTTCTTCGTCGCTATCGTGCAAAGCGTGATGCCCCTGATCGGGGCATCGAAACGCTGGGCTGGATGGATGGCGTTTGCGGAACCGGCGGCAATCTCACAATTCCTTCTGACGGCGTTCTCCTTCGGAGCGCTGGTTTGGGCGTTCACCACGTCTGATTTTTCGCTACGGATCGTGGTTGAGAACAGCCATTCCGCGAAACCGATGATCTACAAGATCAGTGGGACATGGGGGAACCACGAAGGCTCGATGCTGTTGTGGGTGCTGATTGTGACCCTGTTCGGCGCAATGGCCGCGTTTTTTGGCGCTGGCCTGCCGCCGACGCTGAAAGCGCGGGTGTTGGCTGTGCAGTCGGCTGTGGCCGTGGCGTTTTTTGCCTTTATCCTGTTTACCTCGAACCCGTTCGATCGTCTGGCGATCGCTCCGTTCGATGGGCGAGACCTGAACCCGCTGCTGCAAGACCCGGGCTTGGCGTTCCACCCACCGTTTTTGTATCTGGGCTATGTCGGCCTGAGCATGGCGTTCAGCTTTGCCGTGGCCGCGTTGATCGAGGGCCGTATTGATGCGGCCTGGGGCCGGTGGGTACGGCCGTGGACGCTTGCCGCTTGGGTGTTTCTGACCATCGGGATCGCTTTGGGGTCGTGGTGGGCCTATTATGAGCTTGGCTGGGGTGGCTTCTGGTTCTGGGATCCGGTCGAGAATGCCTCGTTCATGCCATGGCTGCTGGCGGCGGCGCTATTGCACTCGGCCATTGTCGTAGAGAAGCGCGAGGCGCTGAAGAGCTGGACAATCCTGCTGGCGATCATTGCCTTCGGGTTCTCGTTGATCGGGACATTCATTGTGCGCTCGGGGCTTCTGACCTCGGTTCATGCCTTCGCAACAGATCCAGAGCGGGGCGTGTTCATTCTGTTGATCCTTGTGTTCTTTATCGGCGGCGCGCTGACGCTGTTTGCGGCGCGGGCGCAGGCGATGGAGGCGAAGGGCGTTTTTGGTATGGTCAGCCGCGAAAGTGCGCTGGTCGTGAACAACGTGCTGCTGGCTGTTAGTTGTTTTGTTGTATTCGTCGGTACCATGTGGCCGATGGTGGCCGAGATGATGTTTGACCGGAAGCTCTCGGTCGGACCTCCGTTCTTTAACGCGGCCTTCACGCCATTCATGGTGCTGTTGGGGCTGGTTCTACCGGTTGGCGCGATGTTGCCGTGGAAGCGCGGCAAACTGGGCAAAACAGCATGGTCGCTGCGCTATGCGTTTGTGCTGGCCGTCGCCCTTGGCGTGCTGGTCTGGGCGATGCAGACGGGACGCAGTGCCTTGGGCCCAATTGGTCTGTTTCTGGGCGCATGGATCACCTTCGGCACCGTTCTTGATTTATGGAGCCGGACAGGACGCAACGGCAGTCTGAAACGCCTGTTCCGCCTGCCAGGGGCCGATTGGGGCAAGGCGGTTGCCCATACGGGACTGGGCGTCACTATCTTCGCCATCGCCGGTCTGACCGCGTGGGAGGTTGAGGATATCCGCGTCGCCCAGCCGGGTCAGCCTTTTGAGGTTGGTCAATTCACTCTAACGCTTGAGGATGTCAATCGCGTGCAAGGGCCGAATTACTTTTCGACCATGGCGGATGTGAAGGTGGAGACCAACGGGCGCATGATCGGGACGCTGCATCCCGAAAAACGTGACTATCCGGTCGCTCGTATGCCCACCACCGAGGCCGCTATTGACTACCGGGTCATGCGCGATCTCTATGTGGTGATTGGGGATCAGCAGGCGAATGGGGGCTGGGTCTTGCGGACCTATATCAAGCCCTTCGCCAACTGGATTTGGGCCGGATGCCTCATGATGGCGTTGGGCGGTGTCCTCAGCCTCTGCGATCGTCGATTCCGGGTGGCCGCTGGCGCGCGCAAAGCCCCCTCTGCCGGAGTACCCGCAGAATGAAACGCCTGATCCTGATCTTTATGCTTTTGGCGGCACCGGGATTTGCTGTGCAACCGGACGAGGTGCTTGACGATCCGGTGCTGGAACAACGTGCCCGCGACCTTAGCACCGGGTTGCGCTGTCTGGTCTGTCGAAACGAGAGCATCGACGAAAGCAACGCCGATCTGGCGCGCGACTTGCGCTTGCTGGTGCGTGAAAGGCTCGTGGCCGGGGATACGGATGAAGAGGCGATTGCCTTTATCGTCGACCGCTATGGTGAATATGTGCTGCTTAAGCCGACGGTTACAGGTTCGAACTTAATGCTGTGGCTGGCCGGGCCAATCATGTTGCTTATTGCCGCCGGTGTTGGCTTGGTCTTTCTGCGCAACCGGGCCAAGGCGCAAGCGTTGGGTGAAAGCGACGGGCTGAGCGACGCCGAAAAAGAACGCCTGCGCCAAATTCTGAAGGACTGACGCGTGGTTCCGCTTTTCCTCGGCCTGTGAATGCGGCAGTGTCCGCTCACGCACAAGCGCGAGGGAGAGCTTTAATGGACTACGAAACGATCCTGCTGGACATCACGGACGGGCTGGCGGTGCTGACGCTGAACCGCCCTGACAAGATGAACGCGCTGACCACGCAGATGCGGGCTGAGATCACCCATGCGATGAAGCATGCGGCTCGAAATGCGCGGTGCATCGTGTTGACCGGGGCCGGACCGGCCTTTTGTTCCGGTCAGGATCTTGGTGATGCGTCCTCAACCGGAAAGATCGACCTGGAACGCTCGCTGCGCGATGAATACGAGCCGATGCTCGAGACCATCCATGACAGCCCGGTACCTACCATTGCCGCCGTCAATGGACCGGCAGCCGGGGCAGGGGCCAACCTTGCGCTCTGTGCAGATGTGGTGATCGCGACCGAGAGCGCCTATTTCCTGCAGGCCTTTTCCCGCATCGGCTTACTGCCAGATGCTGGTGGCACATGGTTCATGCCGCGTCAGATGGGGCTGGCCAAGGCCATGGGGGCCGCGTTGTTTGCTGACAAGATCACCGCGCGTCAGGCCGATGATTGGGGCCTGATCTGGGAAGCGGTCGCCGATGATGCGTTTGATGCCCATTGGCGCAGCCGGGCCGCACATTTGGCCCAAGGTCCGACGGCGGCCTATGGCGCGATCAAACAGGCGCTCCGCGGTACCTACGAAAAGACCTTGCCACAGCAATTGGCGACCGAGGCGCATTTACAAGGTGAATGTGGACGCTCACGCGACTTCGCCGAAGGCGTGGTGGCCTTCATGGAAAAACGCCCCCCGAAATTCGAGGGGCGCTAACTCAGGCGCGGCGGCGGCGTCGGGTGCGCCGCTCGGGCGCGGCATCGTCGCCGGTACCATCCGAGGCGGACGAGAACGGCCCAAGCGCATCCGTGATCTGATCAAGCGTCGGGCGCGCGCCACGTTCTGTGCTGTCCAGAGCGGCGCGCATTTTCTCAAGATGTGCGGGCATGGTGCCACAGCAACCACCGATGATCTTTGCACCTGCATCACGGGCCATCACGGCATAGTCGGCCATCAGCTCGGGCGTACCGTCATAGTGGATGTGGCCGTCGACATATTTCGGAATCCCGGCATTGCCTTTTGAGATTAAAGGCCGCTCGGTCCCTTGGGCGGTGAACCCAAGTACGGTGCGCAGGATGTCCGACGCTCCGGTACCGCAATTCGCGCCAAACGCAATCGGAGGGTTTGGCAGCGTTTCCACCAAAAGGGCCAGATCCGCCGAAGTGACGCCCATCATGGTGCGCCCGGCAGTGTCAAAGCTCATGGTGCCGCACCAGGGCATACCGGCCAGCGCGAAGGCCTCGGCCGCGGCGCGGAATTCCTCGGGGGCGCTGATCGTCTCGACCCACAGAACATCGACGCCGCCCTCTTTGAGGGCCTCGGCCTGTTCGTGGAACATCTCGACCGCCTCGGAATGCGAAAGGCTTCCGACTGGCTCCATGATCTCACCGGTTGGACCAACCGAGCCGGCAACCACGATGGTGCGTCCGGATTTGTCTGCGACCTCACGCCCGAGTTCAGCGCCAATGCGGTTTAGCTCACCAACGCGGTTCTGCGCATCATGCAACTTGAGCCGGGCCGAGGTGCCACCGAAGGTGTTGGTTAGAAACAGATCGCTGCCCGCATCGACCGAGCCTTGATAAAGCGCGCGGATCTTATCTGGCGCATCCACATTCCAAAGCTCAGGCGCATCGCCGGATTGTAGACCCATGTTGAACAGATTGGTTCCGGTCGCACCATCGGCCAGAATGGCCTCTTTGGTCTCTAGAAGCTGAGTCAACGCGTTTGTCATGGGCTTGGTCCGACGTGTTTGGCGCAAAGCGCCAGTATGAATATGAGACGCCCCGTGTCTCATGACCGGGGCGTCAAATCAAATTCATATTACTCATGAAGATCATGAGGTGACCGGTGGCTTAGTCGGTCTCGCTCATGACCTGAGCTTTGGCTTCGGGCAGAAGCTCGGCCATTTTTGCGCGGATTTCGTCATCCGAGGATAGACCGCCCAGATCGGCAGAGACCTTGCGCACGACATCCTCGTGGCCTGCCTCTTCCATATCGGCGATCACGACAGTTTTGGCGTAGTCGTCCGCGTCAGAGCCGGTTTTCCCCAACTTTGCCGCCGCCCAAAGGCCCAGCAATTTGTTGCAGCGGGCCTGTGCCTTGAACTGCATTTCTTCGTCATGGGCAAACTTGGCTTCAAAGGCGTTTTCGCGTTCGTCGAACGTGGTCATTGTATTGGGACCTCATAGCGTGGACATTCCTCATCTAGATAAGAAACGAATTTCGGAATGTATAGCGAAAATGGGCTTTGCGCGACCAAATGCGCTGTGTTGCTGCACGCGGGACATGTGGACAGGTTCTGAGGGTGCGCAATACCTATGAGGAACCTTTCGAAAGCGCATGGTCTGATGGAAAGCAACCAGACAACTTGCGGGTTGGGGCGGGCTGCTCTATGAGGGCCGCAGCCGCGCGATCTGCGCGTATTGCCGATATGGAAGGGGCCCCGATGGCGCGTCGCAAGAAAATCTACGAAGGCAAAGCCAAGATTCTGTATGAAGGCCCCGAGCCGGGCACAATCGTGCAGTACTTCAAGGATGACGCAACCGCGTTCAACGCGGAAAAGAAAGACGTGATCGACGGCAAAGGCGTTCTGAACAACCGCCTGTCCGAGTTCTTCATGAACGGCCTGACCCAGATCGGTGTTCCAAACCACTTCATCCGCCGCCTGAACATGCGCGAGCAGCTGGTGCGGAATTGCGAGATCGTCCCTCTGGAAGTGATCGTGCGCAACTATGCAGCGGGTACGATGTCCAAACGTCTGGGCATTGCAGAGGGCACGCAGCTGCCGCGTCCGATTGTCGAATACTGCTACAAGGACGACTCTCTGGGTGATCCTCTGGTCACCGAGGAACATATTGCGGCCTTTGGCTGGGCCAGTCAGCAGGACATGGACGATATCCTCAGCCTCGCACTGCGCGTGAATGACTTCATGAGCGGTGTTATGCTGGCCGTGGGCATTCGACTGGTCGATTTCAAAATCGAGATCGGCCGCGTATTCGACGGTGATTACCAGCGTCTGATCGTGGCTGATGAGATCAGCCCCGACAGCTGCCGCCTGTGGGATATCGAAACCGGCCAGAAGCTGGATAAGGATGTTTTCCGCCGCGATCTGGGCAACCTGACCGACGCCTATTCCGAGGTCGCGCGCCGCTTGGGTGTTCTGCCGCAAAGCAACGTGACCAAACCGACGCTGATCAACTGATCTCGGCGTCTGCCTGACAAAATTGGAAAGCGCCGCCTCCGATTGGGCGGCGCTTTTCTTTTGAGGGCAGGGTATTCCTTTCGACCCGAAACACCCGCGCGGCCCGATTTGAGGCACACCCTCTGGTAGCTTTTCAATCTTCGCTTCAAACAGGGTTGTCCCAAAGGCACAACCGCGCTATCCCCCGCGCAACGAAATGGGCCTGCGATCGTGGCCCTCAGGTGGAGTTACGAAGATGAAGGCACGGGTGCATGTGATGCTCAAGAATGGGGTGCTGGACCCTCAGGGTGAGGCAGTCCGCCACGCATTGGGCGCCATGGGCTTTGATCAGGTAGAAGGTGTGCGCCAGGGCAAGGTCATTGATCTGGAACTCGCCGAAGGCGCGACCGAGGCGGACGTGACCGAGATGTGCGAAAAGCTGTTGGCCAACACCGTCATCGAACGCTACGAGATCGAACTGGTCTGATTGGATGCGGGCAGCGCGTCTGATCACTTATCGCCAGCCGCTGGAGCTGACCACCATTCCCGACCCTGAACCGGCCGAGGATGGCGTTGTCGTCCGAGTGTTGGCCTGCGGCGTCTGCCGGTCAGATTGGCATGCGTGGTCGGGGTCGGACCCGGATGTGATCCTCCCGATGACACCCGGCCATGAATATTGCGGCGAGGTTGTTGCGGTGGGCAGCCGCGTCCGCCGTTGGAAAGTCGGTGATCGGGTGATTGCGCCTTTCATTCTAGCCTGTGGTCATTGCCAGGACTGTGCCCAAGGCAATCAAACCACCTGCGCCGACCAGGTCGTGCCGGGGTTTACCTGTGACGGTGCGTTCGCCGAGTATATTGCGGTTGCGCATGCGGATGCCAATCTGACGGAACTGCCCGAGACACTCGCGCCCGAGATCGCGGCGGCGCTGGGATGTCGGGTTACGACCGCGTGGCAGGCGCTGGTTGGTCGCGCTCAGCTGCAGGGCGGCGAATGGCTGGTCGTGTTCGGCGGCGGCGGAGTAGGCGTCTCGACCCTGTTGTTGGGCAAGGCGCTTGGCGCACGGGTGGTTGTCGTCGATATTTCAGACGACAAGCTGAACTATGCCAAATCTCTGGGCGCGGATGCGGTTGTAAACGCGGCAACATGCGATGCGCCCGATGCGGTGAAAGAGATCACTGGCGGTGGTGCCCATGTGGCGATTGAGGCGCTGGGGATTGAAGCCACGACCGTGGCGTCGATGCGGTCCCTGCGCAAACTGGGCCGCATGGTTCAAATCGGCATGCCTGCGGGCGATCATGCTGCTATGACGCTGCCGATGGATGTGCTCTATTCCGGTCAGCTGTCTGTATATGGAACACGAGGGATGCCTAGTTGGCGCTATCCATCGCTTCTGTCGTTGATCACGGGGTCGGATCTTGATCTCAGCCCGCTCGTGACACGACACGTATCTCTGAACCAGGTGAGTGAAGAACTTGCCGCTTTCGACGCTCCTGCGCCTCCGGGTGTGGCGGTTGTCACTGATTTTACTTGCTAGGAGGGTTCGCCATGCGCGCAGCCGTCATCGTATTCCCCGGATCAAACTGCGACCGGGACCTTGCCGTAGCCTTTGAACAGGCCGGCTTCGCCGTTGACATGGTCTGGCACAAGGATGCCGCGCTGCCCGAGGGGGTCGACATCGTCGGCGTTCCCGGTGGCTTCTCTTATGGCGACTACCTGCGCTGTGGGGCCATCGCGGCGCAATCGCCGATCTGCAAGGCTGTGGTCGATCATACCGAGCGGGGCGGCTATGCCGTTGGCATCTGTAACGGGTTCCAGATCCTGACGGAAACCGGAATTCTGCCCGGCGCGCTGCTGCGCAATGCCGGTCTGAAATACATCTGCAAAACGGTCGGCCTGAAGGTTGAAACCAGCGACAGCGCCTTTACGCAGGGCTACAATGCAGGCGACGTGATCGGCATTCCGATTGCCCACCATGACGGCAACTATTTTGCCGATGATGCAACCTTGTCCGCGCTGAAGGATCAGGACCGGATCGCGTTCACCTATACCGAGAATCCAAACGGCTCGGTTGGGGATATCGCGGGCATCCTCTCGGAAAACCGCCGCGTTCTTGGCATGATGCCACACCCCGAACGTGCAGCGGATGAGGGGCATGGCGGCACCGACGGGACGGCATTGTTCCGCGCATTGTCCGGCGTTCTGACCCCGGCGTGACTTGAGGTCGCCGCTCTGCCCGCGTAACTTTCGGGAATGAGTTCAAGCCTTCACTCAATCAAGGACAAGATGATCCGTCCATTTCGCGGCGCCCCGTTGGGGTGGCGGCTGCGTGTGGCTGTTATTCTGGTCCTTCTGACCGCCGTTGCGACGATCTGGGTGACGAACCGGTTGCTGACCGACCGGTTCACCGAGTCGACGCGCAACCGTGCTGAACTGCGCCTTGCCCTGTATTCCGGCAACCTCCTCAGCGAATTGCGACGCAACGCGATTGTGCCGCAGCTTCTGTCGCGGGACCCGACGCTAATCTCGGCACTGCAATCCAGTGACTACCTCTTGTCCAGCCAGCGTCTGATCTCTTTCGTTGAAGAGATCGGGGCCGCGTCATTGATGCTGATGGACGGGGATGGGGTGACGGTGGCAGCCACTGACCGAAACCGCTTGCTCGAAGGGCATCGCAATGCGCCCTATTTTGTGGACGCAATCCGCTCGAACGCGACGATTTTCACGGTCAGCCCGCGCGAAACCGGCGACTACAGCTTTATTTACTCCCGCAGGATTGAGGCGAATTCCGAAATCCTCGGCGTGATCGTGGTTGAGGTCGACCTACAGAAATTCGAACGCGCCTGGGCCGGGATTTCTGATGCCGTGCTGGTGCGAGACAGCACCGGCAACATTATCCTGTCGACCGAGCCGCAATGGCGTGGGCTGGACGAAAGCTCGGCCATGCTGCGGCAGACGCCGGAAAGTGCGATCCAGCGCGCGCTGCGGGCGACGGCCGATTGGTCTGCGTTGCCGCCGGATGGCTATCTGGAAGGTGAGGCCGTCATACGGCTTGAGACTCGCATTCCGTTCCGCGGTTGGCAGATGGCCTCATTCACCACTTACGACTCGATCCGTGAAAAGGTGAACAGCGTGCTGGCGCTGGAAATCATGGGCTTTGCGATTCTCCTGGCGGCGGCGTTCTATCTGCTCAGTCGCCGCGCCGCTTCGCGCGTGGTTCTGTTCCAGCGCGAGTCGGCAGAGCTTCGCGCATTGAACGCAAGGCTACAGCGGGAAATCGCTGAGCGCGAACGGGTTGAAAAGACGTTGGATTTGGCGGAACAGACGCTTGCGCAAAGCTCGAAACTGGCGGCCTTGGGTGAGATGTCGGCGGCGGTAAGTCACGAGCTTAATCAACCTCTGGCTGCAATGAAAACCTACCTTGCCGGGGCGCGTTTGCTGCTGCGCAGAAACCGACCGGAAGAGGCCCTTGCCAGCTTTGGTCGCATTGATGGTCTGATCGAACGGATGGGCGCTATTACCCGGCAGCTGAAGTCTTACGCGCGTAAGGGGGCGGATGCGTTTTCGCCAGTAAACCTTGGCGAAGCGCTGGCCTCGTCGCTGTCGATGATGGAGCCTCAGCTGCGGCAGCGCCATGTGAAGATCACTCAGATCCTGCCCGAAGACCCTGTCATTGTTATGGGGGACCGGATGCGGATCGAGCAGGTGATGGTCAACCTCTTGCGCAACGCGCTGGACGCCACCAAATCTGTAGCAGAGCCGGATGTTGAGATCATCCTGGCGGCAGGCGATATGGCGGTGCTGACCGTGCGCGACAACGGGTATGGTATCAAGGATATCGAAAGCCTGTTTGAGCCCTTCTACACCACCAAGCAGCCAGGTGACGGGGTCGGGCTGGGGCTTGCTATCTCGTCAGGGATCGTGAACGACCATGGCGGACGGCTAACCGCACGCAACGGCCAGAAGGGTGGCGCGGTCTTCGAGATGCAACTGCCACTGGGAAGCGACGGCCTCCAGGCCGCTGAATAACACGAGGGAATACTATGGCACAGGCCATGAAAATCGCCATTGTCGATGACGAACAGGACATGCGCCAGTCGATCAGCCAATGGCTGGCACTGTCGGGATATGACACCGAAACCTTTGCCAGCGCCGAAGACGCGCTCAAGGTTCTGGGTCCGGATTATCCGGGGATCGTGATCTCGGATATCAAGATGCCGGGTATGGACGGCATTCAATTGCTGAAAAAACTGATGGGTGCGGATAGCACGCTGCCCGTTATCATGATCACCGGCCACGGCGATGTGCCGATGGCGGTTGAGGCGATGCGCGTTGGCGCGTTTGATTTCCTCGAAAAACCCTTCAACCCGGACCGCATGTCGGAACTGGCCAAACGCGCCAGCAACGCGCGGCGTCTGACGCTGGACAATCGCGCCCTGCGGCGCGAGCTATCGGGTGGTACGCAGATCATGAACAAACTGATCGGCGCAAGCCCGGTGATGGAGCGTCTGCGTGAAGATATCCTGGATCTGGGGCAGGCGGACGGCCATGTGCTGATCGACGGAGAGACGGGTACCGGAAAGACGCTTGTCGCACATGCTCTGCACGCGGTGGGCAGCCGCGCGGGCAAGAAATTCGTTCTGGTGTCCTGCGCGGCGCTTGAAGAAGAAGTGCTGTCCAAACGCCTGTTCGGCCCGATGATGCCCGAGGATGCGCAGCTTCCCGCGATTGAAGAGGCGCGTGGCGGGACTCTGGTTCTGGAAGATGTTGAGGCGTTGAGCGACACCTTGCAGGCCCGCTTGCTAAGCGTGATGAACGAGCAGGGCACCCCTGCGGAAACGCGGATCGTTGCGATCTCGAACCTGCAAGAAGCCGGCAAAACCTCCGAGGACGTGCTGCGCCCGGACCTGTTCTACCGCCTGGCCGCGCTTCGTATCACCATGCCGCCGCTGCGACAGCGCGGTGAAGATATCCTGACGCTGTTCACCCGCCTCAGCGAGCAGTTCGCCGAGGAATATGGCTGTGACGCCCCGCAAGTCAGCGCGCAGGAAGCGGCGCAGCTGTTGCAGGCGCCGTGGCCGGGCAATGTGCGACAGTTGATCAACATCGCCGAACGCGCGGTGCTGCAATCCCGGCGTGGTTCCGGGACGATTGCGTCCTTGCTGATGTCCGATCACGAGGAAATGCAGCCGGTCATGACCACCGAGGGCAAGCCGCTGAAGGAATATGTAGAAGCGTTCGAGCGGATGCTGATCGACAACACCATGCGCCGCCACAAGGGCTCGATCGCGTCGGTGATGGATGAGCTTTGCCTGCCGCGCCGAACGCTGAACGAGAAGATGGCGAAATACGGACTGCAGCGGTCTGACTATCTTTGAGAACCACGCTGGCACTTATTCAACGCTCCGATCACACGGGTGGTCGGGGCGTTTTTTATGGTGAAAAGGCTCGCGCTTGGTTTTTGAACGTATCTTAAAGAGATTTTAACCCGTTATAGGGGAAATCTGTTATACTGCATTCACTTATCGTTGATGCAGATTTGAATTTGGTAGTGGCGTTCCTAGGTTAAACACTCAAGATACGCGGGTGTTTGGTCCGCAAAAAACCGGCGATGCGCCTGATTTGGAGACGTATATGAAGCCCCTCTCGGCCCTCATTGTCGCTGCGACTATGGCGATGACTGGTCCGGCCTCGGCCGAGGACTGGACGGGGGCCTATGCGGGGTTCAGCTTTGGCTATGCGGATGCGGACGGGCCTGGTGGCGCTAGTGGCAACGATACCGTTTTCGGACCTCATGTCGGGTATGACCGCGATTTCGGTGCCTTCGTTCTGGGCGGTGAACTGGAGTATAACCGGCTTTCTCTCAACCTTGGTCAGGATCAGGGCAGCGTCGACAGTATAACCCGGCTGAAGTTTCGCGGCGGCTATGATTTTGGCGCGGCAATGGGTTATGTCGTGGTCGGCGCTGCGCGTGTTGAAACCTCGGAAGAAAACGACACAGCGGCGGTTTATGGAATCGGCATTGCCTATCCCATCGGCGACAACTTCGTGATCAGTGGCGAAGCGTTGCGGCAGGATTTTGACGATGTCACCCGCTCGGGCGGTGGGTTGGACACGAATATCTTCAACCTGCGCACGACGTTCCGGTTCTAAGCACCCTCACTCGGCAGCTTGTTGACCTGCCATCTCGGACGCGAACTCACAGATCGTCCTCAGAGCCGTTTCGAAGCGATCGTCATCGACAGTCATGGCAACGCGGACGTGTCCTGCAGCGGCTGTACCGAAGCTCTCTCCGGGCATGACGGCAATCGCGTGTTTATCGAGAAGGGCATTTGCAAACCGCTCACCGGTCAGACCGGTCGCACGGATATCCAACATTAGGTACATCGCACCATCCGCGGGGACGAGGCCGATGGTATTCTGTTCGGCCAGCACCTCTAGCGCGCGGGCCCGGCGACGACGGAAGGGGGCTGCAATTTCATCTTCGAGCGTTATGCCCACGCTTAGGGCAAAGCTCGCGGCATCCTGAATGAAGCCCGGAACGCCATAAGTGGTGTGGGTGGCGAGATTGATGAGGTGGCTGATGACCTCTTCCGGGCCAATGATCCAGCCGCAACGTGATCCGGTCATGGCATGGGATTTCGACATGGACCCGACGACCAGAGTGCGATCGGCCATACCGGGCAGGGCACGCGGAGACAGATGCGCGCCATTCCATATCTGTGTGTCGTAAACCTCATCCGAGATCAGCCACAGGTCGCGCCTCAGGCACAGCTCGGCAATGGCTTGCAGCGTTTCGGGCGAGTAAACCACTCCGGTCGGGTTGTTCGGTGTGTTGATCAGCAATGACACCGCGCCATCGGCCTTGGCCTCGATCTGTTCTGCGCGAGGTTGAAACGCATCCTCAGCCGTGGTCTGAACCGCCCGAGCCACAGCTCCGGCTCCACGAATGGTGCCGGGATAGGTGGCATAGTAGGGGTCAAGGAACAGCCCGACATCGCCGGGGTTGCACACAGCCGTATGAGCCGCAAACAACCCTGCCTGTCCACCCGGAGTGATCAGGACATTGTTTCGGGTGGTTGATACTCCGGTCCGGGTCTGAACCCGTGCGGCGACCGTGTCGCGCAGCAGATCGGTGCCCGGCACCATGGCATAACCGGTGTGGCCGTCGCAGGCCGATCGGTTCATCGCATCCAGGATCGAGGTATCGGTGCCGATGTCATGTTCGCCAATTGTCAGCTGCGTCACGGCGTGGCCTTCGGCGACCATGCGACGCGCGCGATAGAACACATCCCACCCGTCGCTGCCGCCTCCGGTGATCTGCGTGATGCGATCTGACAGTTTCATGGTCTTGTCTCGGTTTGTCTTTGTGGCGACAGGGACAGAGCGCTAAGGGATTGTCAATCAGCTTCGCGCAGGAAGTGTGGCCTGAACCTTTTTCGTGAGCGATGCGCGCACCAGATCGTAAGAGGCGGCAAGGCGATACCGCATTTCGTCCTCATCCGCGTCAAAAGGCAGGCGAACCCAGCTGCGGTGGAAATATGGGGCTTTCACACCGACACCCGCATCGATCAGCATCTGCGCGGTTTCGATATCGGGTGTTTTGACCGAAACGCCATCATTTGCGGTCCCGATACAGGCGAACATCTTATCGCCGACCTTCCACGCATCATGCCCGCCGCCCCAGGGGTCCGACCATTCGGCCCCCGGCAGGTCGCGGCAGATTGAGTTGACGAAATCCCTGCTCATGCGCGCAGAGTGCTGGAGAAGACGCGCGAACTCAAGCCTTGGCTTGGCGCATGACGCATGATATGCCGAGCAAATGAACCGGATGATCTGCACCATTATTTGCTGCATTACCTGCTGAATTCTCACGCGGGCCGGTTTCTTTCGTTTTCATCCCTGAGACAAGTTGCTAAGCCCGCGCCAACGCGCAAGCTTTAGGAGCCCGAGTGATGACGACAATCAAGCTGCACAATACACGGACGCGGATGAAGGAAGACTTCGTTCCGATCGATTCCGACAACGTGCGGATGTATGTCTGCGGGCCCACTGTCTATGACCGGGCCCATCTGGGAAATGCTCGGCCCGTGGTGGTTTTCGATGTCCTGTACCGGTTGCTGCGCCATGTCTACGGTGCGGATCAGGTCACTTATGTTCGTAATTTCACCGACGTGGATGACAAGATCAACGCTACAGCTCTGACCCGTAAACAGGCTGGGGCCGAGGGGTCCTTGGAGCATTTGGTGCAGGAACGCTCGGACGAAACCATCGGCTGGTATCTGCATGACATGGGCGCGCTTGGGGCGTTGGAGCCGAACGCGATGCCGCGCGCGACCGAGTATATCGCGCAGATGATCGAAATGATCGAAGGGCTGATCGCTAAGGGTCATGCTTATGCCGCTGAAGGCCATGTGCTGTTTGCTGTCGATAGCTGGAAATCGGGGTACGGTAAGCTCTCCGGTCGGTCGGTCGATGACATGATTGCCGGCGCGCGGGTTGAGGTTGCGCCATACAAAAAGAACCCAATGGATTTTGTGCTGTGGAAGCCTTCGACCGATGAGCTGCCGGGGTGGAACTCGCCTTGGGGTCGGGGCCGTCCGGGTTGGCATATCGAATGCTCGGCCATGAGTTATGAGTTGCTGGGCGCGAGCTTTGACATTCACGGCGGTGGCAATGATCTGATGTTCCCGCATCATGAGAATGAGATCGCCCAAAGCTGCTGCGCCCATCCAGAGGGCGAGTTTGCGCGCGTCTGGTTGCATAACGAGATGCTGCAGGTCGAAGGCAAGAAGATGTCCAAATCGCTGGGCAATTTCTTCACTGTGCATGACTTGCTGGAACAGGGCGTGCCGGGTGAGGTGATCCGCTTTGTTTTCCTGCAGACTCATTATCGCAAACCGATGGACTGGACCGAGAAGAAGGCACGTGAAGCCGAGGCGACGTTGCGCAAGTGGCGGGCGCTGACAGCGGGCATCGAGCCCGCCGCCACCGCGGCCCCCTCGGTCATCGAGGCGCTGGCGGACGACCTGAACACTGCGGGTGCCATCGCGGAACTGCACCGTTTGGCTGCGGATGGAGATACGGCGGCTCTGCTGGCCAGCGCACAAGTTCTCGGGCTTTTGGGCAACGATATGGGCGCTTGGGCCGAAGCAGTGGATCTGAGCACTTTCGCTGCCAGATTGGCAGAGGCGCGGGCTGAAGCGATGCAAAGCAAGGACTTCTCAGAAGTGGACCGTTTGAAATCCGCTTTCGTCGCCGCAGGTCTGGAAGTGCGCATGAGCAAAGAAGGCGTTGAACTGGTTCCGGCTGCGGGATTTGATGCGTCGAAACTGGAAGATGTTTGAAGGAAATCCGCGCGCCACGTGGAAAGATCGACTACTCTGGGCCAGCGGGAGCAAGCCATGACCAAGGAACGCCTCTATCTCTATGACACGACCCTGCGTGACGGGCAGCAGACGCAGGGTGTGCAGTTCTCGACGGCGGAGAAAGCTCAGATCGCGCAAGCTTTGGACACGCTGGGGGTGGACTATATCGAAGGTGGTTGGCCCGGTGCGAACCCCACGGACAGCGCGTTTTTCGAGGTCGCTCCGAAGACCTCTGCCCGGTTGACGGCCTTTGGGATGACCAAACGCTCTGGGCGGTCAGCCGAGAATGACGATGTGCTGGCCGCCGTTATGAATGCCGGGACGCAGGCTGTCTGTTTGGTGGGTAAGTCTCATGACTACCACGTGACCCACGCGCTTGGCATTTCGCTGGAGGAGAATCTCGAGAACGTCCGCGCCTCTGTCGCGCATCTTGTGGCGCAGGGGCGTGAGGCGCTGTTCGATGCCGAGCATTTCTTTGACGGCTACAAGGACAACCCGGCCTATGCGACCGAGGTCTGCCGGGCCGCTTTGGACGCGGGAGCGCGTTGGGTAGTGTTGTGTGATACGAATGGTGGTGCTTTGCCATCCGAGGTCGGGCGCATTGTGTCCGAGTTGGTCGCCGCAGGCCTGCCAGGGGATCGACTGGGTATTCACACTCACAACGACACAGAAAACGCGGTGGCGTGTTCACTGGCGGCTGTCGATGCGGGCGCGCGCCAGATTCAGGGCACTCTGAACGGTTTGGGAGAGCGATGTGGCAATGCCAACCTGACCGCTCTGATCCCGACATTGCTGTTGAAGGAACCCTATGCCTCGGGGTTCGAGATCGGTGTGAACCCGAACGCGCTGGCCGGTTTGACGCGGGTGAGCAGGATGTTGGACGATATCCTGAACCGGGTGCCGAGCAAGCAAGCGGCTTACGTAGGGGCCTCGGCTTTTGCGCACAAGGCGGGGCTTCATGCGAGTGCGATTCTCAAGGACCCATCGACCTACGAACATATCGACCCGGCGACGGTAGGGAACACGCGGATCATTCCGATGTCGAACCAGGCCGGGCAATCGAACCTGCGCAAACGGCTGAACGACGCTGGCCTGATGGTTGAAAAGGGCGATCCCGCCCTTGGCCGTATTCTCGATCGGATCAAACAGCGCGAGGCTGAGGGGTATTCCTACGATACCGCTCAGGCGAGTTTCGAACTGCTGGCGCGTGATGAGCTGGGGCAGATGCCCGAGTTCTTTGAGGTCAAGCGCTACAAGGTCACCGTTGAACGCCGCAAGAACAAATACAACAAAATGGTCAGCCTGTCCGAGGCCGTGGTTGTGGTGAAAGTGGACGGTGAAAAGAAGCTCTCGGTCAGTGAATCGGTGGATGATCAAGGCAGCGACCGAGGGCCGGTGAACGCGCTCTCCAAGGCGCTGGCAAAGGACCTGGGGCAGTATTCGCAGGTGCTGTCGGATATGCGTCTGGTCGATTTCAAGGTGCGGATCACCCAAGGCGGGACCGAGGCAGTCACGCGCGTCATCATCGACAGCGAAGACGGGCAGGGGCGGCATTGGTCGACCGTAGGTGTAAGTGCCAACATAGTTGACGCCTCGTTCGAGGCGCTGCTGGAGGCGATCCAGTGGAAACTAGTCCGCGATAGTGGGCATCGGAAAGCGGCGGCCGAGTGACTGCCGTCTTTGACGACGACGTAAAGGCTTGCGCGGCCCTTGTACAAAAGGCCGATCCGGACCGGTTTCTTGCCACCATGGCGTCCCCCGTCGAAGCGCGGGCCGTTCTGTTTCCGATCTATGCGCTGAATGCCGAAATCGCGCGCGCACCGTGGGTTACGCAAGAGACGATGATTGCCGAAATGCGCCTGCAATGGTGGCGCGATGCGCTGCAGGAGATTTCCGAAGGGCAACAGGTGCGGCGGCATGAGGTGGTGACCCCTCTGTCCAGGGTGTTGTCGCCACATCTGGCCGGTTTGCTGGATGAATATGTGGATGTCAGGCGGTGGGATATCTATCGAGATCCGTTTGAAGATACCGCGCATTTCGAGAATTACATCGACCAAAGCGCGGGCACGCTATTGCTGGTCGCGGCCCAATCCCTCGGGGCTGCGGATGAGGGCGTTTTACGCGATTTCGGCTACGCAGTCGGCGTCGCAAACTGGTTTCGGGCCATTCCGGAACTGGAGACCCGAGGGCGGATTCCCTTGCTTGACGGCACTGAAGACGGAGTACGCGCGTTGGCGGACACTGCGCTGAGGCGGTTGAAATCGGCGCGCAGCAGGCGATCTGAGGTATCCAGCGCCGCTCGCCCGGCTCTATATGCCGGATGGCAGGCCGAGTGGGTTTTGCGGAAGGTTCTGGCCAATCCCGCGCGAGTCGCGCGCGAGGATCTTGCGCAGGGGGAAATCGGGCGCAGGTTATCTCTGATGTGGACGGCTAGCACGAGCCGCTGGTGATCAGGCGGTGTCCGGCTCGGCCGGGCGCATGACCAGCCACAAAAGTGCGCCTCCGGCCAATGTGAGCAGGGGAACCATGGCAAGGTTCACAGCCGTCCATCCCTCGACCGGGGATCCACCCGAACAGTTCATCAACCCGCCCGAGGCCAGTGAGGCAAAGGTCACGCCGCCAAACACCAGAAGGTCGTTCATGCCCTGCATCCGGCCACGCTCGCTAACGTCATGAGAATCGGCCAGCATCGAAGTCGCGCCAATGAAGCCGAAGTTCCAGCCGATCCCAAGCAGGATCAGAGCGACGAAAAAGTTGCCAAGCTCCACCCCTTGAAGGGCGACAACGCCTGCGGCGCCGAGAATGGCAAGGCCGAGCGCTACGATCTTTTCAACGCCGAAACGGGCGATCAGGTGGCCGGTGAAAAAGCTGGGGATGTACATGGCCAGTACGTGGCCGGTCACTACATCTGCGGCATCATTGGCCGTGTATCCGCACCCGACCACAGCCAGAGGGGTCGAGGTCATCACGAGGTTCATCAGCGCGTAGGACACCATGGCGCAAATGATGGCGACGGCGATCCGAGGTGTCTTCAACATCTCGATACGCGACCGGCCTTTGGGGCTGTCTTCGCTCGTGCGCGGAGGTGTGGGGATGTCCAGAAAGAAGAACAGTGCCGAGCCGATGACATTGATGCCGATCACAGCCAGATAGGTGCCCAGGAACGGAATGACATAGGCCGTTGAGGTCAGCTTGACGATCTGCGGGCCAATAATGGCAGCCGCCAACCCGCCCGCCATCACATAGGAAATCGCTTTGGGCCGGAACGCGTCCGATGCTGTGTCAGCCGCCGCAAAACGGTAGAACCCGTGCGCGCTCATGTAGATTCCGGTCAACAGGCTGCCGATCAGGAAAACCGGGAAAGAGCCCAGATACAGACCATATGCTCCGATCAAACCGCCAAGCGCACCGGCGGTTGTTCCGACCAGAAACCCGGCGCGACGGCCCCAGCGTTGCATGATCGCAGAGATAGGCGTGGCCGCCAGCATCGATCCAAGAACGATCAGCGATATGGGCAGCGTCGCAAGGCAGGCGTTTGTGGCCAGCGATTGCCCGGCCAGCCCTCCGACAATGAACATCATTGGCATCTGCGCGCCCAGAACAGCTTGCGCTGCCACAAGGACTGCAACGTTGCGCTTGGCTTGATAGTCGTTCGGAGTCTCTGAAATCACAGTCATGACGCCATGCGTATCGGCGATCTGCGGCTTGCACAAGCGGGTTGCATACGCGGCAAAGCGCCCTAACGTGCAAGTGACAAAGAACACCGGAGCGTACATGTCCGTCGGACGCATCATCGAAACCAACGCCTGTGTGTCCGAAGGGGCCGAGTGGCTGGCCCAATCTTGTCCACGTATGGCCTATGCGATGGAACAGACGGGGCCGCTGCCTCTGCGTCGTAAACCGGATGGTTTTGCGCAGTTGTTGAGCGCAATCGTCAGTCAGCAGGTCAGCGTGGCCTCGGCCAATGCGATCTGGAAACGGATGCAGGACGCGAAATTGACCGGCCCGCGCAAGATCATGTGGGCGACAGATGAGGATTTGCGGGCCGTCGGGCTAAGCCGACAGAAGATCCGCTATGCGCGTGCTCTGGCCGAAGCCCGTATTGATTACAAGGCGTTACGCGACGCGCCTGATGCAGAGGTCATCTCGACCCTGACCGAGGTGTCCGGCATCGGTGTCTGGACAGCCGAGATTTACGCCATGTTCTCGCTGGGCCGCGCCGATGTGATTGCTCCGGGTGATCTGGCCCTGCAAGAGGCGGCGCGGGTTCTCTACGTCTTACCCAAACGTCCAACGGACAAAGAGCTGCGGCAGATGGCCGAGGCATGGTCGCCTTGGCGGTCGGTTGCGGCGCGGGTTTTGTGGGCCTATTACCGGGTGGCCAAGCAAAGAGAAGGGATCAGATGACACGGGTTTTGAACGCGCTCAGGAAAGAGCCGGTTTCGGGCGACACACGCTCGGTCGTGGTGTTCGTACACGGCTACGGGGCGAACGGGGCCGATCTGTTGGGCCTTGCCGACCCATTGGGCGAGCATTTGCCCGACACGCTGTTCGTAGCCCCCGATGCGCCGGAACAAATCCCCGGAATGCCAAATGGGTTTCAGTGGTTCCCGATCCCGTGGATCGACGGCTCATCCGAAGAGGAATCCCGACGCGGCATGGAGATGGCGAGCGACGACTTCAACGCCTTCCTCGACGCGCTGATGGTGGACGAAGACGTGCTTCCCGAGCAGGTTGTATTGTTCGGATTCAGCCAGGGCACGATGATGAGCCTGCATGTCGCGCCGCGCCGTGAGGACCCGGTAGCGGGGATCGTCGCGTTCTCGGGCCGTTTGCTGGAACCTGATTTGTTGCCGGATGAAACCGTCAGCCGGATGCCCATCCTGTTGGTCCATGGGGATGCCGATGACGTGGTGCCTCCGCAATCGCTGCCCGAGGCGGCCGAGGCCCTGCAAGCGGCGGATTTCAAAGAGATCTACGCCCATGTCATGAAAGGCACCGGCCACGGCATCGCGCCGGACGGCCTGAGCGTGGCGCTGGCCTTCATGCGCGACAAGCTGAGCCTGTAGGCATGATCGCGGTTCGCCCCATGATGCCCGAGGATGTGGCCGACGCCTGCCGCATCCTCAACGATATCATCGCCGCAGGCGGGACGACCGCGCATGAAATTCCCTTTTCAGAGGCGTTGTTTTCACAGAGCTATCTAACCGGGGCCGATAAGATTTGCTGCCACGTCGCATTGGACGACCAAGGCGCGGTGGCCGGGTTTCAGTGGTTGGGAACTCACGATGCCTTGCCCGAAGATTGCGCGGATATTGCCACCTTTACCCGGCGCGATCCTCCGTTGCGCGGCGCAGGGCGTGCGTTGTTTCAAGAAACCTCGAAAACTGCGGCGGCCGTGGGGTTCAAGGCGATCAACGCTACCATACGTGCGGACAATTCGCCGGGCCTTGGCTACTACGAAAAAATGGGGTTCGTAGACTATTCTGTGGACTATGGCCGCCCATTGCGGGATGGCACGCCGGTCAATCGAATTTCGAAACGCTTTGATCTTGGAAAGGGCAGCGCATGTTGATTGTCACTGGAACCGTCGAAGTCTCGGCCGATCATGTGGACAAGGCAGCTGAGGCTGCAAAGGTGATGGTCGCAGAAACAGTGAAAGAGCCGGGCTGCCTGATCTATGAGTTCAGTCAGGTACTGGGCCATTCAAACCTCTTCCGGGTTTATGAAGAATGGCAGGATCAGGCGTCGTTGGAGGCGCATTTCGCGGCCCCGCATATGGCGGCGTTCCAAGCCATATTGGCTGAAGTCGGTGTGATCTCAAGCGAGATATATCGCGTTGTGGGTGGAGAAAAGCAGCCCTTGCGCTGACGGTTTCAGACCCAAAGGTGCCCTTCGGCAAATTCGACTGAGTTGCCAGAAGGATCGCGCACGTAAAGGGACCGCGCGCCGTTTGGCCAATCGAACTCAGCATCCAGGGGGATGTTCCAATCCAGCAGATGCTTTCGCATTGCAGCCATCTCATCCCGCGTCAGGACCAAGCACACATGCCCCGGCCCAAGCGCGCCGTGCGTAGGGACAGGCAGCTCCGGGTTCAGCGGCGGCTGCTGGGTCTTTTCAGGATTGAATATCAGCAGAACAGAGGCTCCGACCCGATAAAACACGTGGCGGTCCTCAATGCGCTGTATCTTTTCCAGCCCCAGAACCTCACCGTAGAACCGCTCGGCGGCGTCCAGATCATCGACATAAAGCGCCGCTTCCAAGATGGCAGAGGGGGCCGGTATCTCGGGTGTCACCTTCATGCGGTTCAGTTTAGCCCGGCGCGTGTGGTCTGTCACCGTCGGGGGCGTCGATCCCGTTTGCGCTGAGCCGTGGCCTGTATCTGCGGCATCGGCAGGCTGTCCCACTGACCCGTCTTGAGCCCTTCAAGCGTCCAGTCTCCGATGCGACAGCGGATCAGGCGCAGGGTCGGCAGGCCAACGGCCGCTGTCATCCGGCGCACCTGTCGGTTTTTGCCCTCGCGAATCGTCAGCTCGATCCAACTGTCCGGCACGGTCTTGCGTTCGCGGATCGGAGGCGTACGGGGCCAGAGGTCTGCGGGCTCATCAATCTGGCGTACTTTGGCGGGGCGGGTCAGGCCGTCCTTCAACTCGACCCCATCGCGCAGGGCCTGGAGGGCCGCCATATCTGGCTCGCCCTCGACTTGCACCCAATAGGTTTTGGCCATCTTGTGTTTCGGGTCTGATATCTGCGCCTGCAGCTTGCCGTTGTCGGTCAACAGAATCAGCCCTTCGCTGTCACGGTCCAGCCGACCGGCGGGATAGACGCCGGGTAGGTCGATGAAATCCGACAGGGTGCTACGCGGCGACTCGGCGTTTGCGCGGTCGGTGAACTGCGGCAGCACGTCAAAGGGTTTGTTGAATCGAATGAACCAGCTCATACCTCCGCCATAGCCTGCAAAACACGCTGTGTGCAACCTGTGGATAACTGTCATCTGTCTGTTACGGATTCGGCTTACCCAGTCTGCGACATATTGTGGAAACTCAGGGCTTGTCAGAGTTTTAACACGATATATAGTTATCTTAAGGCCGGAGCGGGTGCTCTCCGCTCTGGTGTGACAAACGGGCAGCTGAGAGCGAGGAGCGATTCTGTGATGGACGGAGACTTCAGGACCGATTTTGTAAGAGAACCGGGTATGCTCAAACAGCATCCGGCCTTGGTTTTGAATGCCGATTACCGCCCTTTGTCCTACTATCCCTTGTCTCTGTGGCCGTGGCAGGAGGCGGTCAAGGCGGCCTGGTTGGACAGGGTCGACATCGTGGCTGAATATGATGAAGTGGTCCGCAGCCCGAGTACCGAGATCCGAATACCGTCGGTGGTTGTCCTCAAAGACTATGTAAAACCCAGAAAGCGCGTGGCCTTCACGCGCTTCAATTTATTTCTGAGGGATGAATTCCGCTGCCAGTATTGCGGAAGCCGGGACAACCTGACCTTTGACCACGTGGTCCCGCGCGCCGCCGGAGGGGTAACGAGTTGGCAGAACGTGGTTGCCGCATGCAGCCCATGCAATCTGCGCAAAGGCTCCAAATCGCTACGTCAGGCAGGAATGAACCTGCGCAAACCGCCGCGTCAGCCCGATGCAGAAGCCTTGCGCAATATCGGACGGAAATTCCCGCCGAACCACCTGCATGACAGCTGGATCGACTTCCTCTATTGGGACGCGGAACTGGACGAGGCTTAAGCCTTCGCCCGCCACGCGGCCAGCCAGAGCAGAACCAGAACCGCAGAAATGGCTGCGTTCCAACCGGCCATGGACAGGCCAAACATTTCCCACGGAATCTCATCGCATCGCACCAGCGGGGCGGCCATGATCTGGTTCATAAGTTCTTCTGCCGACAACCCTCCGATATCACCCGAGGTGCAGGTTGAGGGGCCTTCCCACCATCCTTGCTCGACACCCGCGTGGAAGAAGCCAATTCCGGCCGTGATCATCGCGGCCAAGGCTCCGATCAGTGGCAGCGGGTTGAGTTTCGGCAATGCCAAGGCCAGAGCACCGATCACAACAGCCACGGCGTGCGGATAGCGTTGCCAGATGCACATTTTGCAGGGGGCGAGACCGCCAATATGCTGAAATCCCCATGCGCCCAACAACAGGGCCGCAGACCCTCCGGCTGCCAGGATCACGTAAGTTGATCGTTTTGTCATAGATATTTAACCGCCAGAAACCCACCAAACAGCAGGATGATGAACAAGGTGAACATAAGCCCGAGGCGCTTTTCGATGAAATCCCGGATTGGCTCTCCGAACTTCCACAGCAGGCCTGCCACAAGGAAGAACCGCAACGCACGCGCCAGAATCGAGGTCGCAATGAAGGTACCCAGCGGCATGCCGGTCCAGCCGGACATGATGGTGATCACCTTGTAGGGGAAGGGGGTCACACCGGCCGCCAGCACGGCCCAGAAGCCGAAATCGTTGAAGCGGGTGTTGAACTCTTCCATCGCGTCGGCCTTGCCCATTGACTCGAGAATGGGTTGTCCGATGCTTTCATAGGCAAAGGCGCCAATCGCATAGCCCAGCATGCCGCCCAGGACCGAGGCCACCAAGGCCACGCCTGCAATCAACCACGCCCTCGAAGGGCGCGCCAGAATCATCGGGATCATCAGGACATCGGGTGGAATCGGAAAGAACGAGCTTTCGATAAAGGCCACGACGGCAAGCGCCCATAGGGCATGAGGGTGCTCGGCCAGCCGAATGGTCCAGTCATACAGGGATCGCAGCATCACACTCTCACAGTCGCGTCTCAGGTCGTGACAGGCAAACCACGGGCGTGCGGAAGGGTCAACTGCCGCGCGGCCAACAATCAACGGGGCAGTGTGTTTTTGCCTCTGGACCTTCCCAGTCAGGGGCGCTAATCCAATGTCCGTGGCCCAAGTGGCGGAATGGTAGACGCAGGGGATTCAAAATCCCCCGCCTTCACGGGCGTGAGAGTTCGAGTCTCTCCTTGGGCACCACATTGATTATTATTGATAAATTCAGTTTCAACATCCTTAAATTCTACTGTTTTCTCGTCGTCTTTGTCTCTTTGTGACTACGGTATGACTACATTGTACTCTGTCTATCCCAGATTCTATTATCATATGTAATGATTGTGGATCTGTTCGAAATGTCGGAGCAACACAGTTTTTTCTGTTATTTGTAGCTGGATGGTATATCAGGAAGCACAAGATGTATCCCATCCCATCCAGGCACCATACTGCAAAATAGGATTGAAAATCCTCGTGTCGGTGGTTCGATTCCGCCCCCGGGCACCACTCCCAATTCACGAAAAATATTTCTTGGTAAATCAAATAGATGTGTAGTTATTGATTCCTCGATTCTTCTCGGGGAAGAAACATTCGGCGTAATTGCTGTTCTTTTGTTGCTTAAACCGAGAGCTTTTTGTTCTGGATGGAGGAAGAGCAACAAATGGCACTTTCTGACGTGACTTTTAGCTTAATGCTTCCCACCGGTAAGCGGTACCGTAAGTCGGACTCTGGAGCCCTGTTTATTGAAGTGGCGCCCAATGGAGTGAAGACGTGGAAGCTTGCATACCGGCATAGTGGAAGACCGCACTCTAAGGTCCTTGGTGTTCATCCTACGGTAAGTCTAAATCAGGCGCGCATGATACGAGATCGTGCAAAAGCTGTATTAAAGCAAGGCAATGATCCATTCCCCGTCCGAAAAAGAAGGCAGCGTCGACCGGTCGTCCTGTTTTAGGGGAAACCTGGCGTGAGGTCGCTTCTGAGTACCGAGAGCGTAGAGTCCTCCAAGGGGCGGCTCCTAAGACTATCAAAAAAGATGGAAATTATGATTCAGAAACGATGCCGGGAATTGGCGAAACGCCAGTCCGCGACCTACGGCCCTTAGATTTGCTCCCGATGCTCCGACTAGAAGAAGCAAATGGACACTTCGAAACCGCTTCTAGGTTACGCACACTAGTTGGGCAGATATTCCGTTACGCAGTCGCAACCGGACGAGCGGATAGGGATCAAGCTAGAGACTTAAAGGGGGCAATAGTGCCGCCTAGGCGACGCCATCACGCTGGTCTGATCGACAAGCAGGACGTTGGGGGCCTGATGCGTTCTATTCAAGGCTATTCCAACAACCCCGTCTTCAGAATTGCACTTCTGGTCTTGGCGTACACGTTCGTCCGTCCCAGGAACTCGCGTTGCTTTGCAATATCTCCATCATTGGGTGCCGTATAGGTCAAAAGTGCTCGACCGAATGGAAATGGGTGGCTGGATGCGGTTGAGTTCATCAGACACCGCACCGGCTATTGGATGAAAACGATTAACCCGCGAAACTCCATCGCTGCAAAACGTCTCGCGCTTTTGCCATATTCAATGCATTTGCCATGTCGTTTTGCATTCCTTCAAGTGCCTGATCATCAAGCACAAGCAACTCGCTAAAACCACATGCACTGCAAGTGATATCTTCATTCGAAATTGTGCTATCGGAAGAGCCGCATTCCGGGCACTTTGCAAGGACATCGTCGTTGAACATTTCGCAACCTCTGGCCAGTTATTTCTAAACTAGGTCAGTTGATTGATGTTTCACGGGATCACAGAGCGCCAACTGATTTTCCATTGACGCCACTGACTTCCTCTCGTTCGTTCTGGTAGCGTATCTGCCCGAATGCAAAACCTGATGATGTTCTGCACCGGGCCGAAGCACATCTTTATCGGCTCAAATTATGTACGATAGTCCGGATTGGCGGTGGTTTCTGAAATCAGTCAGTTGCTCATTTTCCGAGCGGTCTGCTTCGCGTCATATTGCTTCCACAGCCCCATATGTCCGTTTTGCCGCGCATTTGCCAGCCACAGCTTTTTTCGAGCGTCGGGCATTTCCATAGACCGGTACTGTCCACCGGAGAATTTTGGCCAGTCTATCGCCAAACCAAGTTTGACCATTTCAGCGGATAGATCACGGCCATCCTCAAGGTAGCACTTTGCAACAGTCCGTCCGTGGGTGTCTTGCTCGGTCACTTCGGCCCTAATTTTTTGACCCTTGCAAAGCGAAACGAGCGCCCATTTCGCCTTCTTACCATATGGATGGTTCATCTCGGGAGCATCGACGCCAAACAGACGAACCTGTGTTTTTTTAATGACTAGTGTATCGCCATCTACAACGTACGCTGAACCCGCTAGTATCGTGACGTCGGGTTTCGGTACCGTATGGTCTGGATCAAAACGCTCTGACTGCGATGTGCGCTGCCGTTGGTTCGTAGTCAATCTAGGTTTCTCATGCATACCTGACAGACTCGGCGGAGTAGTTGTATCGCCTGGCCTGTTACTGCGCATTGCCAAATACACAGCAACAGCCAAAACCAAACCCAAAACTATCAAGATTTCCATACGCTAGGTCTCCAAGAGTTAGGTCAATCAAATTTTTTGCACTGGATCGAGATCGAACCAAGCACACGTTCGGGTTGATATGCTAGGGGCACCTCATATTCACTCAGGGAGATGTGACGGATTTACCCCGCTGAGCGAATTCACGCGTGTGACAACGAGGCTTCTGATCTATACTCATTGCCGCTCCCAGAATAGCAACTGGAATTTCAGTTGGTTGATATTTTCCCCGTCTTCTAGAGCTGGTGGTGCAAGTTGGCGAAAACTCACATAGGAATGGCAGCTTTGCGCAAGCAATCCATTCGCAACGTCCAGATGTGCCACCCAGGGTGAAAAGTCTTAATAAATGATTAAGTGACGAACTATCGCGTGATGAGTGTGGAGCATGTTGAAGTATGACTGAGAACAAGGATCGCTTGACGGCTGAGGAAGCAAAGGGATTTCGGACCGCAAAGGAACTAGAAGGTCATCTCGCGTGGTTGGACACGTTTACCCCCGCAGCCTTGGGGGTCCTAGCTATTGCGTCTGGCATCTACACCTATCTCGGCGTGTCCTCATTGCTCGAGGATAACGGTGCGGTTTCTTTCTTCGCAGCCGTTGCGTACTCAATCGCGGTCTCCGTCGGCATCTTCGTCTTTTGGAGCTACATGCTCCGTCTGCTGCCTTCAATGCGTACGGCTAGTGGCTTCATTGGTTTGACAATCTCCACGATTGTTGGCTCTGTCGCCATTATCGCCATGTCTAGCTGGCTGAACGCAGCCGCACTCGCAGGTTCGGCGGCAGTCGAACAACACTTGGAGAACACTGTTCGTGACTACCAAGCTGCTCTCGAGCAAGCCCACGACATAGCCCTCAGTGGCCAAGCGTTGGGTCGCGAGGTGGAACGCGCCCGCCAGAGTTTTGAAGAACTGGCTGAACTCGAGCAGTCCGGAGACCTCTCAGGAACCGCCGGTCGGGGTGCAGTGTTTCGTGTGCTGACACAAAAAGCTGAGGAGTTGCGAAACCTTGAAGAGCAGATCGCGGCGCAGCAAGAACCTATCGAGGAAGCCTTCCAACAAGGTAACGAAATCCTCGCAAAGATGCGCGAGCTTACTGTAGCCCCCGGTCCAGTGGATCGCCGTTCGGTTCAGTTTTCCGAGGAAAGCGTGAAGCTGGCGGGTGTTATCTCGCGCCTCAACCAGTACAGCGTGGCACCACTTGTTGCTCGTGCTGCTGAGGACCTGCCATCCTCGGTCGTACTTCCAGAGCTTGATGGGCGCAGTTCCGACGTACGAGACGCGCAATCGTCCACAATCAACTCCGTTTTGAACGCGCTGGACCAACGCAGCAAGACACTCAAGAACGCTGCTGACGAGGTGTTGGACATGGAGCCGCCCATCGAGACGGCATATAACCCGATTTCCAGCGCCGATGCGGTGATCAAGTACGCCCACAACTTCGTACCTTCTTGGGCTGGAGCTATAGCCATCGACTTGTTGCCCGCCGTGTTGGTGTTTGTGCTGGCTATCACACAAGCCGCAATCCGCAGTGGTAAGGACGGCATGAGCATTGAGGATACTCTGACGCTTTCTGACCTTAGAGCCGCAATGAATGCCATGAAGGACGTAGAGGCGACAATGGGCGTGGCCGACGCAGCTATCCTCAACCGCGCCACTCCACAAAAAGATGAAACGTGATGAACTTACTAAGTCGTCTCGATCCTCGTTCTGGGCTGCGCTACGTACTGATCCTTCAGCTCGCGATTGCGGGCGTTCTGATAGCGTCGGACGTACTTGGTGTAATGCCCAGCCCGTTCAAGGAGCGTGTTGAACTTCCGACTGGCCCGATATCCCCCGGCGATCAACGTCGAGAGTATCGCACTGATCGTAGCGATCCGTCACTTGTGCCGCAGGACGGACCTCTGGACGTACCCGTGCCAGAGGCTTTTCCAAACCGATTGGACTTTTCAGTTCAGGAAGTCGAAGGAATGGGGAGAATACTTCTTCTTAGCGGCCAGATAGAGGTGGACGACTCGGCCCGCTTCGCTTCGTACCTGTCCGACATGCAGGAGAAGCCCGACCTTGTGGCTCTACACAGTCCGGGAGGAGTGGTTTCTGAGGCACTGTCCATTGGCAAGCAGGTGAGGGGTGCTGAACTTTCTACAGCCGTTCTGGCTGGCTCGATGTGCGTATCCTCATGTCCTTACGTTCTTGCAGGCGGTGAGGAACGCATCGTCTCTCTTCGAGGCATTGTGGGTATGCATCAGCACTACTACGACCAGCCTCGCTTAGTACCTGTCGTCTTCGCAATAGAGGGTATTCAGAAGGGGCAAGGAGAAACGATGCAGCATCTGATCGACATGGGTGTGGACCCGTCGCTCATGTTGTACTCACTGAACACTCCACCCGAGGAAATCTATGCGCTTATCGAGGAAGAACTCGTGGATACCCGCATAGCAACCCAAATAGTTGATTAACACCAGCCACCGAGGACTTTGCCTTGTTCAAGAAGCTAACCATTGATGCGGCGCTGTTCGCTACTACTGCCACTGGGGGCGGTCTCCAAGTACGCGAAGCAGACACAATTGTTTGTTGTCGATGGTACTCCCGTGCGCTTGAACGGCGTGGATGCACCCGAGCTTGGCATTCGTTCTGGTCAAGACGCAAAACGCTGGATGGTGAATTTCTTTCGAGGCAAGGACGTACAGTGCAAACTAAATAGTGAGCGCACGCATGATCGCCGGATCGGTGTTTGTTATGCGGACGGGGAAGACATTGGTGCGGCCGTGATAGCGGCTGGACATGCACTGGATTGCGCGAGGTACTCGGGTGGGCGCTACAGGCAATTGAAGACCTTGGCGGCAAAATCGCGTCTAAAGCGGGCCGGCTAATGCCGGTGAAGTGCAATTGCGCCGTGGGGAGCGCTCATATGGCCGAAGCCCTTAACGCCACTGTCACAGACAACCACGACCGTTGTTGACCGAGGACGAAGTTCGCAACCTAGTACAACTTACATTGGATATCCGGAGCAGGACATGAGAACGATTGGGTTTAGAGATGTTTGAATACAAACCCGAGGATGATGTGGGGCACCTAGATGACTGGCCCTTCGAAAACCCTCTTTGTGACTATCAAATCAAGCGAGGCCACCCACGTGCTTCAGGTCGTGTGGATGCTGGAGGTCCTAGAATGCAACCCGTGCCGGTATTTGGCAATGCACAAAGGGTTCGTTTGAGTGCACGGAACAAGGGGATGAATTGATGACCATCTTATCCGGAACCTGTCGTTTGATTGATATGCAGAGCGGTCAGGTCAGTGTGCTTGAAAAGGGAGACAGTCTTTTCGTTAGGGATGGAAGCCGTTTTACCTGGCACATTGTCGAGGATGTGACGAAGGTCTTATTGGGGTACAAAGCCAATGGGTTCTGACTGGCAAAATCCGATAATTTCGTGTTTCGTCAGTTCCGCATGATTACCCTGACCTGAACATTTTGATCGACCTGGTATGAGAAAATAGAAGCTGTTTCGCTGCAACAAGGCTCTGAACGAGTGTATCTTCTGCCTACTAAGATTCTGCTTCTTTTTCTGATCGAGCTCAAACTGGGTCGGTACTTTAAAGATCAGTTGAGGTTGATAAATAAGGGTCACGAAGCAGGCGAAGCATTGGCGTTAGGAAACCATCGGTTTGAGCCAGATGCATCATTGCTTGCGCAGCATTTGGCCGTTGGTACATGCCGATCAACATAGTTGAATGGATCTGGCTGCGATGAAGTTACTGCTCTTGGCTCTTGCCTTGTTCGAGCAGGATCGTCCATTTACGTATTCCTCCGGCAAACCTCGCTTTTTTAAAATCCGCCGGTTGTGACGCCATTGCCCAGTCTTGAACTGTGCCCTACATGCCCGAACTTTCTGGCTGCATTGATAGCACTGCCTGTTTGCAACGGGGCACTATTTTGGCGCCATCTTCGCGCAATGACTCCCGCAAGTAGTCCACAACTTGCAGAACTCCCTGTATTCGCAATATGTGCGTCCAAGTCTTCTCTGAAGTAACTAGGAGTGACAAAGAGCGGATGTTCGGCTCCTTTTGGTCCTTGACCGGGCCCTTGTGATGAAGATCCAATCCATTTTCCAAGACAGTCACAAGCTCCTGCATTTAATACCCCATCCAAGGAGTTAGGGAACCAAATACTACGACCGGGGCCTCGATCATACGGGCTGGCCTCAGTGTCCGGAGTGAATGCGCCATTGTTTCCGCCTGCAAAAACCACTGCTGTTTTTTCTGATTTCAAGAACTCCTGGATAGTCCAATTTAGTCCATGCCCCACGTTCTCACTGACACCACCCTGTGGGCTTTCCCGTAACCGATTTTTAATACCCCAAGCATTTACCACGAGGACGCGGTCATTTGGTCCAATGGCCACTTTCTCCAGATGAATCGCGAGATTTTGCCAAGCAATCCCAAGCGCCGTATCCAAAACTTTACCCACGCGATCTGGGATAACTGGAACATCATAAATCTTTATAGGTTGTTCAGTTCGTTTTAGATTTCGATTGTCGCCAGCTATCGCAAGGATATTGCGAACAATCATATGGGCGTGCCAAGCTGGCCACTTCTTAAAACGATGCCTATGCTCTCTTGGCAACTCTCCCAGCTGGGGCGGCGGTGTCGGTGTAGGAAGTCCTGGTATATGTATATACTTCAACCAAACTAAACCACCATAAGTGCCGGGCCCACCGAGTGCGTTCACATAATTCGGGTCCATACCTTGATCAAGCACAAAAACATGAACCTTGTTCGTTCTGTTAAAACTTTGGTTGTCAAAGCCCATTAAACCTTGCGCTTCGGCTCTGCGAAGGAATGTCGCTCCACCATGGATACCTGGAGCTCTGTGTTGCTGAGCCGGAGCGCCATCGCTTGCAAAGTCGATCTGAAAATCGACTGCTGGTGAAACACTTTTTTCGATGTGCTTTGGTTTTTCTGTGAGCTGAAGCAGAATTCCGCCAGTTTGGCGTCCGGAGTCCTCGAACCCAGTATTTGGGTCGTAGGAATAGAACCTAGTGGGGTTTTTAGTCACAGCAAACCTAAGGATTCTTTCTAGACCGTCAGGTTCTTCGGCAACGCGAGCAACATTTTCAAGTGATTTGAATTCAGCCAAAACATTGATTTTCGCCTCGTCGGTCAAGTAGTCCAGCAACGTGGTTCCGTCATTCGGGAACAAAACTCGTATGTTGTCGCCCGAGCTTCCTTTGAGGTCCGCTGCCAGCTTCTCTGCGGAAAAATTCAATACATAAAACTTAGGTTTCTCCACATTAATTCCTTTCAAGTCGGCTGAAATCGGGAATCGATTGTGCTATAAGGCCCTCAGTGTACACGAAAACTATGTAACTTCGTACCTTTGGAGATATTAAAACTCGGCTGAACAGTGAGGGGTCATGGCGGTCGGCAATCCACTTGAAGTTGTTGCATCCAATCAGACGGAACTTCGATACGAGCGCTGTGCCGTGGCGTTCTTGGATGTCGTTGGCTTCTCAGAGCAAATGGGAACCAATGAAGAAGCAACGTTCAAGAAGTGGAACCGTCTCAGAACAGAATTGATTATCCCTTTGATTCAAAAATATGGCGGCGAATGTATAAAGTCACTTGGCGACGGTGTTTTGGCGACATTCCCGCAAGCAAGTAGCGCAGTAGAATGGGCAATTAACTTGCAAAAAAGTGCACGAAGTCATGGTGAGAGTTTAACCCTTCGGATCGCACTTGGCTTTGGTGATGTTATTCGGGATGCAGACAATGATGTAGCCGGGGACTGTGTAAACATCACAGCCCGGCTTGAAAGCAAATCCCGTGCGGGTGGTGTCATCCTTTCCGAACAATGCCAGAAGGAAACTTCAGGTGCCTTTGATCACTTACTCCACCCCACAGGCCCTCTAAGACTTAAGAACATTGCTCAGGATATTCATGCATATCATGTGGAGATCGATGGTCGCTTGTTTGCTATGTCCAAACGTGCAACTCGATTTCCGTCAATTGCGGTTCTACCGTTTGATACAAGCGAAGAAGAAGCTGTTTTCTCAAGCGGTCTGGCGGATGATATAATCGTATCTCTAGGAGGGATCCAAGAACTCACGGTGATCGCAAGCTCTAGCGTCAAGGCGTTAGGCCAGCACTCGCATTTGGATCCACGCGAGATTGGAGAGGTACTTGGTGTCGACTACATTGTTTCAGGTTCGATCAGAAAATCCCATGTGGCTTTCAGAGCTGAAACCAAGTTAATCGACGCAACAAACGGCGAAGTGCTCTCAACAGACAAATCCGTCTTCAAAATCGAAGACTTGTTCGAAGTCCAAGACAAGTTTGTAGAAAAACTCGTTGGAGTTATCGCTCCGGAAGTTAAGCGGGTAACCTTGGAACGCGCACTAAGAAAACCGCCTAGCAACTTCACCGCATACGAGAACATGCTGCGCGCTTTAGGCAAAATTACTAGTTTCGACCCGACAGTTTTTGAAACTGCTCGAACAAATTTAGAGGCGGCGATACATTCAGACCCGGAGTTCGCAAACCCCTATGCGTGGATTGCGCGCTGGCATACAATTAGGGTTGGTCAGGGTTGGTCGGATGATCCCGCACACGACAACGCCTTGGCTCTCGAGATGGCACAAAAGGCCATGCGATTGAACCGCCGGAACGCATTGGCACTCGCCACCTACGGCCATGTCGTTGCATACACCGAAAGGGATTATGAGACCGCGATCCACTATTTGGATCAAGCAATATCTGCTGGGCCGAATAGTGCGATAGTACACGCGTTGAGAACCGTTACCCTTTGTTTTTTGGGCCAATCGACCGAGGCTATTGAATCCGCTCATACCGCTCTTCGTTTGTCTCCATTCGACGAACAGTTGTTTCAGTTTTATTCTTTCTTAGCTTTGGCTCTGTACGTCGATGGCCAGTTCGAAAAATCTGCGGTTTGGGCGCGCCGTAGCTTGGCTGAAAACCCATTTTATACGAATACGTTAAAGGTGGCAGTGATTGCAAAAGCGGCATCAGGTGACATTGAAGCAGCAAAGAAAACAGCAAAGACGCTTATGATGAAAGAACCAGAATTTCGGCTCTCTCGCTATTTAAATGGACCACCAATTTTTAGCGAAAAATGGCGAGTAGATCAGCTCGTTGAACACTTTGGTATGGCAGGTATTCCCGCTTAGGGTGGTATGACAGAAATTAATTCAATTTAGGAGGTATAAATATGACTGGGACAGCGGACGGACTTGACGCCCTTGATGCCTTAGACGCGCTGGACGCACTCGATGCGCTGGATGCATTGGGCTCTGGAAAAGGCGCTGCTCCGGGTCACGGAATTCGCCCGATTGGAATCTCTCCTTTCAGCGAACCTGTAGATCCGAATTTAGACAAGTACAAGCAATGGTGGCAGGGCGACTTGTGGCCTGCGACCAACCCTGAAGCTTGGAAACATGATGGAGGAACAACGAACTACGCGCAATTGCACGAAATATACAATTTCGTGACCGGTCGCGAATATACTGAGTCACATTGGTCGACGGAAAAATATTCTGAAGTAGTTTTGGCTTGGTTCACAGCCAAAAGAACGAATGTTCCTAAGGCACCGAGCAAACCAGAATCCAGTTGGCTAGAGTGGCCGATATCGGTAACCAAAGGGGATAACCTAGATTGGGAAGTGAACTTTCCTGACGAGAAGTATGATTTCGATCCATGGACCGATTTGGATCATGAAGACTACACCACTTATGATGCAAGAAATTTTGGGAAACTAAAAGATGAATTGACTGAGTTGGTATCACTAATTGAGTATCGAGGGGGTGCTTTACATGAAGCGATAGCTCAGCGTCACGGGATTGGAGTATTCTTTCGCGGAATACTGCCTTTTAGCCGAACAACGCATCCAAATACCACTTTGGCCTTGGGCGGCGCGATGCGTGTGGCTCAGTTTCTTGCTATGCACTACAAGAATGTTGCAGAAAGACCAAGGCCATCACAGCTTGCACCAGCCTTAATGCCGCCAATTCCAAACCCTGGGCATGCTGCATTTCCGAGCGCTCATGCTACTGAGGCGCACATGGCTGCGTTAGTACTTTCATGTTTCAAGTTCGTGCAAAATATGAGGACAGAGTATTCCGAAAAAGACGACGCTGCAAAGAAGGTTATTAGAGATCCAATGTTGGACATGGCACGGCGAATTTCCCGGAACAGGGAAGTGCTGGGAGTGCATTATCCTTCAGACAGCGAAGCAGGGCGACGCCTTGCTGCGTTCGGTTTTTGGCATCTTCACAAAGTGCCCGAGTATAAAGTTTTACTTGAAGCAGCGCAGGATGAGTGGCCTAAATAGCGATCCTAAATCGGTCAAGCATACGTGTTTTCTAAAGAAATGGTTCAGAGCGAGTAGCGTTATCCAGCTTGCCCGAAGTTTGTTGGCCAATTGGAGCACAGCAGGTTTGACAGGAAGTTGTGCTTCAATTTTGTTTAACTTGCGGCCGTCGGCAAAATCTTGTTTGCGCCGGCATAGCGTTGATGGAATACCGTTTTTTTTCGAAAACCCGCGCCTAGCTAGATCCAACTAAATGTTTCAATTGCTGCCGCTGTACGATTGTTCATCTGTTCCGCCGCACCTACGTACTTCTGAGTTGTAGAGAATGAGGTATGACCAAAGTAGCTCTTGAGCATCTCGAGCGACATAGTCGCCTCGTCGATGACGCGTGTTCCAAACGTATGACGGAAGTGTCTCTGGGTAATTTCGCGTTTCATGTATTCCGGTAGATTGAGCGCATCGCACACAGAGTACCAGCCAGTCTTGAATGCTTCGTTAGTCTGCCTAAGCGACAGGTGCTTTGGGCCATTGCCAGCTACCTTCACATCTGGAAACAGAAGTTTGTGGGACGTTGCAGCCGCTACTGCGGCGTCCATGTCATCTAGAAAAGCCAAGACACTTTCTGATAGCGGGACTCGGCGGGCTTTCACCGCTCTCTGCGTCTTGTGGTTCCGCAAGACGATCTCGTCGCGTTGACGGTCGATGAAGTTGTTGTCACCTGTATCTCGGCGCTCAAGCTTGAGGCCTTCTGAGGGCCTCACGCCTGTCGCGGCGAAAAACTTCAGTGCTGTTCCTCTAATTGGTTCCTTCTCAATTAGTTGATCAGCGTAGTTAATCATGTTGAAGTGCGCTTCTTCTTCCATGAACTCGACTTCTTCAGTGGGCGGTGAAAAAGAAGGATAGGCATCAGCCGGGTTCGGCTGAACCCGATTGTGCTTGAACAGTTGCCGCATGGCAGAACGGGCCTTTCTTGCGCCATGTTCAGCTTTCGATGCCAGGCGCCAAGGAAATCAAATACCGCTTTCTCGGAGACTTCATTGAGAAGAATACCTTTGTTGGCTTTTGCGAACTTTTTTAGACGTTAAACTGTTGGCGTGCCAACTCAGGCCACAGGGACCGCTTTGCAAGGTCGCAGTGCTCGACCCGTTTTTTATCAAGCTTGCACTTCAGAAAATCAAGATATGACCCTTCAAAGGTTAGGCCTGTATTCCCATCTTTGAATGGATTTTCTCGCATGGCAATCTGGTTTAGCAGTTACTGGGCACGCTCCCGTGCCGCTTGTGGTTTCCACACCTCGGGAGAGGCGTCTTGAGCGATCTTTTTAACGGACGCATTCTTTGCGCCGGGCATACGAATGTAAACAACATACGACTTTTTGCCGGACGGCAGCACGCGTACCGCGAACTGGCCTGTTTCGGTGTCATAAACCAGTTAGGGCCGCGTCGCGGGCTTAAGTGCTGCAACAGACCGGTCAGTTTATTTCTTGCAAAATTCCTTCTTCATTTTGTCTCTCTCGGCATTTCGTGACTACATCATGACTACAATTGTAGCAAATAATCCTTTCTGTGGAATCAAGGCTCGCTGGGCTCCCGAGCGAAAAACCTATAAAAAACAATAGCGTTACAGACAGCCTCTAAGAATCAAGAAACTTGTCGTTTACCCGACGATTGGGATTCAAAATCCCCTGGTAGTGATACCGTGCCGGTTCGAGTCCGGCCTTGGGTACCAATGTAAAAACAGAGGGTTAGGGGAACCTGCTCTCTGTTTTTTCTTTTTCAGGTGATGTCTTGCTACGCATGTGCACACTTATTGGGCATTTAACCCGCGATCCTCTGAAAAAAATGCGTTTTGCCGCGATGCGGGTCCAATGGCTCAGAAACTGCGGCGCGATGGGGAAAGATTTGAAAACAACCTCATATCTGATGCGTGGAGCGTTCTGTTGAAGGGCTGGCCTTGACTTTCAGCGTATCTGAATGAAACCTCGGACCTGTTGGGAGATATCGGAAAATCTATACAGCTGGCCCTGTTGCAATGCGGATTGATCTGACCTATCGGCACAATCCCCAATGCGGGTCCCGAAAGGGAGGCGTCAGCCTTTTCCCGCCCAAGTCATAATAATGGGAGTTCTTAAATGAAAAACAGCAGCAAGCTTAGCCTCGGCGCGTTTGTGACCGCTGCAATGATGGCACCTGCCGCCTATGCGGAAGAGTTCATCACCATCGGTACAGGTGGCGTAACCGGCGTGTACTATCCCACCGGTGGTGCGATCTGCCGTCTGGTCAACAAAGGCCGCAAGGAGCACGGCGTACGTTGCTCGGTCGAATCGACCGGCGGCTCGGTCTACAACATCAACACCATCCGCGAGGGTGAGCTGGAGTTTGGTGTGGCCCAGTCCGACTGGCAGTACCACGCATATAACGGCACATCGAAATTCGAAGAGGCTGGCCCCTTCGAAAATCTGCGCGCTGTATTCTCGGTACACCCTGAGCCCTTCACCGTTGTGGCCCGTGCCGACTCCGGCATCGCCAGCTTTGAAGACCTCAAAGGCAAGCGCGTTAACATCGGTAACCCCGGTTCCGGTCAGCGCGGCACTATGGACGTTGTTCTGGAAGCCATGGGCTGGACTCTGGACGACTTTGAACTGGCATCCGAGCTGAAAGCGGCCGAGCAGTCGGCAGCTCTGTGCGACAACCAGATTGACGCGATGATCTACACCGTTGGTCACCCGTCGGGTTCGATCCAGGAAGCGACCACCGCATGTGATTCCGTTCTGGTGAACGTCACTGGCGACGCGATTGACGGCCTGATCGACGGCAACTCGTACTACCGTACCGCGACCATTCCGGGTGGCATGTACCGTGGCTCGGACGGTGACACCACCACCTTTGGTGTGGGCGCAACCTTCGTGACTTCGGCAGATGTGTCGGAAGATGCTGTATATGCAGTTGTCAGCTCGGTCTTCGAGAACTTCGACGACTTCAAAAAACTGCACCCTGCATTTGCAAACCTGAAGCCTGAAGAGATGATCGCGGACGGTCTTTCGGCTCCGCTGCATCCGGGTGCTGAAAAGTACTACAAAGAAAAAGGCTGGGTTCAGTAAACCAGACCTGAAGCAGGGTGCCCAAGGGCGCCCTGCAACCCAAGCCCGGATTGAACGGGCAAAAATAAGGCCAAAAAGGCCACATGACGGGGAGACATTTATATGAGTTCCGACACGCAATCCAACCGACCGCTATCCGAAGAAGAGCTTCAGGAGCTTGTAGCCTCCTCCGATGCCGGCGGTCGTAACCCGGTCGGTAGTGTCGGGATCTTTCTGGCAATTGTCGCCGCGCTTTGGTCGGTGTTTCAGGTCGTTTTGGCCTCGCCAGTATCAAACGTTGTTTTGCCCGGCAGCGTAGTCAACAACTCGCGCCAGATCCACCTGGCCTTTGCGATGTTCTTGGCTTTTGCGGCCTATCCAGCGCTGAAATCCAGCCCTCGGAACTATATCCCCGTGCAGGACTGGATCATGGGCCTGCTGGGCGCGTTTGTGGCGCTCTATGGGTATTTCTTCTACGACAAGATCGTGAATGCGGGCGGTCTGGCGGACGACACCGATAAATGGGTCGCGCTGGGTGGGTTGCTGCTACTGTTCGAGGCCGCGCGTCGTGCGCTAGGCCCGGCCATGGCGATTATTGCGACGATCTTCTTAGCCTATGTCTTCTTCGGTTCGTCCGAATGGGTACCTGAGGTGATCCGCTGGAAAGGCGCGAGTCTTAAAAAAGCTATGAGCCATATGTGGATCACGTCCGAGGGCGTGTTCGGCATCGCGCTTGGAGTCTCGACGAAATTCGTCTTCCTGTTCGTGTTATTCGGAGCGTTGCTCGATAAGGCCGGGGCAGGGAATTACTTTATCAAGATGGCCTTCGGCGCCCTCGGCCACCTGCGCGGTGGCCCGGCCAAGGCGGCTGTTGTGGGTTCGGCGGCGACCGGTCTGATCTCGGGTTCGTCGATTGCAAACGTTGTGACCACCGGTACTTTCACCATTCCGCTGATGAAACGCGTCGGCTTCTCTAGTGAACAAGCGGGCTCGGTCGAGGTCGCCTCATCCGTGAACGGCCAGATCATGCCACCTGTCATGGGGGCCGCAGCCTTCCTGATGGTGGAATATGTGGGCATTTCCTATGTTGAGGTCATTACCCATGCCTTCCTGCCGGCGGCGATCTCTTATATCGCGCTGGTCTACATCGTGCATCTGGAAGCCGTTAAGCGGAACATGCCGACATTGGGCAACCGTGAGGTTCACCTCGCGCGGACCGTGGTCGGTATGCTGTCCTTCTTCATCGTCTTTGCTGGTCTGTGCTACGGCTCGCAATACCCGGTCGAAGCGGTCACCAGCATGGTGCCAACCGCCGCTGGCATGGTGCTGAGCCTGATCGTCTGTGCGGTCTATGTGGCGCTGCTGTATCTGGCTGCGCAGGTCCCCGACCTTGAGCCGGATGATCCCAACGCCAAAGAGGTTGAGCTGCCGGTCATCGCCGACATCTACAAGGCGGGTCTGCACTATCTGCTGCCGATCATCGTGCTGGTCTACTTCTTGATGATCGAGCAGAAATCGCCGGGGCTGTCCGCCTTCTGGGCAACGGCGCTGCTGTTCGTGATCCTTCTGACGCAGAAGCCGCTCAAGGCGATCTTCCGGGGCGAGAGCGAGGTCTATAACCGTTTCATCGACGGTGTTGCCGACCTCTGGCAGGGCCTGATCGACGGCGCGCGCAACATGATCGGGATCGCACTGGCCACGGCCACTGCGGGTGTGATCGTGGGCACCGTGACGCTGACCGGTGTGGGCCAAGTGATGGCCGATCTGGTTGAGTTCCTGTCGGGCGGCAACCTGATCCTGATGCTGGTGATGGTTGGTATCCTTAGCCTGATCCTGGGTATGGGCCTGCCGACGACAGCGAACTACATCGTCGTCAGCTCTTTGATGGCCGGTGTGGTTGTTGAATTGGGCGCGCAGAGCGGGCTGATCGTGCCGTTGATCGCCGTGCATCTATTCGTGTTCTACTTTGGGATCATGGCGGATGTTACGCCTCCGGTCGGGTTGGCAAGCTTTGCGGCTGCGGCTGTGTCCGGTGGTGACGCGATCCGCACTGGCTTCACGGCCTTCTTCTACAGCCTGCGGACCGTTGCGCTGCCGTTTGTGTTCATCTTCAATACAGACCTGCTGCTGATCGACGTGACATGGGTCGAAGGGATCACCGTCGCCATATTCGCTACGATTGCGATTTTGGTCTTCACGGCGGGTACCATGGGTTATTTCCTGACTCACAACCGCATCTACGAAAGCGTTGCCCTGATCGCGGTGGCTTTTGCCCTGTTCCGGCCAGACTTCTTCATGGACCGGATATCGCCACCCTTTAGCTCGGTCGAGCCAGCCGCCTTCGTGGAGACCATAGGAGAAACCCCTCCGGGCACCGAGGTCCGCGTTGTTGTCAGCGGTCCTGACTTCGACACGCTCGAGATGACCGACACTACCGTTGTCGTGACTGTCGGCGACGAAGAAGGCGGAGCAGCGCGCGTTGATGCCATGGGTCTGCTGCTGTTGGAGGAGGACGGATTGGTCAAACTCGAAGAGCCGCTTTTCGGTTCGCCCGTCGCGGATGAGTTGGGCATTTTCGACTATTACGGCGATGACGCGGTGCGCCTGAGCTCGGTCAGCCTGCCGTCCGGTCAGCCTCCGAAACAGCTGATCTATATCCCGGCGATGCTCTTGTTGGGTTTGATCGCCTTCCTGCAACGCGGCCGAGCCGCCAGACAAGAAGAGGTGGCGGCATGACACAATCGGTTCTCTGCGCCGTAGATATCAGCAATGGTGATCTGGACAGCCCTGTATTACAGAAAGCGGCCGCACTGGCGAATATGGACGGCGCGCAACTGGATGTGGTGACCGTTCTCCCGGACTACGGTGAAAGCTGGGTCTCAGGGTTCTTCGAGGCAGACCACCACGAAAAGGCGTTGGACCAGGCGCAGGTTGAATTGACTGAATTGTGCGTGGCGACGTTGGGCGCTGAGCGTAATGCCTCCGTCCGACATGTCGTCGCCACCGGGACAGCCTATCAAGAGATCCTGAAAACAGCAGAAAGTGCAGGGTCGGACCTGATCGTTATCGGTGCGCACAAGCCGGACCTGAAAGACTATCTTCTGGGACCGAATGCCGCCCGTGTGGTGCGGCACGCAAACGTCTCGGTCTACGTTGTGCGGTAGATCAGTATCCGGTCATCTCCAGATAGCCGCGCCCGGCGTGGCTGCCTGAGACGGTGACCGGACCTTCCCAGTACTCAAATCGCGCTCCCATCCACGCATCGGGGATCAGGGCCGCGACCTCAACATCCAAGTCATAATCCGGCAGTGAGACGTTCCAGCGTATCGGCACGTCTCGCCCGGCAACCGGTGCGGTTTCAAGCGGCGTGAACGAGGCCGAGCCATCGGGCAACGCCTGCGTGGTGCCATCTGAGTTGATCCAAGTGGCCGCCGTATAGTCCCGACGATCGCCGCGCAGGCGAAAACCCATCAGCTTCTCGCCAGTGTCAAAGCTGAGCGAGAACCAATCCCATCCACTCTGATCCTCGGCCAGCGGTTGCGAGGACCACTCGCGATCCAACCACGCCTGACCGGTGACCGTGACGTCCCGGTCCGGCAGGTGCAATGTGCCTTCCACAGCGTAGAACGGTTGCGAGTAGTAGTAGCTTGCCTGTCCGTCGGCGGATTTTACCGAATAGCCATCGTCCCCATGAAAGACCAACGGCCCTTGGGCGTTTAGCGCAAGGTCATAGCCAAAATCCGCGCCATGGGCCGTAAGGGATAGAGTATCGAAGTCCGGGCCACTCATCCGCCATTCGTCGATCCATGCCGCAAACGGTTGCGCCGCGACACCAGCCTGCCCAACACCACCGCGCGACAGGCGTTCCGCAAAGAAGTGGCGTTCGGGTGTGGTGACGGCCGCATGACCCATCCAGATCTGAGGGCTCTGCCAGCCTTCGGTTTCAAAGGGTTTCAACGCCGAGCGGAAAAGGGTCCATTGAATGCCATAGTCCTGCCCATCGTCGCCCTTCAGATTAGCCGTCAGGTACCACCATTCGATCCGATACGCGGGATGAGGGCCGTGATCTGCGGGGAATTCGAACGTGTAACCACGCTGAGGGACTTCGAACCCTTCCGCAGAACCGCCAAGCCCGGCGTAGCCTTGGGCCAACGCGCCAAAGGGGAGTAGAAGCAGCAGGGCTATCAAAATGGCCTTAGCGTTCATTGGCAAATACTCTCAGCAACTCAGCGGGTGGCAGCCGCAGAAGACGCAGGGCGGGCAGGGCGGCCGCGGCCAGCGCGGCAACGAGTGTTAGCAGGAAGAGAACCAGCCAGTCCCATGGGAAGACATACATCGGCAGCCGCCAGCCGAAGGCCTCGACATTGATTACGGCCAGCAGCACCCAGGCGAGGATCAGTCCTAGCGGCAGCGCAAGGCAAGCCGTCATCGTGGCCAGTATGGCACTGCGCGACAGCTCCAGCCGCGCCAATTGCGCGCGGTCTAGCCCAAGCGCCCAAACAGGAGCAATCTGGGGCAGTCGCTGCGTCCAGAGCGTCAGGAGGCTGGTGAGGATGGCAAACCCGGCAACCCCAAGCGTTAGGACATTGAGGGCCGAGGTTACAACAAAGGTCTTTTCAAAAATCGCGCGCGATTGGGCTTTCATCGCGGCCTGTTGAACGACGGCCTGAGGCGCAAGATCGAACCGCTCGCGCAGGGTTTGCGCCAACTCGGTCGCGCGGTTTGGGTCGAGACGAATGCCGAACCGGCGCGCCTCTAGTCCCGGTGCGATCAGGTCCAGTTGCGCCATCGAAACGATCGCCTGTCCGGTCGGGTTCCCGTAGTCCGAGTAAACCCCCGCGACCGGCAATTGGTGGTTCGGACCAAAGCGCAGCACGTCACCGGGCCAAAGGTCGGCGCGTCGCGCAAGCTGTTCGTTGATCAACACCGCATCACCCGACATGACCCGATCCCAACTATCATCGGTGCGCGCAATCAATGGCCAATACTGGCGGTAGGTCGGGTCGTCGACCACGCCATACAGGAACAACGGCCCGGTTTCATGCGCCAGTTCCACGTTGCGGATGGGGAGGATTGCGGTGACTTGCGGCTCTAGCCACTGGGTAATCTCACTCCCTTGTTGGTCGCTCTCTGTGGTCAGGTAAAGCTCGGACGTAAGTCGTTGATCCAGCCAACCGATAAAGGTGAGGCGGAAGCTGGAGACCATCGTTGCCACTCCGATATTCGCCGCCAAGGCCAGCAGCAGCGCCATCAGAGCGAGCGACAGACCGGGCAGTTGTGCACGCATGTCGACCCAGACCCACTGCGCAACCGGGCCGCGGGCGCGACGGGCGCAAAGTTTTAATGCAATGGACAGGCAAAGCGGTAACAGCAAGGCTGCACCGGTCAACAGACCGGCCAAGAGTGCGAAACCGCCGAGGAGGCCTCCGACCGTGGTGTAGACGAGGCCTCCGAAGACAAGCAGCGCCAAGCCGCAGTAGGCCGCCAGCCGTTGGCCTTGCCCGCTGCCGCGCCAGGCCTGCACGCCCGGGCCAGCCAATAACGGCATTCGTGACAGGCGCCAAAGGGCTTGTGCGCTAGCGATCAGAGTGCCTCCGAGCGCCATTCCTATTCCGGCCAACGCCCATGCGGGTTGGAGGGTCAATTGCCCGGTAACAGGTGCGCCGTAGAGGCCGCGCAACGTGGCGGCAACATCTGGTAAAAGTGCTCCGGCGAGGAAGAATCCCAGGATCAGGCCGATGATGCCTCCGATCAGGGCCAGCAGGGTAAGTTCAGCCAGGATCAACCACACCAGCCGACGCATCGAGACACCAAGCGCGCGCAGTGTTCGGATCATGCCGCGACGCTGTGCAAAGGCCAGACCAACCGTGCCGTTCACGATGAACAGCCCCACGGCAAAGGACAGCATTCCAAACGCGGTCAGGTTCAGGTGGAAGCTGTCGGTCAGCTGCGCGGTATCGACTTGTGAGGCGTGGCTGACCCGCTCCAACTCGGGCGCGATTTCCGACAGTGGAGGGGTCGATCGGGGTTGGTTCGGCAGAATCACAAGGCGAGAGATCTGGCCGGGCGCGCCCAGTAAGGTTTCGGCGACTCCAATGTCGGTCAGGATGACATCGGGTGGAAGCTCAGTAGTTATCAGGACAGGCGGCAGATCGTCTTGCGACTGCAATAGGGTGGCCAACTCAGCTGAGGCCAGCAAGCGGCCCGGTGCCGTCAGGATATCTGCGGGATCCGTTTCGGCTTCAGCTTCGGTGATCGCAGGCAGGGCCGGATAGGCGACCATGTCGACGCCTAACACGCGCAGCGTTCGGCCTTGGACGGGATAGGGCCCCTCGAGCACCGCTGCGACCTGCCACCCAGCGCGGCGCAGGTCGGCATAGCGGCTCAGCGGTATCACCCCGGAAGGGTCGCGCAGCTCATCAAACTGGCCGAGGGCAAGCTGCGCATTGGCACGGGCGTAGCTGGCGCGGGCCTCGGCGTTGATCGCCTGAACGGCCGACCAAAGCCCGGTTGCCAATGCGATCCCGATCAGCAGTGTAGCAAACTGCAACCAATGGCTCCGCCAATGAGACGTCAGCGCCTGTATTATGGCAGCCGTCATTGAATACGCCCACCTGCCAGATGAACTCTGCGATCCAGTTGGCCTGCGATATCTTGCGAATGGGTTACCAACAGCAGCGCGGCACCCGACTCAGTCACGAGGGACAGCATCAGATCCAGAACGGCCGCACTGGCGGTTTCATCCAGATTGCCCGTCGGCTCATCCGCGAGCAGCAGCTTCGGCCTCACGGCCATCGCGCGCCCGATGGCGACGCGTTGTTGCTGACCGCCGGACAGTCGCTCAGGGAAGCGGGACAGCAGATCGCTGAGGCCAAGGCGATCTGCCAGATGCGCCTCCCAGTCTGGATCATGACACCCAGCCAGCCGCGCGTGGAAGGAGAGGTTCTGGGCGACCGTCAGCGATGGGATCAGGTTGAACTGCTGAAACACCAGCGAGACGTGTTTCCGTCGTAGCCCGGCGCGCCCGGCATCATCCAGACCCGACAGAGCAATACCGTCCAACGTGATCTCTCCGGCGTCGAAATGATCCAGCGCGGCCGAGAGATTCAGCAAGGTGGATTTGCCGCTGCCGCTTTCACCGGTCAGCGCCAAGGTTTGACCGTGGTCCAGCGACAGCGAGACATCCTGCAGCACAGGCCGTCCACCGGGATAGGTCTTGTGAACATGTTCAATCGACAACAGCATGATCCGCCTCGCTTTTTGTCCTAGATGTGCAACTGTTTGATCCGCTGTCCAGTGCCGACTGGGTCTTGATACGTGACATCGGCCTGTACCCTTGTGCTTGCGGGCCGCAAAGGTCATGCTGAGACGACCTTACCGCAGCTTGATTCAGGACGTAAAAACATGACCTTGCTACATCAGATTGTCTGGGGAAGCACGTTTCTGGGCCTTTGTTTTCTGGTCGAAATCCTGCTTTTGACATGGTGTACCGTGGTGATCATGAAGATGGAAACCAATCTGGAAAAGAGAGGCGTGTTTATGGGCACGGCGATGCCGATAGCGGTGGCTCTCGTTTTCATTGTCGCGATCCACACCATTCAGGTTTGGATTTGGGCGATCGTCTGGGTGTTGCTCGACGTTCTGCCGGATTGGAACACCGCGATTTACTTTTCCTTGGTGACCTTCACGACCCTGGGCTACGGCGACATTGTTCTGGGTGAGGCACTTCGGATTTTCGGGTCTTTCGCTTCTGTGGCGGGGCTGTTGGCCTTTGGCCTGTCGACCGCTTACATGGTTGCCATGATGACGCGCGTATTTCAGGACCGAATTTTCTCTTAAAGAATAGGGGCAAAGAGCCGCGCCAGAGGGGCACCAAAACGGATATGGGCTGGTTGCTGGGGCATGGATCGCGTTAGCTCATAGCAGTTCTCGAAATCGGCTGAGAGCATCTCACTGACGGCTTCCGCCGCGCGTGGGTCGAAGAACAGCGCCATCGCCTCAAAATTCAGCCGGAATGAGCGGTTGTCCAGATTTGTCGTTCCAACCGCAGCCAGGGCATCGTCGACCACAAACGCTTTTTGATGCATGAACCCGTCAGTGTAGCGGAACACCCGCACGCCGCAGTCTCGGATTTCATCGAAATAGGCGAAGGCGGCCAGCCAGGGCAGGCGGTGGTCGATCACGTCTGGTAGCAGAATACGAACGTCGACCCCGCGCATGGCCGCGTGCTGCAGGGCGGTCATGATATCGATGTCCGGCACGAAATAAGGCGAGGCGATCCATAGCCTTTCCTTGGCCTCGGCGATGGCGGCAAAGAACAGCATTGCGCCGGTTTCAGTGTCATCTCCCGGCCCGGTTGCCACCAAAAGGGCATTCATGTCCTGCTCGGCCTCGCTTCCTGCCCAATCAAGGTGGTCAATCAGATCCTCATCGCGCGCCCAGTGCCAGTCTTCGCAGAAAATCAGCTGTAGCTGCCGCACGATGTGGCCGTTCATTTTCAGGTGGGTATCTCGCCAATGGCCGAAACGCTCGCTTTGGCCCAGATACTCGACCCCTACATTGTGGCCGCCGATGAATCCGGTTTCGCCATCAATGATTACCGTTTTGCGGTGATTGCGATAGTTCAGCTGAAACCGGAAGTTCGGGCCACGTTGTTCTTTGGGGTCGGCTACATCTATCCCAGCCTCGCGCATCGTTTCGAGATATGTGGGAGGAAGGCCGTAGCTGCCGACGGCATCTGTCATGAACCGAACGTGTACGCCGCGCTTGGCTGCGGCGATCAGCTTTTTCTGCAGCTCTTGCCCAAGTGTATCATCCCGGACGATGTAGAACTGGATCAGGATGTAGTTTTTAGCGGCATCAATCGCCTTGAAAATCGAATCAAACGTGGCCTTCCCATCGACCAGCAACTCAGCCCCGTTCCCGCGTGAGACGGGCAGGTGAGCCAGAACCTCGAACGGGCGCGGGTTGAGTGTCATGGTCGAGGGATCGGGTTTCGAATAGTCGGCAAAGGTCTTGATGCCTTCGACGACGCGCTCGCTTTCCTGCCTCGCGATGCGGTAGCCGCGAAAGCGATGGTGGCCCAGAAACAGATACATTGGCACCGCAAAGAAGGGGGCCGAGATCAGAAACACCACCCAGCCCACCGCCCCCTGAGGGGTACGCGCAGTTTGTGCCGCGCGTAGCGAGAACACGCCTGCTGTCACGTAGAGACAAAAAACGAGGGCAGAAACAAGCAATGTCCACATAGGGTTGAGGGCCTCCGGCGCAGGTTAGTTGGCGCCAGTGTAGATGCGAGACCAGTCCTGCGCCATATCCACAATGACCCAGCCCATGTCGGGGCCTTTATCCAGCCCGTCAACCAAACGGCCAATTGCGCTTTCGCGGTCATAAGCCCATTCCCGTTCGGCATCCGTGTGGTGGACGAGAACACCAAGACGCGGACCATCACCCGCCGTTGTCCACTCCATCATGGCGAAATCGCCGTCCGAGTTACCACCTGCAAGAATGGGGCGTTTGCCGAGCGTGCGTTCGATGTTGATCGGCTTGCCCTCCTTGTCGTCGATAAAGGCGATGCCTGGTTCCTTGACGATGGTTGGAACACCATCGATCTGCGCATAGCTGGTGGTGCCATAAGTGCCGAGGATCTGTTCAGGCGGGATGCCATAGGCCTGTTCGGCAAAGACGCGCATGAAATGAAGACCGCCGCCTGAGACAATGTACGTCGTGAACCCCTCATCACGCAGATAACGCAGCAGCTCGACCATTGGTTGGTAGGTCATCTGATCAAAGGGTAAACCAGTATCGGGGTGTTGTGTCGTGGCAAGCCAGTCGGCTACCGCCGCCTGAAACGCCTCGACGCTGACGCCGGAATGCGAGGCGTTGACGACCTCGATCAACGCGTCGTGACCACCTTTTAGGATGGTCGCAAGATCACCCTCAGCGGCGGCTTTCAAGGTCGGAGTGGTCAGGATGCCTGGGTCCTGCTCAGCCAACTCGGCCAGCCGATCCATAGCAAAGATGAATTGGAAATAGACAGGCTGTTCCGCCCAAAGCGTGCCGTCATTGTCAAAGACTGCGATCCGTTCTGCAGGGGTGACATAATCCGGGCCGTCAGGGTCAGTCACAGCCTCGACAAACTCTACAATCGCGGCTTTCGAGTCACTTTGCGTCCAACTGGGCAGAGGGTCCGCCAACAGCGCAATAGGGGCGACGGACAAAAGAGCGCTTAGAACAGCGTGTTTCATGAAATTCTCGGTGGTTTTGGAATGGAAAAGGGCCGCCCCATGACGGGCGGCCCGGTATATTTGAACGCCAATTTTAGTTGTTGGTCGGCGTTGTCAGCTTCTCCATAACCTGATCTAGGTTGAAGCTTGCCGCTTTCTGGCGCGGTGGGAATTCCTCAAACGTGCTCAGGAACGTACCGACATATTGCTGGGCGGGAACCAGGAAATAGGCCCGATCCAACAGCCAGTCATAGTAGGTGTTCGAGGTCCGGTATGCGCGCTCATACGGGTCGCGGCGCAGGTTGATGATCAACGGGATGCGCAGCTCGGTCCAGGGTTCGATCCAGGCGCGCAAGGTTGCCCATGCTTTCTGCTCCAGAAAGATCAGCTTCCAGTCCTCAAAACGAAGCGCCGTCAGGTCGCCATCATCCGAGAAGTAGAAGATCTCTTTTCGGGGGCTTTCGGTGGACTCACCGGTCAGCAAGGGCAGGATGTTGTAGCCATCCAGATGCACCTTGTAGTCACGGCCCATACCAGACGAGCTATAGCCCGCTTTCAGCTTTTCCTTGATGTCCGGATCGCCGGCAACTGCAAGGTAGGTGGGCAGCCAGTCCATATGGTGAACGATCTCGTTGGTGACGGAACCGGCCTCAATCTGGCCCGGCCAGCGCACCATCGAGGGCACACGCCATCCGCCTTCCCAGTTGGTATTCTTCTCACCCCAGAATGGCGTTGCGGCGGCATCCGGCCACGTGTTCATATGCGGACCGTTGTCGGTGGAGTAGTGAACGATCGTGTTGTCAGCGATGCCAAGCTCGTCCAGCAAATCCAGCAGTTGCCCGACATGCATGTCATGTTCGATCATGCCTGCCGTGTACTCATCGGCTACACGACCCGAGATTTCGTTGGCCTTAGTGCGCATTTCGTCTTTGACGTGGGTCCGGAAGTGCATACGCGTACCGTTCCACCAGACGTAGAAGGGCTGACCCTGCTCATGCGCTCGGGTGATGAAATCGATGGCGGCCGCCACGGTCTCATCGTCTACGGTTTCCATGCGCTTGCGGGTCAGAGGGCCGGTGTCTTCGATCGTGCCATCGGATTTGGATTTAATCACACCGCGCGGGCCATACGCCTCGCGGAAGGTACGGCCATCGGCCAACACGCGATCGCCGGGATAGTCTTCGTTTTCAGGCTCTTCTTCGGCATTCAGGTGGTAAAGATTGCCAAAAAACTCATCAAAACCATGGTTTGTTGGCAGGTGTTCATCTTTGTCACCCAGATGGTTCTTACCGAACTGACCCGTCACATAGCCATGGTCTTTGAGCAGGCCGGGAATGGTCGGATCCTCGACTTGCATTCCCAGATCAGCACCGGGAAGCCCGACCTTAGACAGACCGGTCCGGAACACAGACTGACCCATGATGTAGGAGGACCGGCCCGCGGTACAGGACTGCTCACCGTAATAGTCGGTGAAGATCATGCCTTCTTTGGCGACGCGGTCGATATTGGGTGTCTGATATCCCATCAGGCCCATCGTGTAGGCCGAGATATTCGACTGACCAATGTCGTCGCCCCATATCACAAGAATATTGGGCTTTTGATCCTGCGCCCAAGCCGGCAGGGCAAGGGCAACGGCAACCGTCGCAACAGCGACCCTGCGCACCGCACTGCGCCAATTGTTAGCAATCATTCGTGGAGGTGACATGTAGTACTCCTCAGTAAACGGGAATTAATGGCCCGGTAATTTTATCGTTAATGGCAGCGGCCGACTTAAGGAAAAGACCGCGAGCAAGGTGTTGATTGTCGGACAAAAAACTATCTATTGGTCCGAGAATCGAACAGAACTAGATTAGGCTATGAAACGTATCGAAAACTTATCATATGATCGCTTTGAAAGATACTAATGTTTGATGTTGATGAGGATATCCGAACGCTGACCCAGTCGGATTGGTTTGGCGCGCGCGGCCACAAATTTCAGAGCGATCTTATGACCTGCGCCGTGCGAAAAACCTTTGATGCGGGGGAAACGCTTTATCTCTACGGCGATGAGGCAAATGGAATTCACGCGGTTCTCAGCGGCGCTGTTCAGATCACCGCCCCGGCCGATGACGGGCAGGAATTTGTCGTGCATCGCGATGGGCGCGGATTTTGGGTTGGAGATTTGGCGCTGTTTGCCGAAGCGCGACGCCTCATAAGTGTAATGGCGACCCAAAAAACGCGGGCCTTGTTCTTTCCCACCTCCCGGGTCGAGAGGCTGGTCCAAGACAACCCAGAATACATACGCGATTTCTACGCCTTGACGCGCGAGAACATGAAGACCTCTCTGCGCATCATGGCCAATCTGGCCGTAACGGGCACTGAGAAACGCCTCGTTTTGCGTCTGTTGCATCTGGACGAGGGAGCCGCGAAAGCCGACGGATGGATCATCGTATCGCAAGAGGAGCTGGCCGCGATGGTTGCGGTTTCTCAACCCACCTTGCATCGCAACCTGCATCGTCTGGTGGATCTGGGTTTGGTCGAGCTTGGCTACGGGCGCCTGCGCCTGATCGACCGCAGCAAACTGATTGCCAATTGCCAGAGTTGATTTAGGGGTTGAGTGGAGGCAAAGCATCCTTGTCGCGCGCTGTCGCGTCTCGCAGGGACGTTAGGCTTTGCAATGCGGAACTCCAGTCTTCCGATTGATCGCGACCGGAGTAACGAGCAGCACCGATACGGGTCAGGCAGTCCTCCAGCTTTCTTGCATTTTTGGAGTTCCCGCCACGCGATCTCCAAAGCTCCAACGCGGTATAAGTCGCATTTAAATCATGAGCTTGTACGGCGGCCTTCAAAGCGTCTTCAGCATATCTCCGCGACGCCAGATACCGACCACGGCGTGCCTCTCTCAAATCGCGGATGCGTGGGGAAAGAAAACGCCACAAAGCACCAATTGCGAGAACGGCGATTGCGACGAAGGCAGCGAGTTTCAGAACTTCGCCCAGACTGGGCGGCTGCCATTTCGGTGGCGCAAGCGTCAGGTCCGTCGCGGGAACTGAGGCGGTTTCGACCTGGTTGGTCTGCAGGTTGAACCAGTCGATGGAAAACTCGGGCAACTGCGCGACACCTTCTTGCTGCGCGATATACACGACCTCCTCCTGACGTTGGCCGGACAACACTCCACGTTCCTCGGATTCTGAAATCCGGGGTTCTTTGGGATAGGCGCGCAGCAGCGGGCTTTGCTGTTGCGGTGTCAGAACCGGGATCAACAGCGGCGTTGTGCCAGAGATGCGCGCAGTCAATTCGCGCGTGATGGCGTCTCCAGCCTGCATCTCGGTTGGACCTTCAAGTTTCTGTTCAAGGGTAAACCCGGTTGCGATGATCAACGGGTCGAGACCCTCGGCGCCACCGGGTATTTCGGCCGTGATCTTGACCGGAGGCAGGTCGACCGTGGCTTGAACTGGGGCGTTTGTGGCGGGATCGGCATAGGTCACGCTAACCGTCTGCGCATTGAAGGTGATGTCGCCGGCGATCAGAGGATACACTCGATAGCTGCGCTGAACACCCGACCATGTCTCGCCGTTAACAGTCTCGCTGACCGGCCCCGAGGCGCGTTCAGGCAGACGTACCAAGAGGTTTTGTTGCTCCAGAGAGGGAAACTCGGGCGGTTGAGGCATGAAAGTCGGCACCAGAACCTTGATCCGAACAATCGCTGGCTGGCCGACGATGACGGGCTCCTGCGGGGCCTCCACGGTGATCAGCGGGGCACTTGTTTCGTTGCCTTGTGCGAAGACAGAAACGGGGAAGAGGAGAATGAAGAGGAGCGCGTATCTCATTCCGTTCGCTCCTGATTTTCCAACAGGAAGCGATTGCGCAAGAAATCCTGCATGTCGGTATCAATGGTGCTGATCCATTGCTCCGCATTCAGCGTTTGCGGTCCGTCCTTGGGTGCTTGGACCGTGGTTTCGCTACCGCGCGCGTCGTCATTGTCGAACACAGTATCGTCCGCGCCGATGCCAGCTTCCTCGCCCGTGTCAGACTGCTCCCGGGTCGTTTCGACATAGTCCAAGATGGCCTTAGACACCTCAAGGTTATGTTGCGCCTCTGGCCAATCCGGGCGACGTTCCAGAGCGGTTTCAAACGCTGCAATTGCCGGGCGGTATTCGCGGTTTCGGATACGGGCCATGCCTTCGGCAAAAGCGGCCTCGGCCGTGTTCAAACCGGCGAAAATCTCAGAGGCCTGTTCATATTGTCCGTCTTTGAGATAGGCATAGCCCTTGTGATATGGGTCCTCAAACAGTTGGGCCGCGTCTCCAAACTGCTTCTGATTCATCGCAATTTGCCCCTGCTGATCCGGTGTCAGGAACCAATCCCGCCAACCTTCAGCGCGCGCGCCCGAGGGCGGAAGGACGAACAACGCCAAAAGTGCCCATCGGATCACCCATCCTTTGCGGAACCACAAAAGCGATAGCAGCGCAGCGGGCCAGGCCAGCATCCAACCCTTGTCTTGCCAGTCCAAACGATCGTCATCGTCCAAAGCTGCGGTATAAGCCGACTGAATTTGGCGTTGCAGCCGAGAGATATCCCGGTCGTCATCCGTGAACGCAACAGTCGAAGCAGCGTGGACATTTCCCAGCTGCGCAATCCGGTCGTTATCGGGCAGCATGGTCAGGAAGAAAAGATCATGGGTTGGGGTGCTTAGAGCGGGAACCTGAGACGGGTCGAGATCGTCCAGAACGAACAAAACCGCACCCGGGCTCTCGCTTTCGTCCAGAATGGATTGTGCTAGCGCCAGGGCATCAGCGGCGGAATCACCTGGTTTGGGCATCACGGCTGGCGTCAGCCCCTCAAGCAGCGGGCGCAGAATGTTGGCATCTTCGGTCAGAGGCGCAACACGGTGTGGAGTACCTGCATAGGCGATCAGGGCGGTGCGCGCTCCGGCGCGTTCGGTGATCAGGTCGGCGATTTTGAACTTAGCCCGGTCCAGACGCGAAGGCGCAAGATCGGTGGTCTCCATACTTTCGGTGACCTTGAGAGCGATCACCAGCGGCGCGGTATCCGCGATAAGCGGGTTGGGCGCGCGCGACCACGTTGGCCCCGCCGCCGCGAGAGTGATGAGCGTGGCGATGATCATGGCGACGTCGATGGGATGAAACCGACGGGTCTCCTCTGCGCCCAGTTGCAGAGCGGCAGCAAGATGTGGCGCGATCCCTGCAGTCTGATCAGATTGACGGGTGGGCTTGGGTCTGATCCTCCACCACAGAAACGACATGGGGATGAGGAGCAACAGATAATACACTCGAATAAAATGGAAATCTGTTAGGTCCATTGTCATCTAGCTCCCTTTTTTCGGCGGGAGATATGGAACCCGGTTGTGCTGATCAGAATGGCCATCAGCGCCAGTAACAAGGGAATATGGGACAAGCTTTGACGGGGTCGATAGCTTTGGGTTTCAACGGTTCGCGGATTCAACTCATCAATGCGCGCGTAGGTTTGCGCCAAGGCCGCTGTGTCGTCGGCAAAGAAATACTCTCCGCCAGTCCGGTCGGCTATGTCTTGCAGAGCCTGTAGGTCGACGCGATCTTCGCCAGAGGCGTTCGGATCTCCGACCCCGATTGTGTAGATGACCACATTCTTCTCGGCAGCAATGGCCGAGGCGTTTACCGGTGTCATGCGGCTTGAGGTATCCGCCCCATCGCTGAGAACGATCATCAGGCGCTGCTCGACTTCGCTGGATTCGAACGTGCGAATTCCAAGGCCAATCGCATCGCCTAGCGCCGTGTTCGGACCGGCCATTCCGACTTGAGTTTGATCCAGGAACCCAGTCAAACTATTGAGGTCTTCGGTGAAGGGTGCCTGAATGAACGCGCGGGTACCGAAGATGATCAGGGCCATCCGGTCGCCATCTCGTTCGTCAATGAACTGTTTCAAGACGCCTTTGACGGCATCTAGCCGTTGCATAGGCGCGCCAGAGTCAGTCTGAAAGTCGCGCTGATCCATCGAGCCTGAGATATCCAAGGCAAGAACAACATCGCGGGCGGATTTCTCGATTACAATAGGCTCACCCAGCCGCTCGGGTCTGGCGAGGGCCAGAACCAGGAGCACCCAGATAGTGATGATACTGGCTGTTTGCAGTCTGGCGCGGTTGCGGATCACGGAGCCGGATTTTGGTTCAACACCAGCGGCTTGCGCGACTCGGCGAAAAAAGGGAATGCGGACGGAGGCCGTCTTCTCACGCCGAGGTGGGGCGAGGAAATACACGGCTGCGGGCAACGGCAGCAGGAGAAAGACCCAGGGAGCAGCGAAGGAAAACATCATGCGCTCCGATACGGTTTATGAGACTTGACCCAATGCCGGGCCATTTGCCTCAGGTCTTCGTTCGAGGGTGTTGCCTTGTATGGCGCTTCGGTCAACGCATGACTTATTTCTTGATTTAATGTCTGTATATCAGAGCATTGGTTTAGAAATTTAATCCAATCCCCACCATATAGACCTGCGACCTGGTCCCTCGGGTATGCGGCCAAAGCCGTCCGCCGTAGCACCTCGGCAATCTTTGCTGCCGGGATGTCTGGCACCGACAGCTCTGCCAGAGCAGCCCGTCGATAAGCGTTGGCGCGTCTGTGTTTGCGAATTACCGAGACCGCGGCGAACAAGACGATCAACAGCAGGATTGCCAAAGCAGCCCATCCCCATGTCTGAGGCGTCATTGGAATAGGCGAAGGCTCGGGCGCGGGTTCGAGCATGTTCAGTAAGTCGACAAGAGATTTCCCGGTGGTGTCGATGCTCATCGCCGTGCTCCGCCATGTCCGAACAAGCGCAGCAACTGGTCCAGCGCCGGTTCCAAGGTCGTCAAGGGAACCACAGGGAACCCGTATCGGCGCGACCATTTGTGGAGCTGCTCAAGGCGGTCCTCCATGGAGGCGCGGATTCTCGCGGAAAGCTCCGGATCGGAGCTGTCGATTTCGATCTGCGCGTCCCCGTCAGAGACGGTCAATTTGAGATCAGGCGTCAAGCTGCGCGATGTCGGATCGGCGACGTTGAACACGATCAGGTCGTTCGACGCTGCAAGACGACGGAGCAGGGCTTCTGAACGGTCATCCAGCCCGTCGCAGTCGGAGAAAAGGCAGATCAAACCGCTGGTTTGGCAGACACGCGCGGCCTCAGTCAGCATTTCGTTCAAGGATACGGTGGGTTCAGGCGTCAAGCCCGCATGCAGTGCGGAGTTGGCCGCCGCTATAGAAGATAGCAGTCGCGTCAGGGCCGTTGCGCGGCGTTGAGGACGATGTTCGGCCACGCTGGTGTCGCTAAAGACGAGGCCGCCCACGCGGTCTCCCTGACCCAATACGCGATGGGCTGCAATCGCTGCGGCCTCGGCGGCGATTACGGATTTCATGTAGGCGACGGTTCCAAAGAACATCGAAACACGCTGATCGACCAGCAATAGGGCCGGGCGGTCGCGCTCCTCGGTATAGACCCTCACATGGGGGTCTCCGGTGCGGGCGGTAACCTTCCAGTCGATGGTCCGGATGTCGTCACCGGGCAGATAGCCGCGCAGTTCTTCAAAATTCAGGCCACGCCCGCGCAGTCGCGAGGCATGCCGGCCATTCAGGATCGACCGCGCAGGTTGACGGGGCAACAGGCTGAGCGCTCGGGCACGAGGGCCAAGACGCACAAGCTGGTCGGCATCCACATAGATGCGCGGGTCTTTGGAATATGGCGCAGTCTGACTCATGCGGCCGGTATCCTTTAGGGTCAGGGCAATGCAACCAAACGCAACAGCTCGTCGATCACGTCATCTGCGGATTTGCCGGATCCTTGCGCCTCGAAGCTGAGGGTTACGCGATGGCGCAGCACGTCATGGGCAATGGCGCGGATATCTGCGGGGTCGACATAATCGCGTTCGTTCATCCACGCATGCGTGCGCCCGCATTTGTCCAACGCAAGAGAAGCACGGGGGCTGGCGCCGATCTCGATCCAACTGGCCAATTCGGGGCTGAGTGCCTCGGGCGTGCGGGTGGCCTGCACGATATCAGCCATATAGCGATCCATCGCATCCGAGACATGGATCTGTCCAATCTCGGATCGCGCGTCAAAGATGGCGTCTTGTGGGATCGCTGGCGGATGCTCTTTAGGGGCATCTTTGCCTGCGGCAATGTCCTCGCCACGCACGAGGCGGATGACCTCAACCTCATCCTCGACCGGAGGGTAGGTGATCTGCACATGCATCAGAAACCGGTCCATCTGCGCCTCGGGCAGAGGGTAGGTGCCCTCTTGCTCGATCGGGTTCTGGGTGGCCATGACGATGAACAGCGGCTCCATCTTATGGGTGGTCCCAGAAACGGTGACCTGGCGTTCCTCCATCGCCTCAAGCAAAGCGGCTTGCACCTTGGCGGGTGCACGGTTGATTTCGTCGGCGAGGACAATATTGGCAAAGATAGGCCCGGGTTCGAATTTGAACTCGCTGCCTTTATCCGTCTGTTGATAAATCTCGGTCCCTGTCACGTCCGAGGGCAGCAGGTCCGGCGTAAACTGAATGCGGCTGAACTGAGCGTCCATGTTCTTGGCCATGGCCTTGACCGCGCGCGTTTTTGCCAGACCCGGAAGCCCTTCGATCAGCAGGTTGCCGTTGGCCAGAAGACCGATCAACAGGCGATCATTCACCTCGGTCTGTCCAATGATCGACTGCGCCATTCGGGATCTGAGATCCATGATCTGATTGAGTGCGCTCATAAAAATATCCCGTTACGGCCCGAAAGGCAGGCCGTGCAGCCCAGCGGCTGCTAAGGCCCGGATTCGGGATTTTCAAGTAATGAGAACATGTTATCAGCGCGACACCACGCAGACCAATAGGAATTCCGACTTCCTTATATTTGATTGTTTTCGTAAGGCGGCGAGACTAGCGGGAAACCGCGTCGTTGCTGGCATCTCCAAGCCTGCCATCCAGAGACATCAGGATCGCAACAGGCCTCAGCGCCGGGATATGGCTGAAGACGATTAGGATACAGACGGTTAGGGGGACGCTCAGGAAGGCTCCGATCAGGCCCCATACGGTGGTCCAGAACATGAGGGCGAGGATGACCAGAAAAGTCGACATGTTCAGCGATCGGCCCAGCAACGCCGGGTCGAGGAAATTGCCGATCAGGAACTGGATGGTACCGCAGCCTAGTACCACGATCAGAAACGGAGCGATGCTTTCGAACTGCACCAGGGCGATCATCGCGGGGAAGATGACGGCAATGATCGACCCGATCGAAGGGATGAAGTTCAGTGCAAAGGTCAGCACGGCCCAAGTCTCGGCATATTCAAGGCCCAGCAGGCGAAAAATGCTGTAGCTTATGCCAGCCGTGATCAGGCTTATAAGGGTTTTGACCCCGACATAGCGCTGCAGACTAATCGAGATCGCATCCAGCATGGCCGCGAATTCTCGACCGGTTTGAGGGTTTCCGGCGGCCATCTGGATTTTCTTTCGAAACGCAAGACGCTCGGCCATCAGAAACGCTACATAGAGACTGATCAGGAAGAACTGGTTCAACAGGGATGTAGCACTGCCCAGCAGGATGCGGGCGACGTAGGACATGTCGATGCTGACCAGATTATCCCGGATAAAGCGCGTCACGTCGCTGCCGACCAATCCGGCGATGCGGTTCACGGCATTGTCGAATTGCTCCTCGTAGGTGCCGACGGTGCGGGCGAACTGTGTGGCCTGACTACCGAGGATATACATGATCATGAACAGACCAGCCAGAACGACGGTGACGCCCGCGATGTTGGCGAGCCAGACGGGGACACGTGTCAGGGCGGCGATCCGGTCGCTCAGCGCGATGATCAGGACGTTGACCAGAAGAGCCATGGTCAGCGGGATTAGGAACGCGGCCCCGGCGTATAGCCCCAAAACCAAAAGGGTTGCGACAATACAGGTGTCACGCACCACAGGCAGTGTGGCGCGGGGTACGTCCGTGGCGGTGTTCGGGTCCAGAGGCATGTGCAAACCTGATTGAGGCAAGGTGCTTGATACGATCCTGCACAGGGCAAAGAGTTTATGCAATGCGCTCAATTATTTATATGATTGATTTTCCGCTTGGGTGGCTTCTACCCGTAGGGTGCGCAGGGTAGAGTTCCGTATGTCCAGTGCTGCGAATCCCATATCAAGCCGTTTGATAAAGGCGTTTTTCCTGGCCGTTCGGCGCTTTGGTGAAAAGAACGGCTTTGTCATGAGCAGCCATGTTGCCATGTCGATGATGATGGCGCTCTTTCCCTTTGTTCTGTTTACCGTGGCGCTGGCGGGCGCCTTGTCTCAGGGCTATGTGAATGACGAACTGATCGAACTGATTTTCGGCGCATGGCCTCAGGATGTGGCTGAACCGATCGTCTCTGAGCTGCGCGCGGTGTTGCAGAACTCCAGCTCGGGCGTGATTACCATTGGCGGTCTGCTGGCGGTCTATTTCGCCTCGAACGGCGTGGCCGCGGTGCGGGCGGCAATGAATCAGGCCTATCACGATCAGGACAGCTGGCCGTTCTGGAAAACGCGGCTGCTGTGCATTGGCTTGGTCATTCTGGGTGGCACCGCGATCCTTATCATCGCCGCGGTCGAGGTTGTCTTGCCCGTCTACACGCAGCTCGTGTCCGAGCATACGGATGTGGATGTCTCGAACTGGTTGTCGGTGGACCGGCTGCGATGGACCTTCACGATTGCGGTTCCGGCGGGCACGATCCTGCTGGCGCATCTGATCCTGCCGACCGGTCGCCATCGGGTGACGCAGATCTTGCCCGGTGTTGTTCTGACACTCGTTCTGCTGGGGGCAGGAGGGTGGGGGTTTTCCATCTATATCGGCCAGTTCGCCAGCTATAGCGCCACCTATGCCGGGTTGGCGGGGGCGATGGCGGCGTTGATTTTCCTGTATCTGTGCGCGGCAATCCTGATCCTCGGTGCAGAGTATAACGGCGCTCTGATGGATATACAGCGCGACGAACAAGGTGCTCCGGCATGAGGTGGGTGTTGCTCTTTGTTGCATTGGCCGAGGCCGCCAACGCGCAGTCTTATGTCGGTTCGGATCAATGCACTGCCTGTCACTTGGATGAGGCCGAGGCCTGGGCCAACTCGCACCACGCGCTGGCCTGGACCGAGGTCGGGGCAGGGAAGATGGTTGCCGATTTTGATGGCACCCGATTTCAGCATGACGGCATGTCGGTCCTGTTCGACCATAGCGGCGAGGTCCCAACCGCTCAGGTCACTGAAAAAGACGGTGTGATGACCGTGTATGACGTCCACTCAGTCGTCGGCATAGAACCCTTGCAGCAATACCTGTTCGAAACCGATCCCGGTCGATTGCAGAGTTTCGACGTGGTCTGGGACACGGAAAACGAACGCTGGTATCACCTCTATCCGGATCAGGATTTGCCGCCCGATGACGGGCTGCACTGGACCGGGCCCTACAAGAACTGGAACGCCCGCTGCGCCGAATGCCACGCAACCGGCTTTGAAAAAAACTACGACGCGCAAACCCGCAGCTACCAGTCTCGCAAGGCTGAGATCGGCGTCGGGTGTGAGACCTGCCACGGCCCCGGCTCGGCACATATCGATTGGGTCAATGGCCGTGTACTGCCAGAAGGGGTAGGTGAGGCCGGGTTTGCAATGTCATGGGGCAAAGGCCAGACCGAGGCCGAAATTCAGCAATGCGCTGGGTGCCATTCCCGGCGCGAGGCGCATGAGCAGGGCAACCCTCTGCCCGGAACGCCCTATCACGACGCCTACAATCTCGCGCTTCTGCGACCGGGGGCCTATCACCCCGACGGTCAGATTCTGGATGAGGTCTATGTTTACGGGTCCTTCCTGCAATCCAAGATGTACGCGCAGGGCGTGGGCTGCATGAACTGCCACGAACCCCATAGCGCAACGCTTAGGGCAGAGGGCAACGGGGTCTGCACGCAATGCCATTCCCCGGCGGGCAATCCGGATTTCCCGATTCTGGCCCGGGAGGACTATGACACCCCTGATCATCATCACCACCCCGAAGACAGCGCAGGTGCGCAATGCAAGACCTGCCACATGATCGAGCGTGTCTATATGGGCGTCGACGGTCGTCGGGATCACAGTTTCCGAGTACCGCGCCCTGATCTGGGACTTGGTCAGGACGCCTGTACTGACTGCCACACCGACAAAGACCAGCCATGGGCCGCAACGCAAATCGAGGGCTGGTTTCCGGACTCACCCCATCGCGGCCCGCATTTCGGTTCGGTCTTCGCTCCGGCGATGGCGGGGCAGGCGGACAGTCCCGAAGGGCTGCTGGCGATTGCCACCGATCCGTCTCAGGCCGGGATCGTGCGCGCAACAGCGGCGTATCTGTTGCAACCCTTCGGCTCCCGTCAGGTGGCCGACGCCACCGCAGAATTGCTGACGGATGCCGACCCGCTGGTTCGGGCCAACGCTGTGACGTTGCAACGTCAGGCCTCTCCCCGCGATCAGGTGCAGCGGTTGGAACCATTGCTTTCGGACCCGCTGCGTAACGTTCGGATTTCGGCGGCGAAAGAGGTCCTGACAATCCCGCCCGAGGCGATGACCGAGGAACAGCGGGTTTTGGCAGGGCAGGCCACTGCCGAATGGCAGGGGGCAATCTCCAACCGTCTGGATTTCCCAGAAACCCATATGGTGCTAGGCGGAATGGCACTGACCTTCCGCAACGCTCCAGCAGCCGAGCGTGCCTTTCGTGAGGTTGTGACCCTCGACCCGCAACGCGTCGAAGCCTGGCCGATGCTGGTGCAGCTGGCGCAGATCAATCGCGGGCCGCAAGCTGCGCGTGAGGTTTTGCAGGAAGGCTTGCAGCGCATTCCCAATGATCCGAACCTTCAAGAGCTGTCCCGGCAACTCGGGCCATAAGAACGGCATTTACGCGCCCGTTTCGCGCCATCATCCCGGCAGAATTCACCTTTAGACCTATGCCCGAGGGTGTCAGGCCATAAGGTCGTAAAAGGTGTCACATGTCGGAACATGTTTTGAAACAGCCTGCGTTACGGGGCAGGCAGGTCTCTTTGGATCTGCGGATCGAGGAACTTCGGAACCGCAAGCCGGTTGACCTGAACCATGGTGAGGGGCTGATGCTGCAAGGCATTGCAGCCGCGTCGCTACGAGAACAGCGGCTGACTGGTGAAATTGCGCTTGAGGACTAAGCGCCGCCCCGGAACCCGGTCGCAACCACGAATTTCTCGGAACTGTCCGAACGCGATGCAGGCGGTTTGACGTTTGCGACTTTCTCAAACTTCTGCTTGAGCAGCTTTTGCAAATCGCCCTCGGCGCCGCCTGCCAGAACCTTGGCCACAAAGGTGCCGCCATCCTCCAGCACATCAAAGGCAAAGTAAGCGGCGGTTTCGCACAAGGCCATGATCCGCAAGTGGTCGGTCTGCTTGTGACCCGAGGACGCGGCAGCCATGTCCGACATCACAACGTCGGCCTTGCCGCCCAGCCACTCTTTAACCTTGATGTCCGCGTCATCTTCCATGAAATCCAGCACATGAGCCGTCGCGCCCGCAACCGGTTCAACCTCTTGCAGGTCAACACCCAGAACGGTGCCGATACGCTTGCCGCTTTTCTCGCCGAGTGCATTCACCCGCTTGACGGCGACCTGCAGCCAGCCACCGGGGGCACAGCCCAGATCGACGACACGCGCGCCGGGGACCAGAAACCGGAATTTCTTGTCCAGTTCCAGAATCTTGAACGCCGCTCGCCCGCGATACCCTTCGGCATTCGCGCGCTTGACATAGGGGTCGTTCAATTGCCGCTCGAGCCACCGGGTCGAGCTGAGCTTGCGCCCCCGCGCTGTCTTCACCTTGACCTTCAGGTCGCGCTGTCCACGGCCTGAGGTGTTTTTTCCACTCGGTGTCTTCGCCATCAGAACGGTCCGTCTTCCAATACGCCGTCCGCGCTCATCTGCGCATAAAGCAGTCCTTCACGCAGACCCCGGTCCGCCACGGAAAGGCGGTCGGTGGGCCAGCAACGTAAAAGGGCCTGCAAAATGGCCGAGCCGGACATGATCAGGGCCTGCCGGTCATCCCCAATCCGAGGGTCCCGGCGTCGCCCGTGAGGGCCGAGTTCTAAATACCCGCGTATGACTTTGTCAATCTGATCGCTGGTCATGCGCAAACCGTCCACCTTGGTCCGGTCGTACCGCTTCAGACCCAGATGCGAGGCGGCTACGGTTGTCACCGTGCCGCTAGTGCCGACGATCTGAAATCCCGCTCGGGTCTGTTCGTCCTTGTAGGGGGCGAAATCGGCGAGATTTTCCTCAAAAAACCAGCTCATCAACGCAAACCGGGCCGAGTCATCCTCAACGTCGTGAAACTGGTCGCGCAGGGTTGCGACGCCCAGCGGGACGCTGATCCAGTCGACAACCTTGGCGGCCGGGAAGGGGCTGTCGGCGGTATGAAAGCCGTTATGCAAACGCATGATCGCCGCGGGTCTATCGCGGCGCGGCACCGATGAGATGTCGATCCACACCAGCTCGGTCGAGCCGCCGCCGATATCCACGACCAGCAGTTGCTCGGTCTTGGTCGACACCAGAGGCGCGCAGGAGATAACGGCCAGGCGAGCCTCTTCCTCGGGCTGGATGATCTCAAGGTTCAGGCCGGTTTCACGCCGCACCTGCCGGATAAAATCGCGTGAGTTCTTGGCGCGCCGACAGGCCTCTGTTGCAACCAGACGCATCCGTTTGACCTTGTTGCGCTTCAGCTTTTGCTGGCAGATTCGCAGCGCCTGAACAGTGCGCGACATGGACGCCCGGGACAGGCGTCCCGTGCGTTCCAAACCCGCGCCCAACTGCACGGATTTGGAGAAACTGTCGACCACATGGAACCCGCTCCCCTTGGGTTGGGCTATCAACATGCGGCAGCTATTTGTCCCCAAATCCAACGCCGCATAGAGTGCATCTGGATCGGGTCTTGCCGGCGCGGGGCTTTCGACCGCCTTCGGGAACGCGCCCGCACCTTTGGGACGCTTGGGCGCCATTCGTAACGCCCTCCGATTTTCGAGTTAAGTTGACCCTAGGCGGGGTCTCGCCGACGCGCAAGTGATTTCAATTTTGAATTTAACGTGAGTGTCACACAGCGTTCATACTGAAATGCAATTCCCGTGCCGATCCCCATTTCGGGATTCTCTACAAGCTTACAGCCAGATACGGAGACTGCCATGAAAGATGAGCGCACCCTGTCCTTCGATGAATTTGATGAAGTCGTAAATCCGCGCCCCGAGGAATGTGAATTCGACCGTGTGGTCGAGCGCGCCTTGTCGCGACGTGGCTTTCTGGGGGGCGTTTTGGCCATGGGCAGCTTTACCGCAGTAGGCGGCTCGCTTCTGCCTACGGGTGCGCGCGCGTCAGCTGATCGGTTCTCGTTCGAGGCGATTCCGGTCTCAACTGCCGATGAGGTGGTCGTACCCGCAGGCTATAAGGCGGAAGTCATGGTGCGCTGGGGGGACCCGCTGTGGTCCGACGCGCCTGAATTCGATCCTGCGACCCGTGGCACCGCCGCCAGTCAGGAACGCGCCTTTGGCGACAATACCGACGGTCAGGATGTGTTCTTTCATGACGGCCATGTGCTGCTGGTTGTGAACAACGAATACACCAACCGTGACATCCTGTGGGGCAACAACCCGGATGCCAAGGCGGCCTCGGATGACGATGTTGCCAAGGGCATGATGGCCCATGGTGTGACTGTGGTCGAGATTGCCAACACCGACGGCGCATGGGGCATCGTCAAGGACAGCCCGTATAACCGCCGGATCACGCCGCAAACCGACATGACCATCACCGGGCCGGCTGCGGGCCATGACCTGATGAAAACCGCCGCTGATCCGACCGGCACGACCAGCAAAGGTACGTGGAACAACTGCGGCAACGGGATGACTCCGTGGGGCACCTATCTGGCCTGTGAAGAGAACTTCAATGGCTACTTCTCGGCCGAAGACGAAAACCACGAAGTCAGCGCCGAGTTGAAACGCTACGGTGTCTCCTCCAAGGATTGGGGTTATGGCTGGGCCAAGATCGACGAGCGTTTTGACGTCTCGAAGAACCCAAATGAACCAAACCGCGCCGGTTACGTGGTTGAGATCGACCCGACCGACCCGACCTCGACACCGCGCAAACTGACCGCTCTGGGCCGCTTCAAGCACGAGAACGCCGAATCTGTGGTCAACAACGACGGTCGCGTTGTCGTCTACATGGGCGATGATGAGCGCGGCGAGTTCCTGTACCGTTTCGTCTCGGACGGTGTCTATGCGGCGGGCGTCGATACCAACGCTCTGCTGGAAAACGGCACGCTGTCTGTTGCCAAGTTCAACGATGACGGCACCGGTGAATGGCTGGACCTGACGCCCGAGACAACCGGTTTGGCCTCGCAGGCTGAGGTCAGCATCCACACCCGCCAGGGCGCGTCTGCTGTGGGCGCGACGACCATGGACCGCCCCGAGTGGGTGGCTGCCAACCCGAACGTGGCCGAGGTCTATTGCTGTCTGACCAACAACAAGAACCGGGGCGTCAAGCCGAATGCTGGTGGGGATGACACCTCGGTCAACGGTCCGAACCCGCGCGAGGCCAACAACTATGGCCAGATCGTACGCTGGCGTCCGGAAGGCGGCGATCACACCGCGCCCGGCTTTGCCTGGGATCTGTACGTGCTGGCGGGTAACCCGAATGTCCATCAGGACACCTATGGCGGGTCGGACAATGTCAATGCCGAGAACATGTTCAACTCGCCCGATGGTCTGAAATTCGACAGCAACGGCCTGCTGTGGATCCAGACCGACGGCAACTATGGCAACGAAGGTGATTTCGAAGGTCAGGGCAACAACCAGATGCTGGCAGGCGACCCGGTCACCGGCGAAATCCGCCGCTTCCTGGTCGGCCCGAATGAGTGTGAGATCACCGGCCTCAGCTGGTCGCCGGATCGCCGCACCATGTTCGTGGGCGTCCAGCACCCCGGTGAGGACGGTAACAGCCACTGGCCCGAGGGCGGCGATGCCGTGCCGCGCTCGGCCATCATCGCGGTCACGCGCGACGATGGTGGTTTGGTCGGCTAAGGCCGAAAACGCCCTTAAAAATAAGCCCCGGACGGTGTTGCCGCCCGGGGTTTTTGCTTGTGTTGAGCCATCCTCATACAAGCGTTGAAAGTTTTGATATCTGGTTTTCTGTGAATCCCGGCTAAAACGACTGTACACCGTCATAGGCAAAAAGGTCGCTTGGAAGGCGCTGGGTGTCGAAAACCGACCTCCTTAGCCCAATATAGACGTTTAGAACCGCCCCATTGGTTAGGAGGAATCACAGCTATGCCTGACGTCACCATCGTGTACTGGCGCGACATTCCCGCTCAGGTCATCGTCGGCAAAGGCCGTCGTGGCGCAAAGCGGCAGTTGGAAGAACGGTTTGAACAGGCCATCGACCGCGCCGCCATGAAGGTGAACGCCAAGGACAGTGATGCCTACCTGGCCGAATGGCGCAAGGCCGAGCCTTTCGCGGTTGAGGGCGACCCGTCCGAGATTGCCGAAGCGCAGGCTGTGCGTCTGGAAACGGAATACGATCAGGACCGCATCAAGGCACTGATCGCGAATGACGGTTGGGCATGAGCCCGAAATCTATATGGGAGGCCGCAATGGCTTTGCTGAACTTCAAGAAACGTGATGCCGCCGAAAACGGCCCTGTAAATCCGACCGTCGAAGCCTTTCTGCAGGGCTACTCGATCGAGGTAATGCCGCGCACCGCCGAAAAGGTCGAAGATTTCCGCGCGTTGCTGCCCGAAGGCACCCGTGTCTACATCGCCCATATCGAGGGCACGCCGATCGAAGATATGGTGAAAACCGCCAAGCGCATCGCCGCCGAAGGTTACCCGGTCATGCCGCACTTCCCGGCACGCATCATCAAGGATGCCGCGACGCTGGAGAACTGGATCTCGATGTATCAGGGCGAAGCGGGCGTTGATCAGGCGCTTCTGCTGGCCGGTGGTGTCGCCAAGCCCCATGGTGATTTCGACAGCTCGATGCAGCTGATGGAATCCGGCCTGTTCGATAAAGCAGGTTTCAAGCGCCTGCACGTTGCTGGTCACCCCGAAGGCAACAAGGATATCGACCCGGACGGCTCGACCAAGAATGTCGACGACGCGCTGCGCTGGAAGCAGAAATTCAGCGAAACCACCGACGCCGAGATGGCGCTGGCCACGCAGTTCGCATTCGACGCAAAGCCGATCATCGAATGGGCGAACGGCCTGAAAGAGGCGGGGATCGACATCCCGGTTCATATCGGTATCGCAGGCCCTGCCAAGTTGCAGACCCTGATCAAGTTCGCCATCGCTTGTGGCGTTGGCCCGTCGCTGAAAGTTCTGCAAAAGCGCGCCATGGATGTCTCCAAACTGCTGCTGCCCTATGAGCCGAATGATGTGATCACCGAGCTGGCCGAATACAAAGCGGCGAACCCGGATTTCAACATCACCAACGTACACTTCTTCCCCCTTGGCGGTATCAAGACCAACGCCAACTGGGCTATCAACAACGGCGGCGCTTCGGCGAAGCCGGTTAACGCTTAAGGAACGGACATGACCCGTACAGTCGTAGAATCAAAAACAAAAACCGCCGTTCTGGGCTTTGACGAACCGTTCTGCGTGATTGGCGAGCGGATCAACCCAACGGGCCGCAAAAAGCTGGCTGCTGAGCTGGAGGCGGGCGACTTTTCGACCGTAGAGAAAGACGCGCTCGCGCAGGTTGCTGCAGGCGCGACCGTTCTGGATATCAACGCAGGCGTTGTCTACAACTCGAACCCCAACCCGAACGAGACCGAGCCGCCGCTGATGCGCCAGATCGTTGAGCTGGTTCAGGGTCTGGTTGACGTTCCGCTCTGCATCGACTCGTCGGTTCCCGGCGCGCTGGAGGCCGGTCTTGAGGCCGCAGAAGGCCGTCCGCTGCTAAACTCGGTCACCGGCGAAGAAGAGCGTCTGGAGCTGGTTCTGCCGCTGGTCAAGAAGTACAACGTTCCGGTTGTTGCGATCTCGAACGACGATACCGGCATCTCGGAGGACCCCGATGTACGGTTCGACGTGGCCAAGAAGATCGTTGAGCGTGCCGCTGATTTCGGCATCCCGGCGCATGACATCGTTGTTGACCCGCTGGTTATGCCGATCGGTGCGATGGCAACCGCTGGCCAGCAGGTCTTCGCTCTGGTCCGCCGTCTGCGTGAGGAACTGGGTGTGAACACCACGTGTGGTGCTTCCAACATCTCGTTCGGTCTGCCGAACCGTCACGGCATCAACAACGCCTTCCTGCCGATGGCGATGGGTGCTGGCATGACCTCTGCGATCATGAACCCGGTTGCTCTGCCGACGACGCAGAAGAAAATCGCCGAGAAGAAAGAGGCCGTTGCCGCAGCTGGTATCATCCTGCCCGAAGGCATGGATGATGAGGCCTTCGTCCAAATGTTCGGTCTCGGCTCGACCCAGCCACGTGCCGGCAAGGAGATGGAGGCCATCCGCGCCGCCAACCTGCTGACCAACAACGACCCTCACGGCGGCGCATGGATCAAGTTCAACAAATCGCCTGAAGAAGCGGCTGCGGCCGGTGGAGCAGGCGGTCGTCGCGGCGGTGGCCGTCGTCGTCGTGCTTGATTTTCTGCGCTATCAGATCAAAGGCCGGGCCCTGCGCCCGGCCTTTTTCGTTTGACCCTGATCAATGCAGCAAGCGTAATATTGTAGAGACTGAGGCGGTCCTTTCCGCAACGATCAGGTGCTTTCATGTCCAAACATCACCCACCAAAACTGGCCGACGCAGACCTGAGTGAGAAGTTGGGCAAGAAGGACTATTTCGACAAGCTGATTGATCTGCAGGCGAAACTGGCGCGTATTCAGCAAGCTTTTCTCTTCCATGGAACCAAGGGCGTAATCGTCTTTGAAGGTTGGGATGCCGCTGGCAAAGGTGGCACGATCCGTCGTATCAGCCAGGCGCTCGATCCGCGCAGCTTCAAAGTCTGGCCGATCGGCGCGCCGCGCAACTACTATCTCAACCGCCACTATCTGCTGCGGTTTTGGGAACGTTTGCCGCCCGAAGGTGCAATCTCGGCCTTTGACCGCAGTTGGTACGGGCGTGTTCTGGTGGAACGGATCGAGAAGTTCACGCCAGAGAAACGGTGGCGCGCGGGATATCGAGAGATCAACGATTTCGAGCGCATGCTTGTTGATGACGGCACCCGGATCGTAAAGCTGTTCTTTCATATCTCACAAGACGAACAGATGGCGCGTTTCACAGAACGCCTGCGCAACCCATTGAAGCGCTGGAAGCTGACTTATGAGGATTTCCGCAATCGCGAGCGTTGGGACGAGGCCGGGATCGCCGTCGATGAGATGCTGGCGCGTACATCAACGGAGATTGCACCGTGGCACGTTATTCCGGCTAACAACAAAAAATCTGCGAGAATCAAGGCAATGCAGACCATAGTTGACGCATTCTCAAAGGACATAGATCTAAACCCACAGCATTTGGACAAACGGACTTTGGACGCAGCATGCGAGGCTTTGGATGTTGACCAATCATTGATCGACTCTCTGCGGGCGCGGACGGAGTAATCCATAAACCTCACCGAAAGGCGCTTGCAGTTCCTCAGGTGGCGATGGTATCTCAAATCTCGCGGCGGGTATGATGTAATGGTAGCCTGTCAGCTTCCCAAGCTGAACGCGCGGGTTCGATTCCCGCTACCCGCTCCAACTTCAATGTCTATTGTGAACGGCGCGCTTGCAGCAGGTTGATAACGGCCGGGACTCGCGTTCCTTCCGAAGTGAGGTACTCCTCGAACTGAAGCGCAACAGTATCGACGATCGCGCGCACATCCTCTTCGGTGCCGTTGAAATGCGCGATCACACGCGCAGCAGGTCCCACACGGGTGCATAGCAGGGCTGCGTCTTCGACCGATAGTGGTCCGTTTAGCACCAGCGAAACCGTCGTGACCTGAACATCAACCAGCCCCGCATCGCGCATCAGACCAGCGACTCTGTCCTTGTCATGGAAGGCGAGCGGCCCAGGGGCATTGCGGTCAACTTTAGGCGGCTGACCCAGCCGCGCTGTGGCAGCGATATGCGGGGTTTTGAACCAAGGGTTGTCAGACAGACCGCCCCAAGCGGCAAAGGTCATCTGTGCACCGGTCTTCAGGGCGCGAGCCATGTTGGCGAAGGCGACGGTCGGGTCGGCAAAGAACATGACGCCGAACCTTGAGATCATCGCGTCAATATCGCCCCGCGAAAGCTCTGTGGTCTGAGCGTCGGCGTATTGAAACGAAAGGTTGCCCAGACCAGCATTGCTGGCCCTCTGGCGCGCGCGCTCTAGAAACTGTTCCGATATGTCGATTCCGCGCACCGCACCCTCAGCCCCAACAAGCTGGGCAGCGGCCAGCGCGGATGCGCCAGTGCCACAGCCAATATCAAGAATCCGCATGCCCCGTGACAGGCCAGATCGTTTTAGGACCAGTTCCAGGACGGGCTGAAACAAGGTGTCCAGCTGATCTTCATAGGTCAGCCAGCGGACACCCATTTCAGACTTGCCCCAGAACTCTTCCTGATCACCGTTGATGTTCAGCATGGCAGCCCCCTTTTGAGGGGAACTATGACCTCCGGCGGCGGCGGCGGCCAGTCTTTTCCTCATCGCCGCCACCGGTGTTAAAGGACGGTGCGGGCAGGGTGACGACCTGTGCGAGCTCCGGGAAGGGGTCCGTTTTGTGCGGGATCGCGTTGGCGGCAACGAAGTGGTCCTGGAACTTCGGCTCGATGGCGGTTTCGATCTTGGTGATCTCGCGCACCACACGTTCGATCTCGGCGCGCGATCCGATGTTGCACAGTGCAATCCGGGCGCCTGTACCCGCCGCGTTGCCCGCGCTTGAAACCTTGTCGAGCGGCGCATCCGGGATCATGCCCAGAACCATCGCGTGTTTGGTCGAGATATGCGCCCCGAAGGCCCCGGCCAGAACCACGCGATCCACGCGGTCGACCTCCATCTCGTCCATCAAGAGGCGCGCACCGGCATAAAGCGCCGATTTCGCCAACTGGATAGCCCGGATATCGCCTTGAGTGACCGTGATCCGAGGGCCACCTTCCGCGCTGGAATCATGGATCAGATAGGCGTGTGTGCGCCCTTCGGGAACGCAGCGGGTCGTGCCGGTTTGCTCGGCCGACCCGATCAGTCCGCTTTCGTCCAAAAGGCCGGCGATGCGCATTTCGGCTACGGCCTCGATGATGCCCGAGCCGCAGATGCCGGTGATGCCGGTGGTTGCGATGTCTTGATCGAACCCGTCCTCATCGGACCATTTCTCGGACCCGATCACGCGGAAGCGGGGTTCCTTGGTGACGGGATCAATCTCGATCCGCTCAATCGCGCCGGGCGCGGCGCGTTGGCCCGAACTGATCTGCGCGCCTTCAAAGGCTGGCCCAGTGGGCGAAGAGCAAGCCAGAACGCGGCTGGTATTGCCGAGCAGGATTTCGGCGTTGGTGCCCACGTCTACGATCAGCACCAGATCTTCGGATTTGCCGGGTTCTTCCGACAGGGCAACGGCAGCACAGTCGGCACCCACGTGACCGGCGATACAGGGCAGGATGTAGATCTGCGCGCGCGGGTTCATCGTGGTCAGGTCCATCTCACGCGCGGGCAGGGACATGCTTTCCGAGGTCGCCAGCGCGAACGGAGCTTGCCCCAGCTCGACCGGGTCCAGACCCAGCAGCAAGTGGTGCATAACCGGGTTACAAACAAATACCGTCTCAACGATCAGGCTGGCGTCAATTCCGGCTTCTTCCGCGATCGAGGTGGTCAGATCATTGATCGCCTCGCGCACGGCCTTGGTCATCTCCTGATCGCCGCCGGGGTTCATCATGGCGTAGGAGACGCGGCTCATGAGGTCTTCGCCGAAGCGGATTTGAGGGTTCATCAAGCCCGAGGATGCCTTGACCTCACCTGTCTCCAGATCGGTCAGATGCGCCGCAACTGTGGTCGAGCCGAGGTCGATGGCCAGACCATAAAGGCCCCCTTCGTGCAGGCCGGGCCAGATTTCGACGATGCGGGCCACCGGGTCCTTATGACCTTTGTGAACGGCGACAGTGACTTCCCATTTGCCTTTGCGCAGAACCGGTTGCAGCTTCGACATCAGGGAAAGATCTGCGGTGACGGCCTCGATCTTCCACTGCTCGCGCAGGGCGCGTTCCAAACGCTCCAGATCGCCGGTGGGCGAGTGCATGTCGGGTTCTTCGACGACCACGAAATACAGCCGCGTGGCCGGGTCCATGGTGATGGCGCGCGCCGCTGCGGCCTTACGGACCACCTGACGGTGAACTTGGCTTTCGGGCGGCACATCGATCACCACATCGCCCTGAACAGAGGCCTGACAGCCCAAACGACGGCCGGGCTTCAGGCCGCGTTTGTCGTCATAGCGCTGCTCGACAGCGTTCCATTCGCTCAGCGCGTCTTCCGAGACGGTAACGCCGTGCTTGGGAAACTCGCCATAGCTGGGCGTGATCTGACATTTCGAGCAGATGCCGCGCCCTCCGCAAACCGAATCCAGATCGACGCCCAGCTGTCGGGCGGCGGTCAGAATCGGTGTGCCAACGGGAAAGTGCCCGCGTTTGCCCGAGGGGGTAAAGACGACAAGGGGGTCGGTGGTCATGATCGGCCTGCCTAAATTGTGTTCGCGCGTATGCCGGGGAAGATATGAGTTTATTCACAAAGGGAAAGCCCTGACAGCGGCACGTTTTGTACAACGAGCGTCGTTTTGTGACGTGCTATTCCCCTGCAAGGGTAAACAACTTGGGTTCTAGGGCTTTTCCTTCGGGTCAATCCATGCAATAGGGTCACCGCCAAACGGGCTTTTGCATGGGGTTTGATGATGCAGATTCGTGAGGCACTTACCTTTGACGACGTACTTCTTGTTCCGGGCGCATCTTCAGTGCTGCCGGCAACGGCGGATACAACGACGCGTGTGACACGTCAGATTTCCATGAACATCCCGCTGCTCAGCTCAGCCATGGATACTGTGACCGAGGCGCGTATGGCCATTGCCATGGCGCAGGCCGGTGGGATCGGTGTGATCCACAAGAACCTCTCGGTCGAGGAACAGGCCCGCGAGGTACGCCGGGTGAAGCGGTTCGAATCGGGCATCGTCTACAACCCAGTGACGCTGCGCGCCGATCAGACGCTTGCAGACGCGCAGGCGTTGGTTCAGCGCTACAACTTCACCGGTTTTCCCGTTGTGGACGAGCAGGGCCGTGTTGTCGGCATCGTGACCAACCGGGACATGCGCTTTGCCACGTCGGATGACACGCCCATCAAGGCCATGATGACCTCGGACAATCTGGCGATGCTGCAAGAGCCCGCCGATCTGGAGGAGGCCAAATCCCTTATGCGCGCCCGCCGGATCGAAAAACTGCTGGTTGTTGATGGTGAGGGCAAGCTGACCGGTCTGCTTACACTTAAAGACACTGAACAAGCCGTTCTGAACCCAACGGCCTGCAAGGACCACCTGGGCCGTCTGCGCGTCGCCGCCGCGACCTCGGTCGGGGATGCAGGGTTTGAGCGCTCGGAACTGCTGGTCGACTCGGGTGTCGATATCATCGTCGTCGATACCGCTCACGGCCATTCCGAAGGTGTTCTTGAGGCGGTCAAGCGCGCCAAAACGCTTTCGAACGAAGTCCAGATCATTGCGGGCAACGTCGCCACCGCAGACGCCACCAAGGCGCTGATTGATGCAGGTGCGGATGCGATCAAGGTTGGCATCGGACCGGGCTCGATCTGTACCACTCGGATGGTGGCCGGTGTCGGGGTACCTCAGCTGACGGCCATCATGGACTGCGCATCAGCCGCCGGAGATGTGCCGGTGATCGCGGATGGTGGTATCAAGTTTTCGGGCGATTTCGCCAAGGCCATCGCGGCCGGTGCGTCCTGTGCCATGGTCGGTTCGATGATCGCGGGTACCGATGAAAGCCCGGGTGAGGTGATCCTGTATCAGGGCCGTTCGTTCAAATCCTATCGTGGCATGGGCAGCTTGGGTGCAATGGCACGTGGCTCGGCGGATCGCTATTTCCAGAAGGATGCCGCCAACGACAAGCTGGTGCCGGAAGGAATCGAAGGGCAGGTGCCCTATAAAGGCTCTGCCGGAGCGGTTGTTCACCAGCTGGTCGGCGGTCTGCGCGCAGCCATGGGCTATACCGGCTGCGCCACAGTCGAAGAGATGCGCAAGAACTGCAATTTCGTCAAAATCACCGGTGCGGGTCTGAAAGAAAGCCACGTGCACGACGTGCAGATCACCCGTGAAAGCCCGAACTACCGGGTTATGTGATCTGGTGATCTGTTGCAGGCGGCGCCCCGACGCGGGCGCCGTTTTGCGTTCTTGGAAAACCGACGGAGGGAAAGATGACCCCGGCAGCCCGTGTTCAGGCCTCAATCGAGATCCTTGACCAAATTCTCGACGGCGCGCCTGTTGAAAAAGCCCTGACTTGGTGGGCGCGGCGCAGCCGGTTCGCAGGTTCCAAGGATCGAGCGGCAGTTCGGGATCACGTTTTTACGGCCTTGCGCTGCAAACGGTCCTTTGCTGCTCTTGGAGGTGCTGAGACGGGTCGGGGCCTGATGATCGGAGCGCTGCGTGCTGCAGGGCAAGCGCCGGAAAACCTGTTCACCGGCGAACGCCACGCACCTGCGCCAATTGAAGCCTCTGAGCAGGGTCGCGATTTCGTTTCGCTGGCCGAGAAGTTTGATGTTCCAGACTGGCTTTGGGCCCGGTTTTCGGCGTCTTTGGGGGATGCCGCCACAGAGGCCGCAGCGGCGCTGCAAAACCGCGCTCCAGTGCATCTTCGGGTCAATTTGCGCAAGGCAGACGTGGAAGGCGCGACTCGTTCTTTGGAGGCAGACGGGGTTCAAACTGAACTCCATCCCGCCTGTGAAACGGCTCTGACCGTTGTTAAAGGAGCACGCAAGGTGGCACAAAGCCGAGCTTACCTTGACGGTCTGGTCGAGTTGCAGGATGCGGCCAGTCAGGCGGTTGTCGCGGCTTTGCCCCTAGAACCCGGTTTGCGCGTTCTTGACTATTGCGCGGGTGGTGGTGGGAAATCACTGGCCCTCGCGGCCCATCATGGGGTCGAGGTGTTTGCACATGACATCAACCCGAAACGAATGCAGGACCTGCCGAACCGCGCGGACCGCGCGGGCGTGAGAGTAACCTGCGTTGCGACCTCGGAACTGGCCCGTTTCGCGACCTTTGACATCGTGCTGGTCGATGCACCTTGCTCGGGCAGCGGCTCGTGGAGGCGCGCTCCGGCCGGAAAATGGGCTCTGACCGAAGAGCGTTTGATCGAATTGAGCAAGCTGCAACGCGCCATATTGGGTGAGGTCGTGCCACTGGTTCACCCCGAAGGTCTTCTCGCTTACGCAACCTGTTCGATGCTTCAGGACGAAAACGCACTGGTTGTCGATAGCTTTGTGTCGGAAAACCCCGAGTGGACGGCGACGCTGCAACGTAATTGGCGTGTCACGGATGGCGTTGACGGGTTTTTCACGGCGCATCTGACAAAGTAGTCAATTACAACAACCATAGGTAGTTTTTCTACCACCTTAACTCTGTTAAGCGTGCATTAACCATTTTGGATCGTTATTGCTCTCAAAAAAACTACCCGGGTCGTCCATGTCCGATTCTACATATCCGTTCTCCGGTTCCCGCTCGCGTAGAACGCCGTCTGCTGCGCGTGTTTTGGCGTTGGTTGGACTGGCCGTTCTTCTATACGTCGCGCCATATTCAGGAGGGGTGCCTGCGGACTGGACGCAGGGCATGATCGTGGTAGGAGTTTCGGTCCTGTTTGCGACACTCTGGATTCTGGTCAGGGGACTCTTTGCCGACAAAGCTGCTCATCAAACCCTTGATGTGCTGGCTGCTTTTGTAGATCACGACGATTGCGCAAGCGTTATTACCGATGAAGAGGGTACTGTTCTGGTCGCCAATCCAATTGCGCGCCAACAGTTAAAAGCCGGCCCTGAGGCAACGCTGCCCGAGGTTCTGCGCTCGGTCTTCGCCAACCCGTCGAGCCTTCTACTGAGGTTGCAGACACTGGCCCAAGCAAATGGTTCAGCGGATGAGGACATCATCACAGTTGGCGAGAATGTCCCGGTTTCGGTTGTTCGATTGGGAGACCATCTGTTCTGCTGGCGGTTCACACTTGGTCACCAAGGGCAGTGGGACAAAATCGCCCTTCCCATACTGACCATCGGCCGGGGTGGGCGCCTTTTACACTTTAATACCGCCGCGAGGGCCTTTTTCGGCGCGGCACCGGGTTCGATTGACAATATCTTTCCGAACGGATTGCCACATGATGGTCAAATCTGCTCGGTCCCTGCTTATGAGGGGGAAACGCGCGTCGCGGTCACTGGCGTATCGGCGTCGGGGGCTGAACGGCACCTCGTTTTGATGCCGGTTTCTCAACCTGTTAGTCCGGAGCATGGATCCTCACTTGCCGAACTGCCCGTGCCGATAATTTGCATGACGCCCGAGGGGACCATACTGCAGGCAAACCATATGGCGTTGGCTCTCTTGGGTGATCTCTGCCTAAACGAGACCAATATCGACCAAATCCTGCAGGGGCTGAACCATCCAATTCTGGAGTGGCTGGCACAAACGGCATCGGGCGAGGATTCCGCCCGATCCGAATTCCAGCGACTGACCCGCGATGGCAAAGAACTGTTTGTGCAGGTCACTCTGGACCGTGTTCAGATCGACGGTAAAACACGTCTTATCGCCGTACTGAACGACGCGACCGAGTTGAAAACACTCGAGGCGCAGTTTGTGCAGGGCCAAAAAATGCAGGCTGTCGGCCAGTTGGCTGGGGGGGTTGCGCATGATTTCAACAACCTTTTGACTGCGATATCCGGTCATTGCGACCTGCTACTGCTGCGCCATGATCAAAACGATCCCAACTATGGTGACCTCGTTCAAATCAATCAGAATGCCAATCGCGCGGCGGCTCTGGTCAGCCAGCTTCTGGCCTTTTCGCGCAAACAGACCTTGCGGCCCGAGGTTTTGGATGTGCGCGACACTATCTCGGACCTCATCCATCTGTTGAATCGGTTGGTTGGTGAGAAAGTTCAACTGACCCTCAGCCATGATCCTGTCCTCAAGCCTGTGCGCGCGGATAAGCGGCAGTTGGAGCAGGTGTTGATGAACCTCGTCGTTAATGCGCGCGATGCAATGCCGGAGGGCGGTGAGATTCGCATCGAAACCGAGGTGCTGAGCCTTACCGAGACCTTACGCCGCGACCGGGCCACCGTTCCGCCCGGCGACTACATGACCGTCAAGGTGATCGACAGAGGCGTCGGTATTCCTGCCGACAAATTGCAAAAAGTGTTCGAGCCGTTCTACACGACCAAGCGCACGGGCGAGGGTACGGGGCTAGGCCTTTCGACCGTTTACGGGATCGTCAAACAGACGGGTGGCTTCATTTTCGTCGACAGCGCTGTCGGACGCGGCACCGAGTTCTCACTGCTCCTCCCAGTTTGCGTCGAAACGAAACCCGCCGAGGTGCAGCCCGAAGATGTGCCGGACTCCAAAACGGCGCGCCAGGGCGAGGGCGTGGTGCTACTGGTCGAAGACGAAGCGCCGGTACGCGCCTTTGCAACCCGCGCGTTGCGCATGAAAGGCTACACAGTGCTTGAGGCCGAATCCGCCGAGGACGCCCTGACCTTGCTGGAAGATACCAACCTGAACGTAGACGTGTTCGTAACGGATGTGGTCATGCCCGGAATGGACGGCCCGACCTGGGTTGCCAAAGCCATGGAGACGCGGCCGGATGTCCGAGTCGTGTTTGTCTCGGGCTATACCGAGGGCGCGTTTGGCGACTCGGGCCCCCAGGTTCCGAACTCGACCTTTCTGCCCAAACCATTCTCTTTGACGCAACTGACTGAGGCCGTTTTTCAGCAGATGAACTGACGCCTATTGCGCCGCTTCATAGACTGCGAAATCCGCCTTTGAGTGCTTTCGGAATGCTGCTTCGGTTTCAGAAGATAGAGTTGTCTCTGCTGGCGGCGAGACGTTCTCGCGCTGCAAAGTAAATTCGTAGTTCAACCTGTTTTGCAAGAAATCGACGATTCTGTGCTGATGGTCGTATTTGAAAACATGGCAGGCCCCAACGCCGTTGTTTCGGGGGCGGAAGAACTGACTCTGACTGCCGACATTAGCAAATTCGGGCTGAGGGGTCTGCATATAGGCCTGCACGAACGCGTCAAAGCTGATATCTCGTGTCGAATGAGGATGCCCGAAGCGATCTTCACGCCGACGAAACCTGTACCAACTACCCAGCCAGTCGATGGGTTCACGGACTACGGCCATGATCTCCATCTCCGTGTCGTACATTTTGCGGAACATGTTCTGGATAAAGCGGTCATATCGGCGCACCGGTGCGTGTTTTAGCTCGGGCGGGTGGGTGATCACAAGATCGGCTCGGGCGCGCAACGCGGAGTGATATGCGGTGCTGCCGGTTTTAGGAACAGATAAAAACGCAAGACGTTCCTTATAAAAAACAAGCATTTAGCGTTCCCACGTCGATGATAGTTCGGATAACAGATTGGCGTAAACGGATCTTTAACACAATTGGCCAAGAGTAAGTTCTGTAAGTTTTAGTTGAAATGTTCTCTTTTTGGTCCCATAAGGAACAAGAGGCGAACAAAGCAGCGATTGCCGCCCGGCAAAGGGTGTGACAAAAGGGAAGGCGACAGGACAATGGCGGATCTTCTGACGATGAGCGACAAGAAAAACGCGGACAAGCAAAAGGCGCTCGATAGCGCGCTGGCCCAGATCGAACGGCAGTTTGGTAAAGGCTCGATCATGAAGCTGGGCGAGGATGCCAAGCAGGATATCGAGGCGAGCTCTACCGGGTCTCTGGGTCTGGATATCGCGCTGGGAATCGGCGGTCTGCCAATGGGCCGGATTGTTGAGATTTACGGGCCTGAAAGCTCAGGTAAAACAACGCTGACTCTGCATTGTATTGCCGAACAGCAAAAGCGCGGCGGTGTCTGTGCATTTGTCGACGCAGAACATGCGCTGGACCCGCAATATGCCCGCAAGCTGGGCGTTGATCTGGATGAACTGCTGATCTCGCAGCCTGACACTGGTGAACAGGCGCTGGAAATCACCGACACACTGGTCCGGTCTGGCGCGGTGAACATGGTCGTGGTCGACTCGGTGGCGGCGCTGACGCCGAAATCCGAATTGGAAGGCGACATGGGCGACAGCAACGTCGGCGTTCAGGCCCGTCTGATGAGTCAGGCGATGCGCAAACTGACCGGCTCGATCAGCCGTTCGAACTGCATGGTAATCTTCATCAACCAGATTCGGATGAAGATCGGCGTGATGTTTGGCAGCCCGGAAACCACGACCGGTGGCAACGCGCTGAAGTTCTACAGCTCGGTTCGTCTGGACATCCGCCGTATCGGCGCAATCAAAGATCGAGATGAAGTGGTCGGTAACCAGACCCGTGTCAAAGTCGTTAAGAACAAGGTGGCCCCTCCGTTCAAACAGGTGGAATTTGACATCATGTATGGCGAAGGCATCTCGAAAATGGGTGAGCTGCTGGATCTTGGCGTCAAAGCCGGTGTAGTCGAGAAGTCGGGTTCGTGGTTCAGCTACGGGGACGAACGGATCGGGCAGGGTCGCGAAAACGCCAAGCAGTATCTTCGCGATCACTCTCGGGTCGCTTTGGAAATCGAGGACAAGATCCGCGCGGCCCATGGTCTGGACTTCGACATGCCGCCCGGAGCGGCCGAGGATGACGATATCCTTGAGGCCTAGAGAACGCTGACGGGAACAGCCTTAATCCCCCGGCACCCCATTGGTGCTGAGAATACCCGGTACAGGGCGGTCCATCGGGGCCGCCTTGTTTCGTTTGGAAGGTCAATGCTGTGGACACTTTGCGGGCGCGGCGATAAACCTGCGCAGACCATTCTGATTGCGCGCTGAGAGAGCCCCATGCCAACGTTGAACGACATCCGATCGACCTTTCTGAACTACTTTGCCAAGCAGGGGCACGAAGTGGTGGCGTCCAGCCCTCTGGTGCCGCGCAACGATCCGACTTTGATGTTCGTGAACTCGGGCATGGTGCAGTTCAAGAACCTGTTCACCGGTGTTGAAACGCGCGACTACCAGCGCGCGACCACTGCGCAAAAATGTGTGCGGGCAGGCGGCAAGCACAATGACCTCGACAATGTGGGTTATACCGCGCGCCACCACACTTTCTTTGAGATGCTGGGGAACTTCTCCTTCGGTGACTACTTCAAGCACGATGCGATTCCCTTCGCGTGGGAGCTTATCACCAAGGAATTCGGCATCGACAAAAACCGTCTGTTGACCACCGTCTATCACACTGACGACGAAGCCTTTGAAATCTGGAAGAAAGTCGGCGTACCAGAAGATCGCATCATCCGTATCGCGACCAGCGACAATTTCTGGCAAATGGGACCTACCGGACCCTGCGGGCCGTGCACCGAGATTTTCTATGACCATGGCGATCACATCTGGGGCGGCCCTCCGGGATCGGCCGAGGAAGATGGCGACCGTTTCATTGAAATTTGGAACATCGTTTTCATGCAGAACGAGCAGTTCGAGGACGGCTCGATGGTGGAACTCGACATGCAGTCGATCGACACCGGCATGGGGCTGGAACGGATCGGTGCGCTTCTGCAAGGTAGCCATGACAACTACGACACCGACTTGTTCAAGACGCTGATCGAGGCCTCCGCGGAGGCAACTGGCGTAGATCCTTACGGAGATCAGAACGTCCACCATCGTGTGATCGCGGACCACTTGCGTTCAACCTCGTTCCTGATCGCTGATGGCGTGATGCCCAGCAATGACGGTCGCGGCTATGTACTGCGCCGGATCATGCGTCGCGCCATGCGTCACGCACACCTTTTGGGCGCAAAGGATCCGGTGATGCACCGGCTGGTGCCCTCGCTCGTACAACTGATGGGAGCGCAGTACTCGGAACTGGGGCAGGCGCAGGCGTTGATCGAAGAGACCCTGCTGCTGGAAGAAACGCGGTTCAAGCAAACGCTGGATCGCGGCCTGAAATTGCTCGATGACGAGGTCGCGGGCTTGCCCGAAGGCGCGGCCCTGTCCGGTGATGCGGCGTTCAAGCTCTATGACACGTATGGGTTCCCACTCGATCTGACACAGGACGCCCTGCGGGAAAAAGGTCGGACCGTCGATACCGACGGGTTCGATGCGGCCATGGCCGAGCAGAAAGCCAAAGCACGCGCGGCATGGGCCGGTTCGGGCGAGGCTGCGGATCAGGCGGTTTGGTTTGACGTTGTCGACAGCGCTGGCGCGACCGATTTCCTGGGCTATGACACCGAAAAAGCCGAGGCTCAAGTCGCGGCGCTGATCGTCGATAGCGCTCTGGTCGACAAGATCGAACAGGGTGGCAGTGGCTGGGTCGTCGTGAACCAGACCCCGTTCTATGGCGAGGCTGGTGGTCAGGTCGGCGACAGTGGAGAGCTGCGCCGCCTCGATGCGCGTGAGGATATTTCCCGCGTTGAAGACACCAAGAAATTCGCTGATGGCAAGGTCTATGCACACAAGTTGACTGTGGACCATGGCACGCTGTCCAAGGGCGACGCGGTCGAGCTGGAGGTGGATCATGCGCGACGTTCGGCCATTCGCGCCAACCACTCGGCCACGCACCTTTTACACGAAGCCCTTCGTGAGACTCTGGGCGACCACGTTGCGCAGCGGGGTTCTTTGAATGCCTCGGATCGTTTGCGGTTCGATTTCAGCCATTCCAAGGCTCTGACGCTGGAGGAAATCCAAAAGGTCGAGCGTGAGGTGAACGATTTCATCCGCCAGAACTCGAGCGTAGAAACCCGGATCATGACGCCGGACGACGCACGTGAACTGGGTGCTCAGGCTTTGTTTGGTGAGAAATACGGCGACGAAGTTCGCGTTGTTTCGATGGGTAAGGCGCCGACCGGCAAGGGCCAGGATGGCGAGACCTGGTCGATTGAGCTTTGCGGTGGCACGCATGTCCGTCAGACCGGCGATATCGGCACGTTCGTTGTGCTGGGAGACAGCGCAAGCAGCGCGGGTGTCCGGCGGATTGAGGCGCTGACGGGCGATGAAGCCTTCCGCTATCTGTCCGCTCAGGATCACCGTTTGGCACAGGTCGCGTTGGAGCTGAAAGCGCAGCCGGATGATGTGGTGGCCCGCGTGAAATCGCTGCTGGTTGAGCGGAAAGCCTTGCAGAACGAAGTTGCTCAGCTGCGCCGCGATCTCGCTATGGCAGGCGGGGCCGGGCAGGGCGGCGGCGCGGAAGCGACCGAAGTCAACGGCGTCAAGTTTCTGGCCCAGACACTCAGCGGTGTGTCCGGCAAAGATCTTCCTGCATTGATCGACGAACACAAAAGCCGACTGGGATCTGGCGCGGTTCTGCTGATCGCGGACACAGGCGGCAAAGCGGCTGTCGCGGCTGGGGTCACCGCGGATCTGACCGATACGGTTTCGGCCGTTGATCTGGTCAAAGCCGCAGTGGTTGAGCTGGGCGGCAAGGGCGGCGGTGGTCGCCCGGATATGGCCCAAGGTGGCGGCAAGGACGCGACCAACGCAGATGCGGCGATCAAAGCCGCCGAACAGGTATTAGAGGGATAAGATGGCTGCTCTTTGGATTGCACATGTCACGGTAACTGACGCCGAAGCTTATGGAAGATACGCAGAGCTGGCAGGACCCGCGATCGCTCAGCACGGTGGAGAGTTCATTGCGCGTGCGGCGCGTTACGTTCAGCTCGAAGGGAAGGAGCGTCCGCGAAATGTGGTCGCACGTTTCCCCTCAGTCGAGGCTGCGGTCGAGTGCTACAACTCCGCAGCATACCAAGAAGCGCTCGATCACGCCCGCGGGGCAAGCGAGCGCGAATTGGTCGTTGTTGAAATCACCGACTGAGAATCAGCTGTTTCGGCAGAGTCAGTTTGACGGACTCGGCGAAAATCATCACATGAATCGCTGCGCGGCTTCCATTTCCTTCTTGGGGGTCGCGATTGCATTGAAAGTTTATTAAAAAACAATACATTGCAACGATTCAACATTCTAACCCAGTCATAAATGTGGCGGATTGTCCTCAATTCTTGCCCGAAATTGCCGCGGATTGTGACGAATTTCCGCCTTTTTTACCCCTGATCCTCAACATTGATTGCGTCACCAAAGCCAGTTGCGGTTAAAGTCGGAAAACTTCGACACCCTGATTGGCCGGACTCACGCGGGCAACTTGGATTGAGGAACGGGTATGAAATATTCGGCAGTAGGTTTTTCGGCGGGTCTTCGGTCGGTCGCCAGATTTTCAGGGCGCTCCTTTGGGATTTGCGCTTTGGTCCTGACGTCGTTTTTCGCCACCTCTGCGGCGCAGGCGTCAGAGGGCGCGTTCATAACTGCGATTTCAACCTCTCCGCCACCGTCTGGAGCACAACAACTATGCCGTCAGTACAGCTGGGCCTGTTCAGGCCAAAAAGTGGCCTCGTTGACGAGCAAGCAGGAAATGCAGATCGTCAAGAAAGTGAACTTGCAAGTCAACGCGTCCACCCGTGCAATTACAGACCAATCGCAATACCGCCAGCGTGAGTTTTGGGCTTTGCCGACGACACGGGGCGGTGATTGTGAAGACTTTGCCTTATTGAAAAAGCGCAACTTGATCAAAGCAGGAATTGATCCGAGCAAGCTTTTGATTGCGACTGTTTTGGATACGCGTCGGAACGCGCATGCTGTGTTGGTCTATCGATCAGCTCAGGGTGATCTGGTTCTGGACAACTTGACCAACAGCATCAAACCCTGGAAAGCGACCCGGTATCTTTTTCTGAGGATGCAAGACCCAAAGCAGCCGCGCCGTTGGGTTGGGGTTTACGGGAATAGTTGACCAAATTTACAATCTGAATAGGTAAGGGCGCCTGCTTGGGCGCCCTTTTTGATTCTCGCAGTGTACATCAAACCTGCAGTTGGAATTGTGTTCTACGCAGGATCAGAAACCTCAGAACTTTGTTATGTGACGTCGCCGCCTTTGCCGTCGTCGCCACCTTTGCCGTCGTCGCCACCTTTGCCGTCGTCGCCGCCTTTGCCGTCGTCGCCGCCTTTGCCGTCGTCGCCGCCTTTGCCGTCGTCGCCGCCTTTGCCGTCGTCGCCGCCTTTGCCGTCGTCGCCGCCTTTGTCATCGGGACCGCCATCGTCACCCGGAGGATTCCCAGACGGACCACCTGTAGTACCGGGATTTCCATCAGGTTTGCCATCCCCGGATCTTTGATCAGCGAACCCTGTGGATGCGGTCGGCAAGTCCGAAAGCAACGCGGCCAGTTGTGGGCATTCCGCGCCGGTACGGGCCAGGAAGTTGCCGAAATCTGCGCGACGCTGAATGTAGCGGATCATACCCGATGTGACGGCGTCACATTCGCAGAGAATCTCGGGCGAGCTTGCAGCCTGACGTGCCGTTGAGACGGTACATGCGGCTTGTGCGGCTGTAACGCCTACCATTTGAACGGCAACAGCTGCGGCGATTACTTTTAGTTTGCTGGAATGGATGCCCATGATGGAACTCCTCGGTACTCGTTAATCTCTGCGTCGAACTTATGCACCAAAACCAAATGGGCTTGTATGAACGACGTCACACTTTGAACAAGATTACACCTTTTTAAGGTCGAACTTACAAGTCGCCGCCCACTTGGCGAGATTGTCAAAAGACTGAAAAAATCGCAAAAATCACTTAAAACCAATAAGAAAGGCCAGCCGAGGGCTGACCGTTCCTTGAATGCCATTTTTCAAGATTGAGGAAATAATGTCACAAAAATGGCATTGTTTCCCAATCGAGAACGGCGATTTATCCGGCTTTCGCCATCCGTTTCCGCTCATGCGGGTCAAGGAATCGCTTGCGAAGACGGATTGCGTTAGGCGTCACCTCGACCAGTTCGTCGTCATCAATATAGGCGATGGCTTCTTCCAATGAGAACTGGATGTGGGGCGTCAGGCGCACCGCGTCGTCCGAGCCGCTGGCCCGCACGTTGGTCAGTTTCTTGCCTTTCAGCGGGTTCACTTCCAGATCGTTGTCGCGGGAATGCTCACCAATCACCATGCCCTGATAGACATCGGTCTGAGGGCCAACGAACATGCGGCCACGCTCTTCGAGGTTCCACAGGGCGTAAGCGACGGCCTGGCCATTCTCCATCGAGATCAAAACGCCAGCACGACGGCCCGGGATCTGCCCTTTATGCGCAGCCCAGCCATGGAACACGCGGTTCAGAACACCAGTGCCGCGGGTGTCCGTCAGGAACTCTCCGTGATAGCCGATCAGGCCACGGGACGGCACATGCGCTATGATCCGGGTTTTTCCGGCACCGGCAGGGCGCATCTCGACCAGTTCGCCCTTACGCGCACCGGTGATCTTTTCGATGACCGCACCGGAATATTCGTCATCCACGTCGATCGTGACTTCTTCGACAGGCTCCAGCCGTTGACCATCTTCCTCACGGAACAGAACCTGCGGGCGCGAGATGCTGAGTTCGAACCCTTCGCGGCGCATGTTCTCGATCAGAACGCCCATCTGCAATTCGCCACGACCGGCCACTTCGAACGCCTCGCCGCCCGGGGTGTCGGTGATACGGATCGCAACGTTGGATTCCGCCTCTTTCATCAGACGGTCACGGATAACGCGAGATTGCACCTTCTTGCCGTCACGACCAGCCAAAGGCGAGTCGTTGATGCCGAAAGTCACGGTGATGGTTGGCGGGTCGATGGGCTGAGCGGGCAGGGCCTCTTCAACCTGCGGTGCGACTAGCGAGTCCGCGACGGTGGCTTTGCTCATACCTGCGATGGTCACGATGTCACCAGCCTCGGCCACATCGATCGGTTGTTGCGCCAAACCACGGAAGGCAAGGATTTTCGATGCCCGGAAATTCTCGATCAACGAGCCATCGCGGCTGAGCGCCTTGAGGCTGTCGCCCGCTTTCAGAGTACCGCTTTCCACACGGCCCGTAAGAATACGGCCGATGAACGGGTCGCTGCCCAAGGTCGTTGCCAGCATGCGGAACGGCTCGTCTTTCTTTTCGGCCTGTTTCGGCGCAGGTACGTGATCGACGACCAGATCGAACAGCGCGGTCAGGTCCTTGCGCGGCCCGTCCAGCTCCATATCCGCCCAGCCCGAACGGCCCGATGCATACATGGCAGGGAAGTCTAGCTGATCGTCATCTGCGCCGAGGTTTGCGAAGAGATCGAAGCACTCATCCAGCGCACGGTCGGGTTCGGCATCGGGTTTGTCGACCTTGTTCAGGACCACAATGGGGCGTAGGCCCAGTGCCAGCGCCTTGGAAGTCACGAATTTGGTCTGAGGCATCGGACCTTCAGCTGCGTCAACCAGCAGGACGACACCGTCCACCATGCTTAGGATGCGCTCAACCTCGCCGCCGAAATCGGCGTGGCCGGGGGTGTCGACGATATTGATGCGCGTGCCTTTCCATTCGACCGAGGTCGCCTTGGCCAGAATGGTAATGCCGCGCTCGCGTTCCAGATCGTTGCTGTCCATGGCGCGCTCCGCCACGGCCTGATTTTCCCGGAACGCGCCGGATTGTTTGAGCAGCTCATCCACCAGGGTCGTTTTGCCGTGGTCCACGTGAGCGATGATTGCGATATTGCGCAGGTCCATGAGAGGTCAGCCTTTGAACGGGAAGTTGCCCGGCGCATAGCGCGGCTTGACCCAATATACCAGCCCTAACCGGCGTTCAGTGGCCTGCGGTCTTTGAAAACAGATGAATGATCAAGATTCCGGCCAATATCAACGTCAGCCCCAGAACCGCCCACAGGTCGAGCTTTTGCCCGAAGACCACAAAGCCGATGATTGCGATGAAGAAAATCCCAAGCCCGGACCAGATCGCATAGACGATGCCCACTGGCATGTATTTCAACGTCAATCCCAACAGGTAAAACGCCAGCCCGTAAGCAACTACGACCAGAACCGAAGGCCAGAAGCGCGAGAATTGCTGACTGGCCTGCAAGGCCGTTGTGCCTACGGTTTCGGCAAAGACGGCCATCAGCAGGATCAGGTAGGCTTTGGGCATGATCTCAACCTTTTGCATGCAAATCACGCGCGAATTCTCAACATGAAACAGGCCGCCCCGGCAAGCACATTCGGTTGCTTGGGTGCGTGACACCACAAGATAAAGGTCGGGTATACCTGACTACGATCTGATCACAATTTATGCAAATAACAGAACAGTATTTGTTGATTTGTTTTCGAGTTTTTCAATGACTGTGTTTATTAAATACGTCGTTTTTGCTTCGACTCTTATTGCGGCGCTAGGGTGGCTTACAGACGGGGGGTCCGTCAGTTCTGATGCAGCCGAAATGTTAGTTGGTTTCTTTGTTTTGTAGTTTTGGCGTCAATCAAGATCCAAGCAGGGAAAAGGGCCTTATTGGCCCTTTTTCTTTTGCCTAGCCCCTCGCTGAAACCGTGAAGTAATCTGCCAAATACGGTTGCAACCAATCCCAAAGACCGGGCGCGCCGCGCTCGATGGCGGGCCGGACCCGCGCTTCGATCTGAGGGTAGGTCACGGCATAATCCACCCACGAGCCGCCGCCCGTTTCAAGATTTGCAATTGGGGTCTGAAACCGATCAACAGCCTTGGCGAACCGCGCATCTGCCGAGTTGGCGCTCTCAAACTCATGCCAGAGATCCGAAAACGCCTGCGTTTGATCCTGGGGCAATAATCCGAACAGGCGTAGCGCTGCGGCCTCTTCCTTTTCGGCTTGTGCGGCGTGATCGACCTGACCGTGGATCGGGTGATCTCCCGCGTCGATCTCGACAATATCGTGAAGCAGCAGCATGTGCAGGACGCGGTCCAACTGGACCTCAGCGTAGGAATGTTCGGCCAGAACCCATGCGTACAGCATGATGTGCCACGAGTGCTCAGCCGAGTTTTCGAACCGATCAGCCACCATAAGGCGCGACGCACGCATGACGGATTTCAACTGATCCGCCTCAACCAGAAACGCCAGCCGTTGAGTGAAGCTATTGTTCTCGGTCGGCGCATCTACCAAAAGCGCAGCAGCGTGCTCATAAGCCGCAGGCAGTGCCTCAGACAGATAGGCTGCACGTCCCGTCGCGAGGTTCTCACGGGCGATCTCCATATGATCGGGCCGTTTAGGCGATGCGTACAGCACCTGAAACAGGGGCTGACACCGGTCGAGCATCTTGGCGAACTCGGCGTCGGGCGTCTGGTCGGCTTCGAATTCCGTCCATAGGTCCAAAAAACTCTGGGTCTGGTCTGGCGGCAATAAACCGAACAAATCCAAAGCCGCAGCGTGTTCGGCCATGGCGACGCTCTGCCAGTCGGTCTCGAGATGGATTGGGTGGTCGCCCACGATGATCTCGACCAGATCATGCAGCAACAACATGCGGATGACCCGATCAATTGATACGTCCGACCCGGCCAGAGGCCCCATGACCAGCGCCCAAAGCGCCAGATGCCAGCTGTGTTCTGCTGAATTCTCGGGCCTGGATTGATCCAGCAGGGTGTTTGCCCGATCCACCGTCTTCAACTTGTCCGCTTGTTTCAGAAACGCGATTTGCGCGGACAGTCGATCATTCATTGTTTTTCAATCGCTTTCAGCTTTGAGCGGTGATCTGTCAGGCGTTTGATCACGAATTGGCGGGCCTGGCGTTCAGACAGGCGCACGCGGATCTCGGTCAGAAAGGCCTCTTCCAGAGATTGGGAGGAGGCTGCAAGCAGGTTGCCGACCTCCATGTAAAACCGATCGTCGCCGGTTTCATCCATGACCTTCAATGTATCCTCGGCCAGTTTCGCAGCGAGGGTATTGATGGTGTCTGTCATCAGCGCGTGTTCTCGGTCAGGCGGCGTTTCACATAGTCGCTGACATCGGTGATGAGCGTCTCCATGTGCTGATCCTGGAAGAAGTGATCCGCGCCTTCGACCTCATTATGAGTGATCGTGATCCCCTTCTGCTCATGCAACTTGTTGACAAGCGCGGTTGTATCCGCCGGAGGCGCCACGCGGTCGGACGAGCCATTGATGATCAGACCCGAAGACGGGCAGGGGGCGAGGAACGAAAAGTCGTACATATTCGCTGGGGGCGACACACTGATGAAACCGGTGATTTCCGGGCGTCGCATCAGCAACTGCATTCCGATCCACGCACCGAACGAGAAGCCGGCAACCCAGCAATGCTTGGAGTTGTTGTTCATCGACTGCAGATAGTCGAGAGCCGAGGCGGCATCGCTCAACTCGCCGACACCCTGGTCATATTCGCCCTGGCTGCGGCCCACGCCGCGGAAGTTGAAGCGCAACACGGTGAAGCCCATGTTGTAGAACGCGTAGTGCAGATTATAGACCACCTTGTTGTTCATGGTCCCGCCGAACTGAGGATGCGGGTGAAGCACGATGGCGATCGGTGCGTCTTTTTCCTTTTGCGGGTGGTAGCGGCCTTCCAGGCGGCCTTCGGGTCCGGGAAAAATCACCTCGGGCATGTGTGCTTTGGTCCTGTCTTTATCTTGGGCGCCGGGAAATACTTGACTGTATTCGTTGGGCACCTTAGAACGGTTCTAAATGTGATATCCTGCGCAACGCGCTGTCAGTCGGAGATACGCACTGGCGGCGGCGGCGTCAATGATTTCGCGTCCAACTTGCCGAAGGGAAATGACAATGAAGCTGTCGACAAAGGGCCGGTATGCCATGGTGGCGCTGGCGGACATTGCGCTGCAGCCCTCGGACAAGATCGTGACACTGGGTGAAATTTCGGAACGGCAGGATATCTCGCTGCCGTATCTTGAACAGTTGTTCGTCAAACTGCGCCGGGCCGAGCTTGTGACTTCGACCCGAGGTCCGGGTGGTGGGTATCGCCTTGCACGGCAGCCGTCGGAGATCCGCGTAGTCGAGATTCTGTCTGCCGTAGATGAGACGGTGGATGCAATGGCCAAGGGGGCCGGGGCCTCAGGCGCGTCCTCGGGCAGCCGGGCGCAATCCCTGACGAACCGTCTTTGGGAAAGCCTCAGCGCACATGTCTATGTGTTCCTGCATCAGACCCGCCTGTCTGACGTGATCAAGAACGACCTCGCGCCCTGTCCCGCGGTTCCGAACCTGTTTGCCGTTGTAGATGAGTGATCCGTAGCCTCTGAGTACAAGTTTCAGAAATATCAGGGAAAAGATGACTCCATGAATCGTGTTTATCTCGATCATAACGCCACCACGCCTTTGCGACCCGAAGCGCGGGACGCGATGATCGCGGCAATGGATGTCTGCGGCAACCCATCGTCGGTCCATGCAGAGGGGCGCGCGGCGAAGGCTTTGGTCGAACGCGCACGAGCGCAGGTGGCATCGGCTTTTGGGGCTGATGGTGCGGATATCGTATTTACCTCAGGCTCGACCGAAGGCGCCGCTTTGGCTTTGGCGGGTCGAAATCTGCACGGTGCATCAATTGAACATGACGCGGTAAGAGCATGGATTGCCGAGGATATCTTGGTTTCTTCGGACGGGATGGCCACTGTGAGCGATCCAGCGAATGCGACGCTGCAAGTTGCGAACTCGGAAACGGGTATCGTGCAAACGCTGCCCAAGGGGCTGGCGGTGACCGATGCGACCCAAGCGTTTGGCAAGCTGCCGATTGCGTTCAATTGGATGGACGTTCAGATGGCGCTTGTGTCTGCGCATAAACTGGGTGGCCCGAAAGGGATCGGAGCCGTCGTGATGAAACGCGGCACGGATCTGCCTGCTCAGATCAAGGGTGGCGGGCAAGAGATGGGGCGGCGCTCGGGCACCGAAAATGTCATTGGAATCGCGGGGTTCGGGGCCGCTGCTGAAGCAGCTGCCAGAGATCTCGCCAATGGCGTTTGGGAGCAGGTCGAAGAATTTAGAAATATTCTAGAAAACGCCCTTGAGGCTGGTGAAAGATCACCTATTTTTGTCGGGATAGACCAGACTCGCCTGCCAAACACGTCATGTTTCGCGTCGCCCGGCTGGAAGGGTGAAACGCAGGTCATGCAGATGGACCTGTCTGGTTTTGCGGTTAGTGCGGGCTCGGCCTGTTCAAGCGGAAAGGTTCGCGCCAGCGCTGTTCTGACTGCGATGGGATTTGATGAGGGGACGGCAGCCAGCGCAATCCGCGTGTCGCTGGGACCTCGGACTACCAAGGAAGATGTGCTGCGTTTCGCCGAAACGTGGCTTGAGAAAGAGAAAAAGCATCGCGCGCGGGCCGCGTGATCTGACGGAGGGTAAACAATGGCCGCTTTGGACCAGACCCAGGTAAAAGAGGGTGTCGATCAGGAAACCGTGGACGCGGTACGCGAGGTCAGCACTTATAAATACGGCTGGGAAACTGAGATCGAGATGGAGTACGCGCCCAAAGGCGTGAACCCGGATATCGTTCGACTGATCTCGGAAAAGAACGAAGAGCCCGAATGGATGACCGAGTGGCGTCTGTCGGCCTTCGAGCGCTGGACCAAGATGGAAGAGCCGAAATGGGCCATGGTCAATTACCCTGAAATCGACTTTCAGGACCAGTATTACTATGCCCGTCCGAAATCTATGGAAGAGAAACCCAAATCTCTGGACGATGTCGATCCCAAGCTTCTGGCGACTTACGAAAAGCTCGGTATCCCTCTGAAAGAACAGATGATTCTGGCAGGTGTCGAAGGCGCCGAGGATATGCCCGCCGAGGGTCGTAAAGTGGCCGTCGACGCCGTTTTTGACTCGGTTTCCGTTGGTACAACTTTTCAAGCTGAACTGAAGAAGGCAGGCGTCATTTTTTGCTCGATCTCGGAAGCGATCAAAGAGCATCCTGAACTGGTGAAGAAATATCTGGGCACCGTGGTTCCGGTGTCAGACAATTTCTATGCCACTCTGAACTCGGCTGTGTTCTCTGATGGTTCGTTCGTCTACATCCCGCCGGGCGTCCGCTGCCCGATGGAACTCAGCACCTATTTCCGTATCAACGCGGAAAACACGGGCCAGTTTGAGCGCACTTTGATCATCGCTGACAAGGGCTCTTACGTGTCTTATCTGGAAGGCTGCACCGCACCTCAGCGCGACACCGCGCAGCTTCATGCGGCCGTGGTCGAGATCATCGTCGAAGAAGATGCCGAAGTGAAATATTCGACCGTTCAGAACTGGTTCCCCGGTGATGAAAACGGCAAGGGTGGTATCTATAACTTCGTGACCAAGCGTGCCGATTGCCGCGGGGATCGCTCTAAGGTGATGTGGACGCAGGTCGAGACCGGCTCGGCCGTGACGTGGAAGTACCCGTCCTGCATCCTGCGCGGCGAGGAAAGCCAGGGTGAGTTCTACTCGATCGCGATTGCCAACAACTATCAGCAGGCCGATACCGGCACCAAGATGGTTCACCTCGGCAAGAACACCAAGTCGCGCATCGTCTCCAAAGGCATCAGCGCGGGCAAGGCACAGAACACCTATCGTGGACTGGTCTCGATGCACCCGAAAGCCAAAGACAGCCGCAACTACACCCAGTGTGACAGCTTGCTGATTGGCGACAAATGCGGCGCTCATACAGTGCCGTATATCGAGGTTAAGAACAACTCGAGCCGCGTCGAGCATGAGGCAACGACCTCGAAAGTGGACGACGACCAGCTGTTCTACTGCCGCCAACGTGGAATGGACGAGGAAGAGGCCGTGGCGCTGGTCGTCAACGGGTTCTGCAAAGACGTGCTGCAGGCGCTGCCGATGGAATTTGCGATGGAGGCCCAGCAGTTGGTGGCAATCTCGCTTGAAGGGTCGGTTGGCTAACCAATTCTTGCGGGACGAGAGGGTCATTGAAGTTGGAAACACCTGCGGAAATAATAAGATGGATCAAGAAATCCCGGCGTTCTGGGGTTTTTCGGGCCGCCCAAGCACAGGTGGTGCGCGCTCGTGTTCATGACCGCAACGTATTCTTCGCTGTCGCCAACCCGCTCGATGCGATTCAAAAATACCACTTCGCGGGCTCGTTCTACGAGGTTGAAGAACTAAGAATGATATCGGAGCATTTTCCGGTGGGCGGACGGTTCCTGGACATTGGGGCCAACGTCGGAAACCACAGTCTGTACTTGGCGTTGTTCTTACATGCTTCACTCGTTGTTCCGGTTGAGCCCAACCCAGTGGCTGCGGAACTTTTGGTTAGTAATCTGCACCTGAACGGGGTTGAAAATAAGGTTGATTTCAACTGGGTCGGGGTCGGTGTTTCCAACGAAACGCGATCAGATCTAAGTTTGCAATGGAAACCGCAAAACCTTGGCGGAGCTAAACTGATTGACCAGCAAGGCTCAATACAGGTTGTTCCCGCGGCAAGCTTGATAGAGGGTCGCTCGTTCGATTTGATCAAGATTGACGTTGAAGGAATGGAAATTGCCGTTTTGGAAAGCCTTCTACCAGAATTGGCTGAGAGTCGTCCGGTTCTGTTTGTTGAGGTGGACAATTCAAACGCCGAGGCCTTCAAAACACTCATTGCGGCCCATGGGTATGAAATCGCAGATCAGTACAGGCGCTACAGACGAAATGAAAACTACCTGATCAGACCTGTACCAAAGGCACCGGAGATCGCTCAATCCGCCTAACAACGGATTAAAATTGGAAATTCAAACAATGCGACAGTCTAATTTGCTGGCGCGAAACGAGGAAAACATGCTGGAAATCAAGAACCTGCACGTACAGCTTGAAGAAGAAGACAAGCAAATTCTCAAAGGCGTTGACCTGACAGTCGAGGCTGGAAAGGTGCATGCGATCATGGGGCCGAACGGCTCGGGCAAGTCGACGCTCAGCTATGTGCTGTCGGGGCGGGATGGCTATGAGGTCACCGAAGGCTCGGCCACTCTGGACGGTGAAGACCTGCTAGAGATGGAGCCGGAAGAGCGTGCCGCAGCTGGTGTGTTCCTCGCGTTCCAATACCCGGTTGAGATCCCGGGCGTCGGCAACATGACCTTCCTGCGCACCGCTGTGAACGCGCAACGCAAAGCACGTGGCGAAGAGGAACTGTCGGCCGCTGACTTCCTGAAACTCGTTCGCGAAAAGGCGAAATCGCTGAAGATCGACGCGGACATGCTGAAGCGTCCGGTCAATGTCGGCTTCTCCGGCGGTGAGAAAAAGCGTAATGAAATCCTGCAGATGGCGATGCTGGAACCCAAAATGTGCATTCTGGACGAGACCGACTCGGGCCTCGACGTGGATGCGATGAAGCTGGTCTCCGAAGGTGTGAACGCGCTGCGGGATGAGGGACGTGGCTTCCTAGTCATCACCCACTACCAGCGCCTGCTGGACCACATCAAACCGGATGTTGTTCACATCATGGCCGATGGCCGCATCGTGAAATCGGGTGGTCCTGAGTTGGCGCTGGAAGTTGAAAACAACGGCTACTCCGACATTCTTGCCGAGGTGAACTGATGGCCTTACCGCAAGCAAAACAGACCGCAACCGAAGAGCGTCTGGCCTCGCTGACAATGCCTAATCCCGGCTGCACCAAAGCCGCGCGCCAAGGGGCTTTGGCCCGGGTGCGAGAAATGGGGCTGCCAAGTCGGCGCGATGAGTACTGGAAATATACGCGTCCGGATACGCTAGTTTCGGCCGATGCGCCCAAGGCTGCCATTTTCGACTCGGGCGAGCCGATGGTGTTCAACGATGTCGATCGGCTTCAGATCGTATTCGTCGATGGTGTGTTCGATGCCGAAGCCTCGGACGATCTGAGCTTAGAAGGTGTCAAGATCGACCGGCTGGAGAATATTTGCTGCAAGGATATCCACTGGGCCAAGGATCTTTACGGCAAGCTCGAGGAGCGGGGCCAAACCCCGGTTCAGCGTCCTTTGGCCGCTTTGAACACAGCGTTTGCGACAGACGGCGTTGTCATCCATGTGACCGGCAAACCATCGAAACCGATCAATCTGGTGTACCGTCACGAGTCGGAAGACTCGGACGCGATCCTGCATCACGTGATCCGTGTTGAAAGCGATGCCGAGGCCACGATCCTCGAGAATGGTCCGGCCGCGTCGCGCTTCAACAAATGCATGGAGATCGACATCGCCGATAACGGGACCTTGCACCATGTCCGGGCACAGGGCCGGGATCATGAACGCCGGGCCGCGACCCATATGTTCACGCGGCTTGGTCAGGAATCGACCTACAAGTCGTTCACCCTTACCGCCAATGGCGTGCTGACCCGCAACGAGCAGGTGGTTGAACTGACCGGTGACGACGCCGTAGCCCATGTGGCCGGAGCCTGCGTCGGGGACGGTGATTTTCACCACGACGATACCGTTTTTGTAACTCACGACGCGGTGAATTGCGAAAGTCGTCAGGTGTTCAAAAAGGTCCTGCGAAACGGCGCGACAGGCGTTTTCCAGGGCAAGATCCTTGTGAAGGAAGGCGCGCAGAAAACTGATGGCTACCAGATCAGCCAGTCGCTTTTGCTGGACGATGACAGCCAGTTCCTCGCCAAACCCGAGCTAGAAATCTACGCCGATGACGTTGCTTGTTCGCACGGGTCGACCTCGGGCGCGATTGATGAGACGGCCTTGTTCTACCTACGCTCGCGCGGGGTTCCGACGAAGGACGCCACCAACATGCTGACGCTGGCTTTCCTTGCCGAGGCGGTGGATGAGATCGAGGACGAGACACTGGCCGAAGAGATCGTGACCCGTCTGGAAGGCTGGCTTTCGCGTCACAGCTGATATGCCGGTCTCATCAGATATCGTCGCCACATACCGGGGGCCGGGGCGCGTTGTGCGCCGGCTTCTGGATATGGGGCCGCGCGAAGACCGAGCGCTAATCTTCGTCATGGCCTTTTGCGTGGTGGCGTTCATCGCGCAAATGCCCAGCCTAGCGCGCCGCGCGCATCTTGAGCAGGTCGAGTTGAACATGCTTCTGGGCGGAGCACTTTTGGGCTCGGTCTTCATCCTGCCGCTGTTCTTCTACACGCTGGCTTTGGTGTCTCATTGGGTCGCGCTACTGGTGGGCGGGCAGGGCAGTGCCTATGGTGCCAGATTGGCTTTATTCTGGGCGCTCTTGTCCTCAGCACCTTTGGTTTTGCTAAACGGACTGGTTGCCGGGTTCATAGGCCCTGGTCCGACTCAAACTTTGGTCGGATTGATTTGGGTTGCCGTTTTTGTCTGGTTCTGGTTATCCGGATTGCGACAAGCACAAAGGTCGGCTGAATGACTATACCCCCCCTGGGCCCGCTGGCGAGCCTGACGCTCAGAAAACCTGCCGAAGCGGCGCGACAGATTTTGGCCCTCAACCCGGGGCGAGAGGTTCTGTGGTTGGCATTCTTTCTGGCCGTTGTCCTCAATTGCATCGCGCAGATGGGCATAGATATGTCGATCGCCGCATCGGGTGGCCCGACTGTATCCCAGTCGATTCCGGTTGTGCTGATCCGGTCTGCCGGGACGATGCTGTTCAGCATTCTGGCCTTTCTCTATGTCGGGCGTTTTCTGGGCGGAACGGGGCGTTTTGAAGATCTGATGATCCTGACGATCTGGCTGCAGTTTCTGCAAATTGCAGCACTGGTCGCGACCCTCGCGCTGAGCTTGATCGCGGTAGCTTTTATGGCCCCTCTGATCCTGGCAACGGCCATCTATAGCCTCTACATAACGCTTCATTTTCTGAATGAGGCGCACAAGTTTGGATCTCTGGGCAAGTCCTTTGGCGTCATATTGTTGACGGCGTTGCTGGCGGTACCTTTTGTCCTATTTCTCAACCCGTTGGGTCCTGTCTAGAAAGATCTCTCATGTATGATGTGCAGAAAATCCGGTCCGATTTCCCGATCCTGTCGCGGCAGGTGAACGGCAAACCCCTGACATATCTGGACAATGGCGCGTCGGCGCAGAAACCTCAGGTCGTGATTGATGCCGTAGCGCGCGCCTACGCAGAAGAATACTCCAACGTGCATCGCGGGTTGCACTACCTCTCGAACCTCGCGACCGAGAAATATGAGTCCGTGCGCGGCACCGTTGCGCGTTTTCTAGGTGTTGCTGATGAGGATGAGATTGTCCTGAATTCAGGCACGACCGAGGGGATCAATCTGGTCGCCTATGGCTGGGCCATGCCACGGCTTGAAGCCGGGGATGAGATCGTCCTCAGCGTGATGGAGCACCACGCCAACATCGTGCCCTGGCATTTCCTGCGTGAGCGTCAGGGCGTGGTGCTGAAATGGGTCGATGTCGATGCGGATGGCGGGCTTGATCCGCAGGCCGTGATTGACGCAATCGGCCCCAAGACCAAACTGGTCGCGGTCACGCAATGTTCGAACGTGTTGGGCACTGTGGTCGACGTGAAGGCCATCACTGCGGGCGCGCATGCCAAGGGCGTGCCAGTCTTGGTTGATGGTAGCCAGGGTGCGGTTCACATGCCGGTTAATGTGCAGGATATCGGTTGCGATTTCTATGCCATCACCGGGCACAAACTCTATGGCCCCTCGGGTTCCGGTGCGATCTATATCAAATCCGAACGTATGGCCGAAATGCGCCCCTTCATCGGCGGCGGCGACATGATCAAAGAGGTCAGCAAGGATCAGGTCATCTACAATGATCCACCGATGAAGTTTGAGGCTGGCACGCCGGGCATAGTTCAGACTATCGGTCTCGGGGTGGCCCTGGACTATATGATGGATCTGGGGATGGCGAATATCGCCAGTCACGAAGCGGGTCTGCGCGACTATGCCATGCAACGTCTGACCGGTCTGAACTGGCTACAGGTTCAGGGCACCCGGCCGGACAAGGCCGCGATCTTCAGCTTTACGCTGGATGGGGCAGGGCATGCACATGATGTCTCGACGATTCTGGACAAGAAAGGCGTTGCGGTTCGCGCCGGTCACCATTGCGCCGGTCCTTTGATGGATCACCTTGGGGTGACGGCCACCTGTCGCGCCAGCTTTGGCCTCTATAACACCACGGATGAGGTCGACACCCTGATCGACGCGCTTGAACTGGCGCATGATCTCTTCGCCTAAATCTCGGCCGAGCCGGTCCGTTTTCCAGTTGCACCCGGCTCGGAACAAGGTTAGCTAACGGCCAAGGCACCTGTAGCTCAGCTGGATAGAGCGCTGCCCTCCGAAGGCAGAGGCCAGAGGTTCGAATCCTCTCAGGTGCGCCAAATCTCACAGTCTTGATGATTTGTTCAGTCCGACCGTCGTGGTCGTTGCATCCGCTAGATGTTTGATTTGGAAAATATCTTTAGCCTGAACAAGCTAGAGAAACGTTGGGGATTGGCTCTGCAACGAACAAAGGCCGCCAATTGCAGCAGCCCGTTCCAGCAAAATTCGAGTTTTGCAACAACACTCAGGCAGACCTAATGGCCTGCCAAGTCCATCTCAATAAACGACAGTATGATTAACCGCGCCAACTGCGAACAACGCCGCAATCCATATGGACGAAGTTCGAACGGTAGTATTGTCCAACACCGCCTGCACGACAGGACATGGCCGCTTTGGCCATCTGGGAAACCGAGCGGGATGCGAGGCGCAGGTCAGCCGCCTGTCCCTGCATATGGAGCGAGTTCCGCGCTACCCGGCGCGATTTGGACCGCAGCATGGCGTTGGTTTGTGGCGAGCGATACCCCGAAAGGAGCATATAGGGCTCATCAGCATCCAAAAGGTTGTGCGACGCCGCCATGATGTCGATTGTACGCAGATCCATCGCTTTCGACTGATCGGTACGCCAGTCGCGCATGAAATGGTTCACTTCTTTAACAGCGTCTTTGATGTACTTGCCATCAACCCAGTAAACCATATCAATCCGCTCACCCGTGCGACCGGAATACATGCGAATTCGGCGAATATCACCACCACCACGAAGGAAGCCTGCTGCGTTGGAATAAGTCGGTGCTGCCGCCACGGCCGTTGCCGCGAATGCGCCCAGAAGGGCACGACGGGTAATACCCGAAGTACTGCTCTTGGTCATTTTTTGTTTCGTCCCGTACTGTTCCTGCCTGCGCACGATGTTACGCGCGCTGTATTAATATTTTCCCATCCCAGATGGCGAATGTATGGCACAGTTGGAATCGTCGGCCAAGAAGTCTTTGGAATGCACCTTTGTTAGGGGGAATTTTCGGCAGTTTTTTGCGCAGGTGATGCAAATGAGTCATTTTATTGAGCAACTGAGTGTTTTCGGCATCGGGTAGATGCAAACGCGCATCAGGGTGCAAGAGAAGAAAAAAGGTAAGGTATTTGTGAATAGACAAGCCCAATGGCTGAAAACCATATATAAAATAAAGCTTCGGCAGACATCGCATAAGTTATTGAAGAACCAAGGCCATCCCATGCTCTCAGTGTTACGGACCAGTACCAGTTTTGTTTTCACCGCCTGTTTTTTGGCGACGGCATCTATGGCGAACACGTCATCAGGCGAGGGTTCGAACACGGCATTTCGGATGGCGGTTGCTGAGAATACCTCGCCTTCTGATCAGATAGCTGAATTTTATCGCAGCAATAGCTTTGTCCCTTTGTGGGTCGGCGATACAGCAGAACACGCCAAACGCCGTACGGCGTTGATCAAAGCCCTATCCGAGATGGAGCGCCATGGATTGCCCGAAGCATTTGACGTGCAGGCACTGGTCGATCAGATGGCTGAGGCTCGTTCGGTTCGAGATTTGGGCACTGTCGAGGCTGAGCTGTCCCGCGTCTTCCTGACCTATGCAAATGACATCTATTCCGGCGCCTTGCGGCCAGCCAGTATTGATGATGGCCTGGTGCGCGAGGTTAAACGCCGTGATGCAAACCAGCATCTTGAGGCACTCAACACCCAAGGTGCAGCGTATTTTGAAACTCTGATCCCGCAGACCGCCCAATATCGCGCTTTGATGAAGCAAAAGATCGCGTTGGAGAACCTGATCCGCCAAGGCGGGTGGGGGCCCACCGTTCCAGTGGCTAAACTGGAATACGGCGATACCGGTCCGAATGTGATCAAACTGCGCAATCGGCTTGTTGCGATGGGTTACCTTAAGCCCACGGCCAGTCCAGAATTTGATGACGACCTGCTTGCGGCCGTTCAGGCGTTCCAAACGGCACACGGACTGGAATCGGACGGTGTGGCCGGACAAGGTACCATCACCGAGTTGAACCGACCGGCATCGGACCGGTTGAAAGCCGTCTATGTTGCCTTGGAGCGGGAACGTTGGCTGCCGCGCGATCGGGGCGAGCGGCATATTTTGGTCAATCAGGCCGACTTCTCGGCAAAGATCGTGGATGACGGGCTGGTCACGTTCGAGACCCGCGCTGTGATCGGCAAAAACGTACATGATCGCCGCAGCCCTGAATTCTCGGATGAAATGGAGCATATGGTGATCAATCCCAGCTGGTATGTGCCACGCTCGATCATCACCAAGGAATACCTGCCGAAACTGAAATCGAACCCGAACGCGGTGGGCCATATCCAGATCACGGACCGCAGTGGTCGTCAGGTCAATCGAGGGGCCGTCGATTTCACCCAGTTTACCGCACGCAACTTCCCGTTCGCGATGCGTCAGCCGCCCAGCAAAAGCAATGCGCTTGGGCTGGTGAAGTTCATGTTTCCCAACAAGTACAACATCTATCTGCATGATACGCCTCAGAAATCTCTGTTCGCGCGTGAGGTTCGGGCGTTCTCGCACGGGTGTATCCGACTGGCGCAACCTTTCGAGTTCGCCTATGCGCTGCTGGCCAAGCAGGAGGAAGACCCCAAAGCGTTCTTCCACCGTGTGTTGAATACCGGCAAGGAGACAACAGTGAAGCTGGACAAGAAAGTGCCCGTCCACCTGATCTACCGCACGGCCTATATCGGCCCGAAGGGTGAGGTTCAGTATCGCCGCGACGTCTATAACCGCGATGCCAAAATTTGGGACGCGCTGCAAAAGGCAGGGGTGGCCCTGCCGGACGTTCAGGGGTAAGCACTCAGGGTAAATCCTGCCCAAAAGGACGCCCGCTATGCAGTTCACCATCCAAAAGATCGCCGACAACCTTGGGGCCGAGTGTCAGGGTGAAACAGACCTGACAATTCTGCGGGCCGCTGAACCGGGTGATGCCGGACCAACCGATCTGGCGATGGCAATGTCCCCCAAATATGCCGAAACGCTTTCGAACGGTGAGGCCCGCGCGGCAATGCTGTGGGAAGGCGCGGATTGGCAAGCAATGGGCCTGCGCGCTGCGATCTTTGTTACGCGCCCCCGAATGGCGATGGCTGGTATAACGACAATGCTGGACCGGGGGCAGGGTGTTGAGCCGGGTGTTCACCCCTCGGCTGTGATCGACCCGACGGCCGAAATTGCTGAGGGTGTTTCGATCGGTCCGCTGGCCGTTATCGGCGCGCGGGCGAAGATTGGCGCGGGATCGGTGATTGGTCCGCACTGTACAATCGGAATGGACGTGGTGCTGGGCGAGCAAGCCCTGCTGCGCGAAATGGTCAGCATCGGCGCGCGTGCGCAAATCGGCGACCGTTTCATCGCCCAACCCGGCGCGCGTATTGGTTCCGACGGGTTCAGCTTTGTTACCCCTGAGATTTCAGGTGTTGAAAACGCGCGCAAGACGTTGGGCGATCAGGGCGATGCAAAAGCGCAAAGCTGGCTGCGCATCCATTCTCTGGGCGCAGTGGAAATAGGGGACGATGTCGAGGTCGGCGCAAACTGTACGATCGACAATGGCACGATCCGAAACACGCGGATTGGCGATGGTTCGAAGCTCGATAACCTTGTGCATGTGGGGCATAACACGCGCATCGGGCGCGATTGTTTGCTGTGTGGTCAAAGTGGATTGTCCGGCTCAGTCGATGTCGGAAACAACGTGGTTCTTGGCGGTCAAACCGGCGTGGCCGACAATGTTTTCATCGGTGATGGCGTGATCGCGGGGGGCGCAACCAAAATCCTGTCCAACGTACCAGCCGGACGTGTGGTCATGGGCTATCCAGGCGTCAAGATGGAAACCCATACCGAGATCTACAAGGCACAGCGCCGCTTGCCGCGCATGGCTCGCGACGTCGAGGCATTGAAAAAGGCTGTTTTCAAACAGTCTCCGAGCGATTAAATCATCCTCAGATTGATAGCCAGGGGATCAACATGAGCATCAGCGACCGCGTCATCGCAATCATTGCAGAGCAGGCCGTTCTGGAGCCATCGGATGTCACACCCGACAGCACACTTGCGGATCTGGGCATCGACAGCCTGGGGTTGGTCGAAAGCATCTTTGCCATCGAGGAAGAGTTCGACATATCGGTTCCCTTCAACGCCAATGAGCCCGAGGCCAACGATTTCGACATCTCGAACGTAGCCGCGATCATTGCCGGCATCGAACAGCTTGTGTCGGAAAAGGTCTGACCCGAAACAATGAAACGGGTTGTCATTACCGGGGCGGGTACCATCAACTCGCTGGGTCATTCGGTCCCCGACACGCTCGAGGCCATGCGCGAAGGGCGTTGCGGTATCTCGGATCTTGAATTCCGCGATGTTGACCGCCTGGCGATCAAGATCGGCGGTCAGGTGCGGGGGTTTGAGGCCGAAGGGCGCTTTAACCGCCAGCAAATGTCTCTCTACGATCGGTTTACGCAGTTCACCTTAACGGCCGCGAAAGAGGCTATCGACCAGTCGGGCATTCAGTTCCACGGCGAGCTCGCGGCACGATCCGGAGTGGTTCTGGGCACGGCGGGTGGAGGCGTCTCGACCTGGGATGACAATTACCGCTCGGTTTATGAGGACGGCAAAAACCGGGTGCATCCCTTTGTTGTGCCCAAGCTGATGAACAACGCGGCGGCCAGTCATGTCTCGATGGAGCATAACCTGAAAGGCCCCAGCTTTACGGTTTCAACGGCCTGCGCGTCGTCGAACCATGCTATGGCGCAGGCGTTTCAGATGGTGCGCAGCGGTGCCGCACCTGCGATGATCACCGGTGGTTCCGAATCCATGCTGTGTTTCGGCGGTGTGAAGGCCTGGGAAGGTCTGCGCGTGATGTCCAAGGATGCCTGCCGCCCCTTTAGCGCCAACCGCAACGGGATGGTGCAGGGCGAGGGTGCCGGTGTCTTTGTGTTCGAGGAATACGAACATGCCCGCGCCCGCGGCGCAGATATCCTGTGTGAGGTTGTGGGATTCGCCATGTCCTCGGATGCGTCCGATATCGTGATGCCCAGCAAGCAGGGTGCCGCACGAGCGATGGCCGGCGCGTTGGCGGATGCCAAGCTGAACGCCAGCGATGTGTGCTATATCAATGCGCATGGCACAGGCACTGCGGCGAATGACAAAACAGAATGCGCCGCCGTGGCGGATGTGTTTGGACCGCATGCAGATGATCTGATGATCTCATCGACGAAATCCATGCACGGCCACTTGATCGGAGGCACCGGAGCGGTGGAGCTTTTGGCCTGCATCATGGCGCTGCGGGACGGCGTTATCGCGCCCACCATCGGTTATGAAGAACCTGACCCGGAATGTGCGCTGGACGTGGTGCCAAACGTCGCGCGTGAAGCCAAGGTCGACGTGGCGCTCAGCAATGCGTTTGCGTTTGGCGGGTTGAATGCCGTCTTAGCGCTCAAAAGCGTCTGAGCTGCAAAGAAAACCGCCGCCACAAAGCTGCCGCGGCGATCTCTATTCGCAGCTGACTTAGTTGACGTTAATGGCCAGCCCGTCAAAGCCCGAAGTGAAGCCCGACAGGGACATATCCATTGTTATAACCTGATCGGGGAAGCGCGCGGGAACCAGCGAGAAGGTCGCTTTGCTGCCCGCTTTCATCGCGTCAATGTCACCCTGGCTGAGGCCCAGCTGCGCGACACAGCCAACAGGCAGACAATGGTGGTAGTTGTAGAGCTTGCGCGGTGCGCCGTCGATCGACAGGGCCAGTTGCGCTTGTAGCAGGGTCTCCAACGGTACGATCACATTGGCCCATGCAACAGCCGCTCCGCCTTCGGGCAGCTTGCCGATGGACACTTCTGCAATCGGATCACCCTGAGGGCCGTTCAGAACCTGAACGATCGCACAAGGATCTTCGCCTTCCGGTGCCTTGATGCAGGAGACATCCCAATCGCCGGATTCTTCTTTGACAAATTGCTCACCCACACGCGGGCCGGATTGGCCTAAATCGAGGCCCGCGCCCGCATCGGCCCCAGTGCCTTCAGTAGTCGTGCCTTCGGAAGTCGTTTCCTGCGCGCTAACCGCTCCGCACATCAGAACGGCTGCCAGAGTATTAAACGAGAGGAGTTTCTTGAACATGAATGCCTCGGTTTGCTGTTTGTTTTGCCTCATCTAGCATCCTTCGCTGCGGCTGTCAGTCGTTAACCGAATGGCTGAGATCAATGTGAGCGTTTTCTTGGGCCAAACCCCGCTCAAGAACCAATACAGGCAAAAGAAAAGAGGGCTGGTGGAGCAGCCCTCTTCCCAAAATTTTTCTCCCCGTCGGACTGGCCGACTTAGTTATGCGCAGACGTTACGAAAGGGGGGAGCAGGGGTCAACCGCTAACAGAAAAATTTAATGCACTAATCAGCACAGTTTTATTCGCCCACTTCCGTGAAAAAAACCGTGCCCGAAGGCACGGCCAGTCGACAGGGAGGAAGTGTCCCCTTCGCAACCAGGGGCTACAAAGGGAACGAATAGACTATGGCAGCCAAAGGTTAAGTTTGTATGCTGGTTGCGGATCAGTGAAAAAAGGCTGCAATTACATGGGTAAAGAGATTTTTCTGGGCGGCGCGGGCGATGGATACGCAACTCCGCAAGGTCTGACGCTGAAATACGCGAACCGCCACGGGCTGATCGCAGGGGCCACGGGTACGGGCAAGACGGTCACTCTGCAAATCCTGGCTGAAGGTTTTTCGCAAGCGGGCGTGCCGGTTTTCCTCTCGGATGTCAAAGGTGACCTGTCCGGCTTGGCAATGTCAGGCAGCGAAACCCATAAGTTGCATCAGGCGTTTACCGAGCGCGCGGAACGGATCGGCTTTTCTGATTTCTCCTACGCTGCTTGTCCGGTCACGTTCTGGGACCTGTTCGGCGAACAAGGGCACCCGGTCCGTACCACTGTGACCGAAATGGGACCTCTGCTTTTGTCGCGCCTTATGGAGCTGAGCGAGGCACAGGAGGGGATTCTCAACATCGCGTTCCGAGCCGCTGATGAAGAAGGGATGCCGCTGCTGGATCTCAAGGATCTTCAGGCGCTTCTGGTGTGGATTGGTGAGAACAGGGCGCAGCTGTCTCTGCGCTATGGCAATGTCTCGACGGCCTCTATCGGAGCCATCCAGCGCCGTCTTCTGGTGTTGGAAAACCAAGGCGGCACCAAGCTGTTCGGAGAACCCGCGCTGGATCTGGCCGATCTGATGCGAACGGATGAAAACGGGCAGGGGATGGTGAACATACTGGCCTCGGACAAACTGATGGGCGCGCCTCGGCTTTATGCCACGTTCCTGTTGTGGCTGCTGAGTGAGCTGTTCGAGGAACTGCCAGAGGTCGGCGATCCGGAAAAGCCCAAGCTGGTCTTCTTTTTCGACGAAGCGCACCTTCTGTTTGATGATGCGCCCAAGGTACTGGTCGACAAGGTCGAGCAGGTCGCGCGCCTTATCCGCTCCAAGGGTATTGGGGTGTATTTCATCACGCAGAACCCCGCTGACATTCCCGAGGATATTCTGGGGCAGTTGGGCAACCGGGTACAACATGCGCTGCGCGCCTTCACGGCGCGTGACCGAAAGAACCTGCGTATGGCGGCGGAAACCTACCGCGAGAATCCTGCCTTCGACACCGAGGCCGCGATCCGAGAGGTGGGCGTTGGTGAGGCCGTAACCTCAATGCTGCAGAAGAAAGGCGTGCCGGGGATTGTCGAGCGGACTTTGATTCGCCCACCGGGATCGCAGCTTGGGCCAATTTCGGAACCTGAGCGTCAGGGTATCCTGCAAGCCTCTCCGATGGCGGCGAAATATGACACGCCCGTAGATCGCAAATCGGCCTTTGAAATCCTGCAAGCCCGTGCGGAGGCTGCCGCCAAAGAGGCCGAGGCCGCGGAGGCGGAAGAGATCATCGAACAACAGACCCCGATGGAGCGCGAATACAGCTCGGCGCGCCGGTATTCAGGTAGCCGGGTTGGGCGTTCAACATCTCGGGTAGTGCGTAAGAAAGACACATTTGCAACGGCGATGAGTGAGGCCGTCATCAAAGAGCTGAAGGGAACAACCGGCCGTCGCATCGTGCGGGGTATTCTGGGCGGGTTGTTCCGAAATCGCTGATCGGAGGCGCCCAGCACAGGGCGCCAACCGGCTTACTTCAGGCGGCGCTGACCTTCCTGGCGGCAATATGCATCGGCCTGTTTGACCGACATCTTTGTGGCCGGGAAATCAATCGCACGGTCCCAGGTCACACGATCATGACGGTAAAGCTGACAGGTCACGACGCCCTGCGGAGTGTTGACCTGAACAGGTGTGGTCTCAAGGTCTTCGGGCGACGGAATACAGGCCGTCAGCGTGGCCAGAACCGGCAGCATGACAACGGCTTTGGTGATCAGTGTTTTCTTGGTCAAGTCGGATACTCTCATCGATTGAGTGCGAATGATCGTAGAGATCGGTCGGGTTTCTTCTGAGCATAGGCCGGACCCCATAAGTCCGAACAACGAGCGGTAGTCTCGTGTACGCGGAAACCTCTTTAGAAATCAAGAAGCCGCGCCGGATGAGAGGCACCGCTTCTGTATTGTGATCGTGATGCGTCTATTTCTCGGGGATCAGCCCTCGGGGGCTGAATCTGAGGACAATCAGCAAGACCAGTCCCATCGTAAACAACCGCATATGCGCAGCGCTTTCGATAAGATGCGCCTTCAGCGCGCTGCCGTCGGGCATGCCCGAGGTAATCAGGTTCATCAGCCAAAGGCCCATCGGCTCGACCTGGACCCACAGGAACCAGATCAGGAACGCCCCCAGCACGGCGCCGAAATTGTTGCCCGAGCCACCGACAATCACCATCACCCAGACAAGGAATGTAAAGCGCAGGGGGTTGTAGGTACCTGGCGTCAGCTGACCGTCCAGCGTGGTCATCATCGCGCCCGCGATACCGCAGATGGCAGAGCCAAGCACAAAGATCTGCAGGTGGCGGCGGGTGACGTCCTTGCCCATCGCCTCAGCCGCGACCTCATTGTCGCGAATGGCGCGCATCATTCGGCCCCACGGGCTTTTCAGCGCCATCTGCGCCATCCACAGAAGCACCAGCAGAACGACCAGGAACAGCAGCGAATAGCCCAGCTTGACCGAAAGGGTCGAGGCGATCACCGGATCAAGCCCCAGCCAGTCCGCCCGCGCAAGGAACGAGGGGTCTTGCTGCAGCTCAACCTCATAGCCGACCACGGGTGAAGGGCGCGGGATGCCGTAGACGTTCTTGACGCCACGGGCCAGCCAGTCCTCGTTCTTCATGACGGCAATGATGATCTCGGCAATACCAAGGGTCGCAATCGCCAGATAGTCCGAGCGCAAACCCAGAGCCGTCTTGCCGATCAGCCACGCAGCACCTGCGGCCAGTAACCCTCCGGCAGGCCAGGCAAGCAAGACCGGCAGGTTCAAACCACCGATATTGCCGGCAACGGCTGGATCAATTGCTTCAATCGCGGCGACGTTCGGGTCAAAGATCGCGCGGTAGACAAAGAACCCAACTATGAGGATTCCGACGATGGCCAGCGTCCGCGCGCGCCCTTTGGGCATCTTCTGTGCGACCATGACGGTCGCGACAACGGTCGCGGCCCCCAGAAGCAGCGCCAGAATGACGCCGTAACCGCCCTCGGACCAGGCTCCGGGAGTTGGCGGTGTTGACACAAGGACAACTGCCAGTCCGCCTAAAGCGACAAAGCCCATGACGCCGACGTTGAAGAGACCAGCAAAGCCCCATTGCAGGTTCACCCCGATCGACATGATGGCCGAGATCAACCCCATGTTCAGGATCAGGATCGCGGCGTTCCAGCTTTGGGTGAAGCCGGTCAAAAGGATCAGCGCGCCAACTGTGACGAAAAGCAGGGTGTTCTTGGTAACCTCGCTCATACCGATTTTCCTTTGAATAGGCCCGTGGGCTTAAACAGAAGCACGATCAGCAGGATGGCAAAGCTGACGGCGAATTTGTAATCGGTAGAGAGGAACTGAACCAATCCCGACGGTTCCAGATTTTCCGGAGCCAGATAGGTCAGCACCTTCTTCCAGGCGTATGTGATGGTCACCTCGGAAAAAGCGATGATGAACCCACCCGCGATGGCGCCGAGAGGGTTGCCCAAGCCTCCGACAATGGCCGAGGCAAAGATCGGCAGCAGAAGCTGGAAATAGACAAAGGGCTTGAAGCTCTTATCGAGGCCATAAAGCACGCCCGCCGTGGTCGCCAGTGCAGCCACGATGATCCAGGTGATCATCACCACGCGTTCGGGGTTGATGCCAGACAGCAGCGCCAAATCCTCGTTATCCGAATAAGCACGCATCGACTTACCGGTGCGGGTTTTGTTCAAAAACCAGAACAGGGCGGCCACGGCGATCACCGCCACAACGACCGTGATGGCCTGAGAGGTCTTGATCGCAAGCCCTTCGTTCAGCCCGGTCCACGCCTTGAAGTCCCGCGCCTTGATCAGGAAACGCGCGCCGTCCGAGAACCGCTGATCATCTGGCCCGATAATGAAGCGAACGATACCGTTCATAATGAACATCACGCCCATGGACACGATCACCAGAATAACAGGTTTGGCCTTTTGTTCCCGGTAGAAGCGATAGACCAGCCGGTCGGTGATCAGCACCAGAACGATACAGCCCAGAATGGCAAAGGGCAGGGCAAGCAGAGCCGTCGGCAACGGCCCGAAACTGACTCCTGCTGCTTGCAAGCCCCACGTGACCAGAACCGCGATCATCGCGCCAAAGGCCATCGTATCGCCATGCGCAAAGTTCGAGAACCGCAGGATGCCATAGATCAGCGTCACCCCCAAAGCCCCCAGCGCCAACTGGCTGCCATAGGCGATTGCGGGAACTAGAACGAAGTTGGAGAGCGCCACAAGGGCGTTGAGGAAGTCCATTAAAACTCCTGCTCGCATTTTCCAGAGAAAGTGCGTCGTCCATTGTTAGCTTTCGCATAATCGACATAACGCAATGGTTGGGTGACCAGTGTCACGGTTAGTTCGGTAGTCGAAGTCTTGGTCACATATATATGCTCGTGTCGGTCGTCTTCGGTTCGGGACGCCACTAACAAGTCGCTTTTTGAAACGGCAGTCCACTCTTGCCCATCAGACAAGCGAATTTTGGAGGTGATATCACCGGCCTTGGCGATCTGATCGACTGAAAAGTCGCCAAAGTTACTTTCAATACGCTCGGGCGGGGAGCCTAGCAACTCAAGCATGAGTTCGCCAGCTACACAGTTTTGCAAGTCTGCGCAGGCCTCTTGTAGAATGCATGGCGCCGCCCAAGCCGTACTGCACATTGAGGCAAATGCGATCGTCATTGCGGACCTCACCCCCCCAAGAAACTCTTACGAACCTCAGGATCGGCCAGCAGTTCCTTGCCCGTACCGGTATAGGCATTCCGCCCCTGAACCAGAACATATCCCTTATCTGCGATCTCCAAGGCCTGACGGGCATTCTGTTCGACCATCAGGATCGGCAACCCGGTGCGCGAGACCTCGATGATCCGGTCGAACAGCTCATCCATCACGATGGGTGAGACACCAGCGGTCGGCTCATCCAGCATCAGAACTTTCGGCTGAGTCATCAGAGCGCGACCAACAGCGACCTGCTGGCGCTGGCCACCAGACAACTCTCCGGCCGCCTGATGGCGTTTGTCGCGCAGGATCGGGAACAGATCATAGACCTGCTCCATCGTATCCGAGAAATCGTCTCGGCGGATAAAGGCACCCATCTCAAGGTTCTCTTCCACCGTCATCGAGGTAAAGATATTCGAGGTCTGCGGCACAAAACCCATACCACGCATTACCCGATCCTGCGGCGTGAGCGCGGTGATATCCTCACCGTCCAATCGAACAGCGCCCGAGCGCACATCCAGCATTCCGAAAACGGCCTTCATCGCAGTTGACTTGCCTGCGCCGTTGGGCCCAACGATGACCGCAATCTCGCCCCGGTCGACGGCGATGGTGCAGTCGTGCAGAATGTCCGGCCCTTTGCCGTAGCCACCTGTCATCGTGTCGCCGATCAGAAACGGCCCACCATCGACCTTTTGTGTTGCGCCGCTTTTGCGATGGGCCGGGGTCATGGTGCCGACGCCATGCGTGTTCGTGATCGACGCGTCCTTGTTGCCCTTGTCGTCGTGATAAGGATTATCGCTCACGCTCCGGCCTCCAGCTTGTCTTTGTTTTTCAGGCCGGTGCCCAGATAGGCCTCGATCACATGCTCATTGGCCTTGATCTCGTCCAACGTTCCCTCGGCCAGCACCTTGCCTTCGGCCATACAGATGACCGGGTCGCAGATCTTGCCGATGAAATCCATGTCATGCTCGATGACAACAAAGGTATAGCCGCGTTCCTTGTTCAGACGCAGGATCGTGTCGGCGATGGTCATCAGCAGGGTGCGGTTCACACCCGCGCCAACCTCGTCCAGAAACACGATCTTGGCATCGACCATCATGGTGCGGCCAAGCTCCAGCAGTTTCTTCTGCCCACCCGAAACCTGACCCGCCTTGTGATCTGCCAAATGCTCGATGGTCAGAAACTCCAGCACCTCATCGGCTTTGGCCCGCAGCGCGCGTTCTTCGTCAGCGATCCGTTTGCGCCCGAACCATGTGTTCCACAGCGATTCCCCGGATTGCGCGCCGGGCACCATCATCAGGTTCTCGCGGCAGGACATCGAGGAAAACTCATGCGCGATCTGGAAGGTGCGTAGCAGGCCCTTGTGAAACAGCTCATGTGGGGGCAGGCCGGTAATATCTTCACCATCCATCACCACCTTGCCGCTGGTTGGAGGCAAGACACCCGCGATCACATTGAACAAAGTGGTTTTTCCGGCCCCGTTCGGTCCGATCAGACCGGTGATCGAGCCCTTTTGGATTTCCAGCGATGCCCCGTCCACCGCATGAAACCCGCCGAAATGCTTATGCACGTCTTCGACGACGATCATTTTTTCCCCTATCCGCCGTTTTCCGGCGTTGTTGCCACATCCCTGTGCGAATGGTGCGGGCTTTTGTCATTGAAACAGCCCGGACACAAGGCCCGGGCTGCTTGTTTTTATGACTGTTAACCTTGGATCAACGGAAGTTGACGGTTTTGTTCTCGCCGTCGGTGACTTCGATCTCACGGTAAGAACCCGCGCTTTCACCGGGGCCAATCAGCTCAACACCTGAGGCACCGACATAGTCGATCTCCTGACCCGCAGCGAGCAGTTCCAGGCCCTTGGCTAGCTCACCCGGATAGATCTTCTCGCCGGGTTCATTGGCGACGTCCATGATCTTGGATCCATAGTCCGCCGGGTTGGTGGAACCTGCGGCCTGCATGGCCAGCATGAACAGGGCGGCAGCGTCATAGGACTCAGGCGAGTAGGGCGACGAGCCGTCGAAACCCGCCGCTTCGGCCATAGCAAAGTACTTTTCAGCACCTTCACCACCCGAACCAGCGATCTGACCGAACGAGCCGTTCAGGTCCGGACCGACGTTGGCAGGCAGCGAGTCACCGATCATGCCGCCGGGCAGACCGAATGTGTCAAACGCGCCGCTGTCCAGAGCCGACTGGATGATGCCCAGACCACCTTGGTCCAGGTAGCCCGCAACGACCAGAATATCGCCACCGGCCGAGGCCAGCGCGCCAACTTCAGCCGAGTAGTCGGCTTTGCCGTCTTCGTGCGCTGCGACGATGGTGACTTCGCCACCCGACGCCTCGAACGAGGACTGGATCGCGTCCGCAAGACCCTTGCCGTAGTCGTTGTTGGTGTAGGTCAGAGCGATCGAGCTAATGCCACGATCGTTCAGGATGTCGGCCATCACCTGACCTTCACGCGCATCCGACGGTGCGGTGCGGAAGAACAGGCCGTTGTCTTCCATGGTCGACAGACCGGGCGAGGTGGCAGATGGCGAGATCATCACCATGCCATTCGGAATCGCGACGTTCTGCAGGATCGCGCCGGTGACGCCCGAGCAGTCACCGCCGATAATGCCAGCAACGCCGTCAGCGATCATGCGCTCGCCGTTCGACGTGGACAGGCCGTTGTCGATACAGCCGGTATCTGCGCGTGTCGCGGTCACGGTTGCTCCGTCCAGCAGCTTGCCGGATTCGGTGACTTCGGCCATCGCCATCTCGGCGCCCGAACCCATGGCAGGCGCCAGCGATTCAATCGGGCCGGTGAAGCCGAACAGAACGCCAAGCTTGACGTCTTCGGCCATTGCGGTTCCCGCCAGCAGAGCGGAGGCTGCAGTTGCAGTCAGCAGCTTTTTCATATGGTTACTCCCTATTGTGAACGTATTCGTTCTGCGCATGACCCTAGGCAAGCAATCCGGAAAAGAAAAGTCCTAACGCAATCGTGTTTTTACGCTCCATAATCCTATTTGTTCTCATGGTGATAACGCTGTCAGTCCGAAAGGAAGTCCCATGACGCCCAGACCCTTTGCGATTCTTGCCTTGATGATCAGCGCAGGTCTCGCCTGCGCCGAGGAGCTTGAGACATCCCAAGGTACGGTTCAGATCGAGCCGATGATCGAGGGACTGGATGCGCCCTGGGCCGTAGGCATCCTGCCTGATGGATCGTTTCTGGTGACCGAACGGGATGGCGATGTGCTTTATGTGTCGGACGGGAAATCTCAAAAAGTGAAGGGGGTGCCGAAAGTGGCCGCCAGAGGGCAGGGCGGCTTGCTGGACGTGACCATCGCGAGGGATTTCCCACAGACGCGCGAGGTTTTTCTGACCTTCTCGAAACCTCAGAGCAATGGGGCTGGCACCGCGCTGGCCGTCGCGCGCCTGTCGGAGAACGGTAAACGCCTGACCAACACGCGTATCCTGTTCGAGGCCACGCCCGGAGGCTCGGGCGGGCGTCACTTTGGCTCCCGGGTGGTTGAGGCGGAAGACGGCAGTTTGTTTGTCACCATCGGGGATCGGGGGGATCGGCCGCAGGCTCAGGACCGCTCAAACCCAATCGGGTCGATTATCCGCATCAATCGGGATGGCTCGGTTCCTGCCGACAACCCCTTTGTCGGGCAGGCGGATGTTCGGCCTGAGATCTGGTCCTACGGGCACCGCAACCCTCAGGGCGCCGATCTGGATGCGCAGGGGCGTCTTTGGACGTCTGAACATGGCGCGCGCGGAGGGGATGAGGTCAACCTCGTGCAACCGGGGCTTAACTACGGTTGGCCAGTCATTTCTTATGGCAAGCACTACTCGGGCAAGGCGATAGGCGAAGGCACTGCCAAAGAAGGGATGGAGCAGCCGCGCCACTATTGGGACCCCTCCATCGCGCCGTCGGGCTTGATGGTCTATTCCGGTGCGCTCTGGCCAGAATGGAAAGGCGACATCTTCGTGGGATCGCTGAAGTTTGACTATATCTCCCGACTGGACGGCACGCCGCTGCGCGAGGTCGAACAGATCAAAGGCCCCGAAACTGAACGGGTCCGGGACATCGTTGAGGCCCCGGACGGGTCAATCTGGTTCATTTCCGTAGGCAACGGAGCGGTTTTCCGGCTTTCCCCGGATAGGTAGATCAGTGCTCGCCCTCCTTGAATGTTGCCGACTTACCCAGCTTGATCCTGTGTCAAGAAACCATCTGAGGGTACGGTCCATTGTCCGACTTTTCGATTGAAATGTGTGACACGCTGCCAGACCAGGATGAGTTGAACGGCATCCTGTCCCAATATTATGCGTTGATTGTAGAGCGCATGACGACCATGGGGTTTGAAATCGATCCGGCTGCGCCGCAAAGCGCGCTGGCTGAGTTTTGGGCACACTCAGAAGACTATCTGCCGCCAAACGGGTGCCTGGTTCTGGCACGAGACAGCGCGGCTAAGATCATCGGCTGTGGCATGATGAAACGGCTGGATCAGGACACTGGCGAATTGAAACGCGTGTTCGTGACCGAAGCCGCGCGCGGCACGGGTGCGGGGCGAGCCATGATACAAGCCCGAGAGGAGGCGGCCCGCGCACTGGGGTTAAAGCGCCTTGTGGCCGATACGCTTACGCCAAATGTCGAAATGCGGGACCTGTATCCGAAACTGGGATTTGTCGAACTGTCCGAACCCATTGAGACGACGACCTATCTGGATCAGCCGATGCTAAGACCCCATCTGCACTTTTTTGCAAAAACCCTATAAAGCCGCGTCAGACGGACAGGCGCCCCGATTGAGCCCCACGCTCACGGTAAGGCGTGGTGTTGTAATGCGCCCGGTAGCATTTCGAGAAATGGCTCGGAGAGGCAAAACCGCAGGCCAGAGCCACGTTGATCACGCTCATATCCGTCTGCATCAGCAGGTTGCGGGCTTTGTGCAGTCGCAACTCCATGTAATACCGCTTGGGTGAGCGGCTCAGGTAGCGGCGGAACAGACGCTCCAGTTGACGGGTCGACATGCCGACATCCTTGGCCAGAATGGAAGGCGAGATCGGCTCTTCAATGTTCTTTTCCATCATCAGAATGACCTGGCTCAGCTTTGGATGCCGGACCCCAATTCGGGTGGGCGTAGACAAGCGCTGTGTGTCCTGATCTGTGCGGATCGAAGAATAGATCATCTGATCGGCCACCGCGCTGGCCAGACCCTCGCCATAGTCATTCGCGATCAGCTTCAGCATAAGATCGATGGATGAGGTGCCCCCCGCGGTGGTCATCCGGTTGCCGTCGACCTGAAACACGGATTTGGTCAGTTCCACATTGTCGAACTCTTCAATGAAGCTGTCCGAGTTCTCCCAGTGGATCGTCGCACGCTTACCCTCCAGCAGCCCCGCTTTGGCAAGCGAATAGGCTGCCGTACACAAACCACCGATCCGCAGCCCCTTGCGGGCCTCGCGCCGCATCCAGTTCAGGATCTTTTTGGTGGTTGCGGTTTTTACCTCGACCCCGCCGCAGATCAGAACGATGTCATCACGCTGCAGCTCAATCAGGTCCTGATCCAGCTTGAAAGTCGTGCCTGCCGAGCAGGTAATTGTATCGCCACCTTCACCGATCAAAGACCACGTATAGACAGGCTTATCAGCCATACGATTGGCAATGCGCAGGCTGTCCAGAGCCGACGCGAAGGACAAAAGCGAAAATCCATCCAATAAGACGAATACAAAATTGATCGGCTTGTCGACGTTACCGTCGACTTTGACAACTTGGCGTTGTTCTTGCATGGGTTTTTGTCCTTGATTCGGTGGCCGATGCGCCTTGGGCGCGCATGATTTGACAGATACCATGATCAAAGCTTGTTCACGACGTCAAGAGCCGCAAATCGGATATGGTCTCTCTTCCCGGCTTTTTGTATAGAGACCACCTGAATACTATCAGCGGAGATCAAGGCTATGACCGAATGGCAAAAATCGAACTGGCGCAACAAGCCCCGGGTTCAGATGCCAGACTATACCGACGCGGCCGCGCTGGCCAAAGTCGAGGCGCAGCTTTCGCAGTATCCCCCGCTGGTCTTTGCCGGTGAGGCGCGGCGTCTCAAGCAACATCTGGGTGCCGCCGGTCGCGGCGAGGCTTTCCTGTTGCAGGGCGGGGATTGTGCTGAAAGCTTTGAACAATTCAGCGCGGATGCGATCCGTGACACGTTCAAAGTGATGCTGCAAATGGCGATGGTTTTGACCTATGGCGCCAAGGTGCCGGTGGTCAAAGTGGGCCGCATGGCGGGGCAGTTTGCCAAACCGCGTAGCGCACCGACCGAGGTTGTGGATGGCGTTGAACTGCCCAGCTACCGCGGTGACATCATCAACGAGCTGGACTTTACACCCGAGGCGCGAATTCCGAATCCGTCCAAGATGTTGCAGGCCTACACGCAGGCCGCCGCCACGCTGAACCTGCTGCGCGCGTTCTCGACCGGTGGTTTCGCCGACATGAGCCGCGTGCATTCCTGGACTCTGGGCTTCACGGATGAACAGGACGTTCAGAAATACTCCGAGATCGCCGACCGCATTCAGGACACGATCGACTTCATGGGTGCTGCGGGCATCACCGCCGAGACGACGCATGAGTTCTCGACCGTTGAGTTCTACACCAGCCACGAAGGTCTGTTGCTGGAATATGAAGAGGCGTTGACCCGTCTGGATTCGACTTCGGGCAACTGGCTGGCAGGTTCCGGTCACATGATCTGGATCGGCGACCGCACCCGTCAGCCCGACGGCGCGCATGTGGAATTCTGCCGTGGCGTTCAGAACCCGATCGGTCTGAAATGTGGCCCGACCACAACGGCCGAGGACCTCAAGGTGCTGATGTCCAAGCTGAACCCCGAAAACGAAGAGGGTCGTCTGACCCTGATCGCCCGCTTCGGCGCAGGCAAGGCGGGTGAGCATCTGCCGCGTCTGGTCAAAGCGGTCAAGGAAGAGGGTGCCAAGGTAACTTGGGTTTGCGATCCGATGCACGGCAACACGATCAAATCGGCCACTGGGTACAAAACCCGCCCGTTCGATTCGGTCCTGCGCGAGGTGCGCGACTTCTTTGGCGTTCATCAGGCCGAAGGTACCATCCCCGGCGGTGTGCATTTCGAGATGACCGGTCTTGACGTCACCGAATGCACCGGCGGCGTGCGTGCCGTGACCGAAGAGGACCTCTCGGACCGGTACCACACCGCATGCGACCCGCGTTTGAACGCGTCGCAATCGCTGGAACTGGCCTTCCTCGTCGCCGAAGAACTGACCAACCTGCGCCGCGACCGCACCAAGCGCGAAGCAAGCTAAGGTTCGAACAATCAAAGAAATCGGCGGGTCCTTGGCCCGCCGCTTTTCTTTGGATCAGTCGTCGCGCGATGCAACCAGCCTGAGGTGCCCCTTGGGGCGTTTGAACTCGGCCTTGCCCTCGGCAAAGCCCTCAGCAAAACCGTCCGTGACTTCCAGCTTTGGCTTGGCCGGGGCCTGAACCTCGCTCACCGGTTTGATCCGGCTGTCTTGGATCGAGAATCGGCGCGGGGTCGCTCCGATCGCGCCGTCACTGACCATGACGCCCATAACGCGGCTGACATCCCCTAGATCGCTTTTCAGCGGCAAAAGCAGCATACGCGCCTGCATCCGGGCGCGCCCGAACGCGCCGCTCGACACCATATCCAATTCGGCAATGGCGGGGTTGGCAAAGACCTGCTCCAGAACATTCGTGGCGGTCTTGCGTGCCTCGGGGTCGAAAAACGCGGTCAGAGGCATGCCGCGCACTTCCATCCCGGCCAGCTTGTTCAGGTGGCTGCCCGCAAGGCGAAACCGGGCCAGCCCCGGGGCAATCCGCTCGAGGATGAAGGTGTATTCCAGAATATTCTCAAGCCCGCGCGGATCAATCTGCGACCGCATAGGCACGCCATTGCCGTCAAGCAACGCGGTCCAGTAGGCCTCGGCCTGACGGATCGGTGAGAGGCTGCGCCCGCTGTCAAAGCGATCCATTGCGACAATCTTTCCAAGTTTGGACTTCGAGCCAGTCCCAAAAAAGGTTTTCATTTTCATCACCCTAGCGCCTAATCACCGTCATTTTCATAAAATGCAACATATCGGAGGCATTTTCGGCCAAACGACCGAGCTAGACACATGATTGACACGGGTTGAGTCAATTTTGGAGCAATTCTTTAACGAATGGTTAACTTCTGTCGGACAGAGGCGGTCTCAGCAAACTCTTGCTCTGCACCGGGCAATGGCATTAGGTGCGGAAGACACGAAGACTGACAGCGATGGAAAGGGCAGTGATGATCAAATCCATGACCGGGTTCGCCTCGGGCAAGGGAGAGTTCGGCCCCCATAGCTGGACATGGGAGCTGCGCAGCGTGAACGGCAAAGGGCTGGACATGCGCATCCGCGTGCCCGACTGGCTGACCGGGCTTGAGGCCGCCTTGCGGGCCGTTCTGTCCAAATCGCTGAGCCGGGGCAATGTAACCCTGTCGTTGCGGATCAGCCGGGACGAATCCCAGCCGGATCTGGCGTTAAATTCGATTGCCATGTCGGCGGCCTTGGATGCCTTGCAACAGACACAGCTCATGGCCGAGGCAAGGGGGATTGCACTGGCCCCCTCCAAGGCGAGTGATCTGCTGACCCTCAAAGGCATGCTGGATGCGGGGGCCGAGGCAGACGATCCAGCCCCGCTGGTCGCGCAGATGACCACCGAATTCACGCCACTTCTGGCCGCGTTTCTCGACATGCGTCAGACCGAAGGCGAGGCTCTGGCCGCGATCCTGGCGTCTCAACTGGATCAGGTCGCGGAGTTGACCGCTAAGGCCGCCGAACTGGCCGAACAGCGCAAGGACAAGATGGCCGAAGCGCTGCGCGAAAACCTCGCCCGCGTGCTGGACAACGCCCAAGGGGTGGAACCTGAGAGAGTTGCACAGGAACTCGCCCTGATCGCCGTCAGGGCCGACATCACCGAAGAAATCGACCGTCTCAGCGCCCATGTCACCGCCGCGCGAGACCTTCTGGCGCAGGATGGTGCCGTTGGCCGCAAGCTGGATTTCCTGATGCAGGAGTTCAACCGCGAGGCCAACACCCTCTGCTCCAAGGCACAAAGCGCTGATCTGACCTCGGTCGGGTTGGAATTGAAGGCGGTGATCGACCAGATGCGCGAGCAGGTACAAAATGTTGAATAACAGTAGGAAGAACTGACATGGCAGATCGCCGCGGCCTCCTTATCATCCTGTCATCCCCCTCGGGCGCGGGCAAATCCACATTGGCCCGCAGACTGATGGCCTGGGACACCGACCTCGAATTCTCGATCTCGGCCACAACCCGCGAACCACGTCCGGGTGAGGAACACGGTCGCGAATACTACTTCTTGTCCGAAGACGAATTCAAACAGCAGGTGGCCGACGGGCAAATGCTGGAACACGCGCATGTGTTCGGCAACTTCTATGGCTCGCCCGCCGGACCGGTGCGCGAGTCCATCGAATCCGGCAAGGATGTCTTGTTCGACGTGGACTGGCAGGGTGAGGTGCAGATCCGAAACTCAGATCTGGGCAAACACGCGCTGTCGATCTTCATCCTGCCGCCCTCGATCCCCGAACTACGCCGCCGGTTGGAAAGCCGGGCTCAGGACAGCGCCGATGTGATCGGCAAGCGCATGCTGAAAAGCTGGGATGAGATCAGCCACTGGGGCTACTACGACTATGTATTGGTGAATGACGATCTGGATTCGACAGAAGAAAAGCTAAAAACCATCGTCAGCGCCGAACGGATGCGTCGTATTCAGCAACCGAAACTGCAAAACCACGTCCGCACCCTGCAGATGGAATTCGAGGAGCAGTCATGACCATCTACGCGCTGGGAGATCACACGCCCCAAATCCATGAAGACACCTGGGTCGCGTCGGACGCCAATCTGATCGGCAAGGTGGTGCTGGAAGAGGGCGCCTCGGTCTGGTTTGGCTGCACGATCCGGGCGGATCACGAAGAAATCCGCGTCGGCGCGGGCAGCAATGTGCAAGAGAACTGCGTCATGCATATCGACGCGGGCTTTCCGCTGACCATCGGGGCGAATTGCACCATCGGTCACAAGGTCATGCTGCATGGTTGCACGATCGGTGAGAACTCTCTGATAGGGATGGGGGCGATCATTCTGAACGGTGCGAAGATCGGCAAGAACTGCCTGATCGGGGCAGGGGCGCTGATCACGGAAAACAAAGAGATCCCCGACAACTCGCTGGTCATGGGGTCTCCGGGTAAGGTGGTGCGTCAGTTGGATGAGGCCGCAGCCCAGCGGATCACGCTCAGCGCGCTGCACTATCAGCAGAACATGCGAAAATTCAGGGACACCCTGAAACCGTTGGCTTAAGCGGCAGGAAATCAATCGGATATGGCTGAAAACCTTCTGGAAGAATATGTGTCGGCCATTCCGATGCCCGCGCTTCTGGTCGACCAGACCGAGCGGATCATCGCCGCCAATACAGACGCCAAAACCCTGCTAAGCCAGAACATCACGGGCCGTCATTTTGCGACGATCCTCAGGCAGCCTCAGGTCATTGAAGCGATTGAACAAAGCCTCCGCAGCAAGGGTCCGTCCAAAACGCGGCACCTTTCAAATGATGGCGCGCAGGACACGACCTTCGAGGTGATTTGCCGCTATATGAACGGCATCGGCGCGGTGTCGGGCGGCGCAGTGCTGACGATTTTCCAGGACATCACGCATCTGGAACAAGCCAGCCAGATGCGTCGCGATTTCGTCGCCAATGTCAGTCATGAACTCCGCACCCCTCTGACCGCCTTGATGGGCTTCATCGAAACCCTGCGCGGACCGGCCCGAGATGACGACGCCGCGCGTGAGCGATTTCTGCAGATCATGACGGATGAGGCAAACCGCATGAACCGCCTTGTCGGCGATCTGCTGTCGCTCAACCGGGTGGAAAGCGAGGAACGCGTGCGCCCGAAAGAGGAGTTGGAACTGACAGGTCTGCTGCAATCCACGCTGAACTCTATGCGCCCTCTGGCCGATGACGCCGAAGTGGTGTTGACGCTTGATGCGCCTGAGGATCCGGTAACCATGACCGGCGACAGCGATCAGTTGCGTCAAGTGTTTACCAACCTGGTCGAGAACGGCATCAAATATGGCGGCAGCGGCGGCAGTGTCGAGTTGCGCGTGACCACCTCAGAGAGGGACACGGCCATGCGTGGGCCTGCCGTGCGGGTGCAGATTATCGACCGGGGACCCGGCATTGATTCCGTTCATCTGCCGCGACTCACCGAGCGGTTCTATCGCGCCGACAGTCACAGATCGCGCCAATTGGGCGGAACCGGGCTTGGACTCGCGATTGTGAAGCATATCGTCAACCGTCACCGCGGTCGCCTTCGGGTGGAAAGCGATTTGGGAAAAGGCACTGTTTTTACAGTGATTTTACCGCGTTAGAAGGCGGGCTTCCATAAAGCCGTCAAAGCCGCGCCGAAAGATTTATGACAGCAGGACGTAAGAAAAACCCCGCTTGTCATAAAACTGTTACGTACCTGTCACAAAAGCCTTACGCACGGGGCCTAGTGGTTCGCGCAAGATCATCATGGGGGTGATCAAAAACCCAATTCTCAAGGAGACTGAAATGTCCTTTGTAAAACTGTCGGCTTCTGCGCTGGCAATTGCTGCCGTTTCGGCAACCACTGCTGCAGCTCGTGACAACGTTCAGGTTGCTGGTTCGTCAACCGTTCTGCCTTACGCATCGATCGTCGCAGAACTGTTTGGCGAGAACACCGACTTCCCGACACCGGTTGTTGAATCGGGTGGTTCGTCGGCTGGCCTGAAACGTTTCTGCGAAGGCGTTGGCGAGAACACCATCGACGTTGCAAACGCGTCGCGCGCTATCCGTGAGAAAGAAATCAAAGCCTGTGCCGAAAACGGCGTGACCGACATCATGGAAGTCCGCATCGGCTACGACGGCATCGTCTTTGCAAGCCAGCAGTCTGGCCCTGCCTTCAACGCGTTTGAGCCTTCGGACATCTTCAACGCTCTGGGCGCAAAGGTTCTGAAAGACGGCGAGATCGTCGACAACCCATACAACACTTGGGCCGAGTTCAACGGCGACCTGCCTGACGTTGAAATCGCAGGCTTCATCCCCGGCACCAAGCACGGCACCCGTGAAGTGTTCGAAGAAAAAGTTCTGCTGATCGGCTGTGAAGCAACTGGCGCCATGGAAGCGATGATCGCTGGCGGAATGAGCGAAGATGACGCAGAAGACGCATGCTTGGCTGTTCGTACCGATGGCAAATCGGTCGACATCGACGGTGACTACACCGAGACCCTGGCCCGTATCGACACCAACCCGAACGGCATCGGCGTCTTCGGTCTGGCGTTCTACGAGAACAACACCGACAAGCTGAAAGTTGCGACCATGTCGGGTATCGCACCATCGACCGAGACCATCTCGACCGGTGAATACCCTGTATCGCGTCCGCTCTTCTTCTACGTGAAGAAAGCCCACATCGGCGTGATCCCTGGCCTGAAAGAATACGCTCAGTTCTTCGTCGCTGACGAAATCGCTGGCCCCTCGAGCCCGTTGGCCAACTATGGTCTGGTTGCCGACCCTGAGCTGGCAAAAACTCAGGAAGCGATCAACAACGAAGTGACCATGGGTTCGGGCAGCTAAGCCGATCTATGGATGAATGTTTGGGGCGGCGGAATTCGCCGTCCCTTTCTGCGACTTTTGCCCAGTCAGGAATAGTGGGGATATGATGCCGATATTTTGGCTTGTTTTGATCGTGTTGGCGATCGCTGTGCTCGGCTATGTTCTGGGACGGGCCCGCGCAATTCAAAGCGCAGGAGGCGAACCGCGAGACTTGCATTCGCTGCCAGCCTATTACGGCGCAAATGTTCTTTTGAAGACTATTGTCCCGGCTTTTGGCCTTCTCATTATGTGGCTGCTTGTTCAGCCGTTGTATGTGAATTCCAAGGTCTCGGGCATGATCCCCGATACATCAGTCAAAGAGGGTTCCTCTCTAAGTTTGGTCATGGCCGAGGTGCGTCGCACGGCAAGCGGCCTGCAAGCAGCTGTGTCGCAAGGAAATATGACCGAAGCAGCCGCTAGTGACCCCCAAGCCGATCTGACCGAAGTGACTCAGAATCTGAAAGATGCGGGTCAAGTGGTTACATCCGATATCACCCAACCGGTGCTAAACGCGGCACAGAGCCATCGCGCTTTAAATGCAACCGGATATGGAATCATGACCGTCGTGGTTCTGGTCGTGGCGCTGATTGGCGCCGGGGCAGGCTGGATGCAAACCAAGGCGGACTATCGCGCCCGCAACGTTGTTGAGCAGGGTGTGCGCTTTATGCTACTCGCAGCGGCCTCGATTGCAATTCTGACCACCGTTGGTATTGTTCTGTCACTGGTTTTCAATACATGGGAGTTTTTCAAGCTCTACCCAGCGCCAGAGTTCTTTTTTGGCCTGACCTGGTCGCCCAGCTTTTCGGGCCGGGGCGGGTTATCGGAACTTGGGATCATCCCGCTGCTTTGGGGAACGCTCTATATCTCTATCGTTGCTCTGCTGGTGGCTGTGCCGATTGGGCTGTTTGCCGCCATTTACCTCAGCGAATATGCATCGCCTGCCGTGCGGTCTGTTGCCAAGCCGTTGCTGGAGGTTCTGGCGGGCATTCCAACCATCGTATACGGCTTGTTCGCCCTGCTGACCGTCGGTCCTCTTTTGTTGGACGTCTTTGGTGATAACGGATTGGGCTGGATGAAGGCGGGTACGGCCGTGATGACAGCCGGTCTGGTGATGGGCATCATGCTGATCCCCTTTGTGTCGTCGCTGTCCGACGACATTATCAACGCTGTGCCACAAGCGATGCGTGACGGGTCCTATGGCCTGGGTGCAACGCAGTCCGAAACCATCCGCCAGGTGGTTCTGCCTGCCGCGCTACCGGGCATCGTGGGTGCGATCCTGCTCGCAGCCTCACGTGCTATTGGTGAGACCATGATCGTGGTTCTGGGGGCAGGGGCAGCCGCTCGGCTTAGCCTGAACCCGTTTGAGGCGATGACAACCGTCACCGCAAAAATCGTGAGCCAGCTGACCGGCGACGCAGACTTTGCCTCGCCAGAAGCGCTAGTTGCCTTTGCGCTTGGCATGACACTGTTCGTTGTCACGCTGGGCCTGAACGTCTTTGCCCTTTACATCGTGCGCAAGTACCGGGAGCAGTACGAATGACCGACGCAAGCATGCAAAACCCAGAAACGGGTCGCCAAGCTGTTTCCCTGACTGCATATGATGCGCGGACCCGCAAACGCGCTAGGGCAGAAAAACGCTTCCGTGCCTATGGTATCGTCGCGATTGCGACCGGTCTGTTCTTCCTGATCGTCCTGTTCGCATCGATCCTGTCCGAGGGTATTCCAGCCTTCACCCGGACTGTTGTCAGCGTAGAGTTCACCCTGACCCAACAAGAACAGGAAGAGGCTGAAAGCACGCTGTTCAAGACCAAAGCCTATTCGGACCTATTCATCGCGGCACTGAATAAAGAGCTCGATGAAAGCGGTCTCCAAGTCGATTTCGACGAGGCGGCAATTGAGCGTCTGCTGGGTAAAGTTGGCGGAACCATTCGAACATTCTACGCGGAAAACCCGGACAAACTGGGCGAGCCTATCGAGTTTGATCTAGCGGCCTCAAGCCGCGTTGATGGATACTTCAAGGGCCGGGTGTCGCGTGACACCATACAGGATAGTCGCTTCCTCCAGAAAAGCGATCTGGATCTGGTCGATGCACTTAAGGAAGCTGGAATCATTAAACAGGTCTTCAACTGGCCGTTCATCACCGGGGCAGACTCGGGCGTGGACAACCCTGGCGGCGCCGGCATTGGTGCTTCGGTTGTAGGATCGTTCTTCATGATGCTAGTGGTTCTGGCGCTTTCGCTGCCAATTGGCGTAGCCGCGTCGATCTATCTGGAAGAATTCGCGCCGCAAAACAGGTTTACCGATCTGATTGAGGTGAATATCTCGAACCTGGCTGCGGTTCCTTCGATCGTATTTGGTATCCTTGGTCTGGCTGTCTTCATTCAGTTCATGCACCTGCCGCAATCGGCCCCACTGGTCGGTGGTCTGGTGCTGACCTTGATGACCTTGCCGACGATCATCATCTCGACCCGGGCGTCGCTGAAAGCAGTGCCACCGTCGATCCGTGATGCCGCACTTGGGGTAGGGGCTTCCAAAATGCAGGCCGTCTTCCATCACGTTCTGCCGCTGGCCGCGCCCGGTATCCTAACTGGCACAATCATTGGTCTGGCGCAGGCGCTGGGGGAAACCGCTCCGCTGTTGCTGATCGGGATGGTGGGCTTTGTTGCCCGTGGCTACCCAGACGGATTCCTTGCCGGGTTCACCGAACCAAACTCAGCCATGCCTGCCCAGATTTACACTTGGGCTGCGCGCGCAGACGTTGGGTTCTACGAAAAAGCTTGGGGCGGGATCATCATCCTTTTGATTTTCCTGCTGACAATGAACATCATCGCAATCATTCTGCGCCGCCGCTTTGAACGCCGCTGGTAAGAAGGGCAGACCCATGAACGACATGTCACGAGTGGAGAGACAAGTGGATACCAATGAAATCAAGCTGGAGTGCCGGGACTGCCAAGTCTTTTACGGTGACACTCACGCCATCAAAGATGTGAATGTCGATATCGAAGACAAGACTGTCACAGCCTTCATTGGTCCTTCGGGCTGCGGTAAATCCACGTTCCTGCGCTGTCTGAACCGAATGAACGACACAATTGATGTCGCGCGGGTTGAAGGCAGCTTCAAACTGGACGGCGAAGACATCTACGACAAACGCGTTGATCCTGTTCAGCTGCGCGCCAAGGTCGGGATGGTGTTCCAGAAACCCAACCCCTTCCCGAAGTCGATCTATGACAATGTGGCCTATGGCCCGCGCATCCACGGTCTTGCCAAGAACAAAGCGGAACTGGATGAGATCGTCGAGAAATCCCTGCGTCGCGGAGCGATCTGGGAAGAGGTCAAGGATCGTCTGGACGCTCCGGGCACTGGCCTGTCCGGCGGTCAGCAGCAGCGCTTGTGCATAGCCCGCGCCGTGGCGACAGAACCCGAAGTTCTGCTGATGGACGAGCCTTGCTCGGCGCTGGACCCGATTGCGACAGCCCAGGTCGAAGAGTTGATTGACGAACTTCGCGCTCAGTATTCTGTGGTCATCGTGACCCACTCGATGCAGCAGGCCGCGCGTGTCAGCCAGAAAACGGCCTTTTTCCATTTGGGTAACCTGGTCGAGTTCGGCGAAACAGGACAGATTTTCACCAACCCGGTGGACCCGCGCACCGAAAGCTACATCACCGGCCGGATCGGCTGAGCACAGGTATTCCGACATGAACGATTCAGAACAACATATTGCCTCTGTCTTCGACCGCGATCTCGAAGCGATCCAGGCACATATCATGAAGATGGGCGGTCTGGTCGAAGCCGCGATCATGGGCGCCGCCCGCTCGCTAGAAACGCGGGACGAGGAACTGGCACAGCAGGTGCGTCAGGGCGACAAAGCCATCGACGCGCTCGAGGATATCATCAACGAGGAAACCGCCCGCCTGATCGCCCTGCGCGCACCGACGGCAAGCGACCTGCGGCTGGTGCTTTCGGTGCTGAAGGTCTCGGCCAACCTGGAACGGATTGGCGACTATTCCAAGAATATCGCCAAGCGGACCACTGTGCTGGTGAACTCGGGCGAGATCAACGGCAGTGCCTCGGCGCTGCGCCGGATGGCGCGCGAGGTTGAGGTCATGCTGCGCGACGCGCTGGATGCCTATATTCAACGGGATGCCGAACTGGCCGCCGATGTCATCGACCGCGATGAGGAGGTGGACCAGATGTATAACGGCCTGTTCCGCGAATTCCTGACCTTCATGGCCGAGGATCCGCGCAGCATTTCGTCCTGCATGCACCTGCATTTCATCGCAAAGAACATCGAACGCATGGGCGACCACGTTACCGCGATTGCCGAACAGGTTGTGTATCTGGTCACCGGCGAGCGCCCGACCGAGTCGCGCCCTAAGGCCGACACAACGTCGCAAACCGTCTAGGAGACGCCTCTTATGTCTGCAGATCAACCAACAGTTCTGGTGGTCGAAGATGAGCTCGCCCAGCGTGAAGTGCTGGCCTACAACCTTGAGGCCGAAGGCTTTCGCGTCTCAAAGGCGGCCAGCGGAGACGAGGCGCTGTTGCTGGTGGACGAAGACAGCCCCGACATCATCGTTCTGGACTGGATGATGCCCAATCTCAGCGGGATCGAGGTCTGCCGACGCCTGAAAACGCGGCCCGACACCCGTTCTATTCCGATCATCATGCTCTCGGCGCGGTCGGAAGAGGTCGACAAGGTGCGCGGGCTTGAGACTGGCGCAGATGACTATGTGGTCAAGCCATACTCAGTCGTGGAACTCATGGCTCGGGTGCGGACCCAATTGCGCCGTGTACGCCCAGCGACGGTGGGTATTCGCCTTGAATTCGACGATATCATACTGGATTCCGAGACCCACAAGGTCAGCCGTGGCAGCCATTCGCTGAAACTGGGACCGACTGAATTCCGCCTTCTCAGCACCTTCATGGAAAAACCTGGCCGGGTTTGGAGCCGTGAGCAATTGCTGGACCGGGTCTGGGGGCGCGACATCTATGTCGACACCCGAACGGTTGATGTGCATATCGGCCGTTTGCGCAAAGCGCTGACTCAGCATGGCGGTAATGATCCGGTGCGGACCGTGCGCGGGGCAGGGTACGCCTTGGGATAAAAAGGGAAGGGGGTGCTTGCCCCCTGACCCATGACATTTACTCATAGTCGGGTGTCAAACTCTTGCTGTTTTTCCGCGAAGTGCCACGTTACTGTGCGAGCGACTTCAGACAAACCGGAGATACCCGATGAACGCCCCTGCCACCAAACCGACTTTGCGCGCAAAAGATGCGCCGGATCTGGGTAAGTTTGCCTGGGACGATCCGTTCCGTCTGTCCGACCAGCTGTCCGAAGACGAGCGCATGATCGCAGATAGCGCGCGCGCGTACGCGCAGGAAAAGCTGCAGCCGCGCGTTACCGCCGCATTCCAGAACGAAGAAACCGACCCCGAGATCTTCCGTGAAATGGGCGAAATGGGCCTTCTGGGCACCACGATCCCCGAGGAATATGGCGGTCTTGGCAGCGGCTACGTGTCCTACGGCCTGGTCGCGCGCGAGGTTGAGCGCGTGGACTCGGGCTATCGCTCGATGATGTCGGTGCAAAGCTCGCTGGTGATGTACCCAATCTATGCCTACGGTTCCGAGGAACAGCGCCGCAAATACCTCCCAAAACTGGCTTCGGGCGAATGGATCGGCTGTTTCGGCTTGACCGAAGCGGATGCAGGGTCGGACCCGGCTGGCATGAAAACACGGGCCGAAAAGATCGACGGTGGGTACCGCCTGACCGGCACCAAGATGTGGATCTCGAACGCGCCAATTGCGGATGTCTTCGTGGTCTGGGCCAAGTCGGACGCGCATGACGGTAAGATCCGCGGGTTCGTTTTGGACAAGGGTCAGCCGGGTCTTTCTGCACCGAAGATCGAAAACAAACTCAGCCTGCGAGCCTCGATCACCGGAGAAATCGTGCTGGATGGCATCGAGGTGGGCGAGGGCGCTTTGCTACCTCATGTGCAAGGTCTAAAAGGCCCGTTCGGCTGTCTGAACCGCGCGCGCTATGGGATCAGCTGGGGCGTGATGGGTGCAGCCGAACATTGCTGGCATGCAGCGCTGCAATACGGTTTGGACCGTAAGCAGTTCAACAAACCGCTGGCGCAAACGCAGCTATACCAACGCAAACTGGCCGACATGCAGACCGAGATCGCTTTGGCTCTACAAGCAAGCCTGCGCGTCGGTCGCCTGATGGATCAGGCCGAAGCAGCGCCCGAGATGGTTTCCATCGTGAAACGCAACAACTGCGGCAAAGCGCTGGACATCGCGCGCATGGCCCGCGACATGCACGGCGGCAACGGTATCTCGCTGGAGTTCCAGGTTATCCGCCACATGGTCAATCTGGAGACTGTGAACACCTATGAGGGCACTCATGACGTTCACGCTCTTATCCTTGGGCGTGCGCAAACTGGGCTGCAGGCATTTTTCTAGGTCTTAAAGCCGGTTAGGTATAGGGTTTGATCTAGGGCGACACTAATCTGTAATACGTTTAATTGGTATTATGGTAAATATCATGACCGCTAATCAAACCCAACCACAGAGGAAAACGATTTGGAACTCAGCGGAAAGACAGTTGTCATAACCGGCGCAGCTGGCGGTATAGGCAAAGGTCTCGCTAAAAGGTTCTCTGCAGATGGCGCAACCGTTGTCTGTTCCGACATCGACGGAGCAACTGCGCAAGCCTTGGCGGACGAAATCGGCGGGCACGCATTTCCGTGCGACGTCTCCAGCGAAGCACAGATCAAAGCCCTGATCGAGCAAGTCGAGGACGAGATTGCTCCGATCGATCTGTTTTGTGCAAATGCCGGAATCCTGACACTCGGCGGTTTGGACGTGCCAGATGAAGACTGGAACCGCATTTGGGACATCAACGTGATGTCTCATGTCTGGTTGGCGCGTCACCTTGTTCCACGGTTCGTCGAGCGCGGCCGTGGCTACATGATGATCACGGCGTCGGCTGCCGGGCTTTTGAACCAACCCGGCGCGGCGCCGTATGGCGTCACCAAACACGCGGCCATCGGTTTTGCAGAATGGTTGGCGTTGACCTACGGCCATAAAGGTTTGAAAGTTTCGGCCCTATGCCCGCAAGCTGTCAGATCCGAGATGACACGCGGTCATGAAACCTCGGTCGCGGCTATTGACGGAATGCTCGAGCCGGAGGATGTCGCACAGGCCTGTGTGGACGGTATTCGAGCCGAGCAATTCCTGATCCTGCCGCATCCCGAAGTCCTTGAATACATTCGCCACAAAACAGCTGACTATGACCGATGGCTGCTCGGCATGAACAAATTAAATCAACGGTTTATAGGCGACCCTTAAGAGCGGCCATTTGGTCGTCGCATCAATCCCTCTTGCGCAACTGACGCCACCAAAACGCCATCCTCGGAATAGATGGAGCCGCGATTGAAAGACCGCCCCTGCCCCGTCCACGGTGATTCCATCACATAGAGATGCCAGTTTTCAAAACGCACCGGCGCATGAAACCACAGCGCGTGATCCAAGCTCGCTGCGTTTACCTGACCTGTGAACCAGCTCAGCCCGTGTGGCCGCATGCCGGAACTCATCAGGCTCATGTCTGAGGCGTAGGCCAAGATAAGATGCTGCGTTCGGACATCAGTTGACGCCGCTCCGGGCATTCGGAACCAGATCTTGTTCTGATCACCGGAAATTTCAGGTCGAAATGGGTCGAGATGATCCACTTCACGCACTTCGATAGGTCTCTCACGCAACAACTCTTTCTTCATCTTTTCAGGGACTTGTTCCACATACTTATGGCGTAGTTCGCTGCGCGATGGATGGGTTTCTGGGCTCTCAGAAGACGGCATTGGATGCTGATGAGACCATCCTTCATCCTCAACATGAAAGGATGCAGACATATTGAGGATCTGCTTACCATGTTGAATCGCAACCACGCGCCGCGTGGTGAAAGAACCGCCGTCTCTGGCACGATCCACTTGATAAACAACGGGAATACTGGGGTCACCCGGACGGATGAAATAAGCATGCAAGGAATGGCAGAGCCTGTCATCAACCGTTCTGTAAGCCGCTGCTAGCGCCTGCGCGATGACCTGACCGCCAAAGATACGCGTCGGTGTCTCACCACCTGATCCAGTACCCCTGAACAGGTCAACCTCAAGCCGTTCAATGTTCAGAAGGTCCAGAAGAATACGCTCAGCTTCGGTCATGGGTTGCTCGATCTTGTTCATTTGGGGGATGAGGTACCAACACCCGCGCCATCAATCAATCACCGCACCCAAGACCAGAGCCTTGAGTTCCGCGCGGGACGGGTAAGAGCTGGACGGCGACAATTGAGTGAAGAACACAGCCGACAAATCCAAGGACCGGTCAATCCAGAAATACGTCGAGGCCATGCCGCCCCAGCTGAAGTCCCCGACAGACCCAGGCACTCCGGTACGACCCGGGTTCAGCACGACAGAGCCGCCCAATCCAAACCCCATACCTTCCATCGGTTGTTCCGCAAAACTACTGGGGCCCATTGAGGCAATATCGCCGGGTAAGTGATTGATCATCATGAAATCTACCGTCTTCGGTCCCAATAACCGTTCGCCCGCAGCCTGCCCTCGGTTCCGCAGCATTTCAGCAAACCGGCTATAGTCGTCTATCGTTCCGACCAAGCCACCACCGCCCGAGAACGTAGTGGTGGCTTCGAACGGAGAAGATCCCGCTTGATCCACCAGCCTGAGCGAATCCTCGGACTGTTCGGCCGAGTTGAGATCCATCGCGTCGCCGGCCAAAGGCGTATAGAGCGACGCAAATCCATCGCCGGCATCTTTCGGGACCACAAAGCCCGTCTCTCGCATTCCGAGCGGCTCAAAGATCTCCTGTTGGAAGAACTGGTCCAACGTCTTTCCCGAGACGACCTCAACAACGCGACCTAGGACGTCGGTGCTGACCGAATACTCCCACCGGCTGCCCGGTTGAAACGCCAGAGGCAGCGCGGCGAGATCGCTTACTCTATCCTTCAGAAGCCCTTGATTAGGCTTGAAGATCATATCCCGCTCTTCCATCGCCGATGGCAGAAGACCAGGATTGAATGGGTAGCTGAACCCGCTCGTGTGGGTCAGAAGCTGGTGCAGAGCCGGCGGCGGCGCGGCTTCGGTCTGATCCAACCGCTCGGCATTGGGAACCAACGCCTGAGGCGCGGCAAATTCGGGCAGATACGCGGACAAAGGTGCGCCAAGGTGGATCAATCCGCGCTCGACCAGCATCATCACCGCAACTGATGTGATCGGTTTGGTCATCGAATAGATACGGACCAGCGTGTCACGCTCGAACGGCAGTTCGGCTTCGATATTGCGCTGGCCGCAGGCGTGGAAAAAGACCTCCTGCCCTTTTTGTTTCAAAAGAACCGAACTGCCGGGATATTTTCGTTGATCTACATAGCGTTGCATCCACGGGCGAATGCGATTCAACCTGTCTTGATCCAACATTACCGGCATTCCAAAGATCCCTCCGCCCTAAGCGTCCAATGCCGACAAACCATGCTGTGCAAAGAGCGGCACGTAGTCACCGAACAATTTCGCCCGGCCCGGGTCCGATGCGTTGCCGTCCAGCGCGCGTTTGTAGACGCCCTGCAGAATGGCGGCCATTCGAAAGAAGTTAAAGGCCAGATAGAAGCCAAAATCCTTTATTTCCGGCAGCCCGCGCCGCGCGCAATATTGGTCGATATAGACTCTATCACTGGGCAATCCGATGGTTTTGCGGTCAATCCCGGCCAGCCCCCGCCCTTCTGGCCCCGGAGGCAGCTGCCACTGCATGATCACCGCAGCAAGGTCGGCATAAGGGTGGCCGATCGTCGACAACTCCCAATCCAGCACGCCGATACACCGGGTGCCGTTGCGTTCAAACATCAAGTTGTCGATCCGATAGTCGCCATGCACAAGACTGCGCTGACCATCGTCTTCCGGCAAAGCATCCTCCAACCCTGTGATCAGCGCATCCATTTGAGCAATCTTGTTTGTCTCGGACGCGTGGTACTGCTTCGTCCAGCGCGCGATCTGACGTTCGAAGTAATTGCCGCTCGGGCCATAGTCGGCGAGGCCTACTGCGTCGATATCGACGGAATGCAGCGCGGCCAGCACCCGGTTCATTTCATCCATGATGGCGGTGCGCGTCTCATTGCTTTCACCGGTCAGGGTTGGTTCCAAGAAGACACGACCCTTTAGGTGTTCCATCACGTAGAAAGAGGACCCTATGACTGAAGTGTCTTCGCATAGAAGAAACATCTCGGGCACAGGGACATCACTGCCTGCAAGCGCCTGTTGCACACGAAACTCTCGCTCCACTGCATGCGCAGATTTAAGAAGCTTTCCCATAGGTTTACGGCGTAAAACGTAAGTCCGATCCGGTGTCTCAAGTGCGAAAGTCGGGTTGGATTGCCCTATATCGAACTTGTGGGCCTTCAGAGGGCCGCGATACCCTGAGAGGTTTGCGGCAAGGTAGGTATCGACCGCGTCCAGATCCAATGGGTTGTTCGTATTCATCGTCAAAACGCTTCGGCAAAGATGTTGCCTGCTGTAACTACGTTGATGCCTCCAGACACGGGGATGACGGCTCCGGTCACGTAGCTGCCCCCTCGCCCGCAGAGAAACAGCATACAGCCTGCGATGTCATCGTCACGCCCAACTCGGCCCAGAGGAACCGATTTGCCCACCTTCTCGCGCGTTGTCTCATCCGCAGTTGCAAAAGCGGTCATGCGCGAGACGAACGGGCCGGGTGCCAGAGCGTTGACGGTGACGTGGCAAGGCGACAATTCCTTGGCCAGGATTTTGGTCAGATGCAGGACGGCTGCCTTGGACGCCGAGTAACTGTATGCCCCGTCGCCCATGGGAACCTCACCCATGACCGAGCCAACATTGACCACCCGCGCCGGGTCTTCGGCGGTGCCGGATTTCATGAGCAACGGCAATAGTTTCTGCGTCAGCTCAAACACCCCCGCGACATTGACAGACATCACTTTGTCCCACGCATCGTGAGGGAATTGACCTAAAGGCGCACCCCAGGACACGCCGGAGTTATTCATCAAAATATCAAGGCGTTCCGTCCGTTTATTGATCTCGAAAACGACATCGTCGATCCCATCTTTGCTGCCCAGATCACCTGCAAACCCCTCGGCACTGCCGGGCGCATCCAACGCGTTCAGCTCCGCCGCGACGGCCTCGCAGGCGTCACCTTTGCGGGAGGCGATCAGCACATGCGCTCCGGCCCGAACAAGCGCTTCGGCGGCCATGCGGCCAATTCCGGTGGCACCGCCGGTGACCAGAGCCACCTTTCCTTCCAAAGAAAACAGGGTTTCCGGGGTCATGCCGCACTCCTTGCTTGTCGTAGGGGAAAGGGGGTGCGCCGTTGACAGCGCGCGATCCCGCCCCAAAATTCTATCTGCAAGAATAACAGGAACAATGAGGGCAACATGCAAGCATTACTCAGCGTCGCAGCGGGTGGACCGGAGACTCTGGAACTGACCACCCTGCCCGATCCGACCCCGAGCCGCGGAGAGATACTGGTTGGAATAAAAGCCGCCGGGGTGAACTTTCCCGATACGCTGATGATCCGCGACCTCTATCAGATGAAGCCACCGCGGCCCTTTGCCCCTGGCGGCGAAATCGCAGGTGAGGTGCTTGCGCTTGGCGACGGTGTCAAAGGGTTCGAGATCGGAGATCGCGTTCTGGCGCTGACCGGTCATGGCGGCTTTGCCACGCATCTTGCGACAAAAGCCAAGGACGTAATCAAGTTTCCTGACACCATGCCCTTTGATGAGGCGGCGTGTTTTATCTTCACCTATGGCACCTCCTACCATGCCTTGAAGGATAGAGCAGCCCTCCAACCAGGTGAGACGTTGTTGGTGCTTGGGGCTGCGGGTGGTGTCGGATCGGCGGCGATCGAGTTGGGCAAAGCCATGGGCGCGCGAGTCATCGCTGCGGTTTCCACGCCAGACAAAGCTGAATTCTGCCGCTCAATCGGTGCGGATGAGACAATCCTGTACCCCAAAGACCCGGACAAAGACGCCCAGAAAGCCTTCTCGAAGGAGATCAAGGCGTTAGCGGGTGCTGAAGGTGTCGATGTCATCTATGACGCGGTGGGCGGAGCCTATGCGGAACCCGCGTTGCGCAGCATCGCGTGGAAGGGTCGATATCTGGTTGTCGGGTTTCCAGCAGGAATCCCCAGTGTGCCACTCAATCTCGCGCTGCTGAAAGGATGCCAGATCGTCGGCGTCTTCTGGGGGGCCTCCGTCTTTCGCGAACCTGACACTCATGCCGAAAACCTAAGTGAATTGTTTAACTTATACGCCGCAGGTAAAGTCAAACCCCGCATCACAGCGCGCTTTCCCTTATCCGAGGGCGCGGCGGCAATCGAGCTGCTTTCTCAGCGCTTCGTTCTCGGAAAGGTTGTGGTCACAATGGACGATACCTAACTGGAGCGGGTTGCATCAAAGGCATCTTTGTCAGCCCACTCGCCTCATTGGAGCATTGTCCGGTAGACATCCCCACCAAATGCCGTTTAAGAAACGAATATGGGGACGGAGATTTATGAATAAAATTCTTGTGTTGAATGGCCCGAACCTCAATCTTTTGGGCACCCGACAGCCTGAGGTTTACGGCAGCACCACCTTGAAAATGGTGGAGGAACAATGCGTTGCTCATGGCACGTCTATCGGGCTTGAGGTTTCGACATTTCAGTCCAATCACGAAGGTGCGCTGATAGACGCCATCCATCAGGCCCGTGGCACGCAGAACGGTTTGGTTCTGAACGCAGGCGCCTATACCCATACGTCGATTGCCCTGATGGATGCGATTGCCTCGGTGGAACTGCCCTTGGTCGAGGTTCACTTGTCGAACATCCACGCGCGGGAAAGCTTCCGCCACAAGTCCTACATCGCGTCGGTTGCCCTTGGGCAGATCTGCGGTTTTGGTGCACAGAGCTATGTTTTGGCACTTGATGCCTTGGCGGCTCATTTGAAATCAGGGGACGTTGCATGAAGTTGAAGGAATATCTTCGCTTTGTGAGCTATGCCAGAACCCTGGAAGAGCTTTGGGATGCCCATTGCCGACAGATGGCCATATACGGTTTTGACCGGCTAATTTATGGCTACACTCAATATCGTACTGCCACGTCCTTGGGTGACCCTGAGGATTTTGTAATCCTCAGCAATCATCGGCGTGAATATGTTGACGGTTTCCTCGGGGACAGCAGGTATTCCAACGCTCCGATGCTGCAATGGGCTCTGAACAATGATGGTGCGGCAAGCTGGGGATTGATTCAGGATTTGGCCTCGAACGGAGAACTCACGCCCGAGCAGCAGAAGGTTGTGGATTTCAACAAGTCGCACAACGTGCTTGCTGGATATACTGTCAGCTTCAACTCAGTCTCCGTGCGGTCCAAGGGTGCGATCTCGCTATCGGCCGAAGAAAACCGCAACCAGGACGAGATTGACGACATGTGGGAAGAGCATGGCGAGGATATTCTTCTGATGAACAACATCGCTCATCTCAAGATCCTGACGCTTCCCTACACACCTCCGAATCGTTCGCTCACCAAACGCCAGCGAGAGGCGCTGCAATGGGTCGGTGATGGCAAAACGACTCAGGATATAGCCCTGCTGATGGGGCTGACGGCGGCGACAGTAGAAAAACACCTGAGGCTGGCACGCGAATCGCTTTCGGTCGAGACGACGGCCCAGGCCGTTCTGAAAGCCGCCCTACACAACCAGATGTATGTGATGGAAGCCTGACCACAAGAGATTGACGCCAAACCGCGTCAATTTACCTTAGGTAAGGAAATCATGACTTCCCATCTTCACGGGAAAATTGCAGATTGATACCGTTCCGTGAGTGGTGGCTTTAGCCAAGGAACATTCGATTGGATCTTTGCAATACCAGAGCTCTCCAATCACTCTGACTTTTGGAGCGCCTATTCGTCCGCGTACCGACGTCGGAATTTTGGAGGGTCCCGACCATCCCCATCATGCGGGGCCCTCCATTCACCTTCTGCTTGAACAGACAAATCTATCTCTGGCACGAAAAAACCGGCCACGTTCGACGTGACCGGTTCTGAATGTAGTCAGGCCCCGCAACCGGGGCCTAGAGCAAAGACTTAGCCTTGTGCCGCTTTGGCAACTTCTGCAGCGAAGTCTTCTTTTTCGACCACGATGCCTTCGCCAACTTCCAGACGGATGAAGCCGGTGATGGTTGCGCCTACTTCTTTTGCCGCTGCTTCAACAGTCAGGTCAGGGTTCACAACGAAGGACTGGTTCAACAGAGTCGATTCAGCCACGAATTTCTTCATACGGCCTTCGATCATCTTCTCGATCACCTGCTCCGGCTTGCCGGATTCGCGGGCGATGTCCATCTGAACCTGCTTTTCTTTCTCGACAACAGCCGGATCCATGTCGGCCTCGGACAGAGCTGCCGGGTTCACAGCTGCGATGTGCATCGCAACCTGCTTGCCGATCGCTTCGTCGCCACCGGTCAGAGCAACCAGAACGCCGATTTTGCCCATGCCGTTGGTGGCTGCGTTGTGAACGTAGGACACAACGGTGTCGCCCGACAATTTCGACATGCGGCGCACCGACATGTTTTCGCCGATGGTGGCGATCTTGTCGGTGATGGTGTCTGCAACGGACTTTCCGCCCAGATCAGCAGCCAGGAGAGCTTCGACATTGTCGACGCCTTCGGCAGCGTAGGTGATCTTGCCGACCATTTCCTGGAACTCAGCGTTCTTCGCAACGAAGTCGGTTTCCGAGTTCACTTCGACAGCAACACCGTTGCCACCGTTGACGTGAACAGCAACCAGACCTTCTGCTGCGGTACGGCCCGATTTCTTGGCCGCTTTGGCCAGACCTTTGGTGCGCAGCCAGTCAACGGCCTCGTCCATGTTGCCGCCGGTTTCGGTCAGGGCTTTTTTCGCGTCCATCATGCCTGCGCCGGTTGCGTCGCGCAGTTCTTTAACCATTGCTGCTGTGATTGCCATCTTTTGGCTCTCCTCAATTCAAACGGAATTGGGGCAGGTCATACCCTGCCCCATGTGTCAATTACGTGACGGGCAGCTTACGCTTCGGCCGGAGCTTCGGCGGCTTCTTCTGCAACGACTTCTTCAACCGGTGCTTCTTCGAAGGCACCCAGGTCAACGCCTGCAGCACCCATCTGAGCGGTCATGCCGTCCAGAGCGGCACGTGCGGCCAGGTCACAATACAGCGAGATCGCGCGGGCTGCGTCGTCGTTGCCGGGGATGATGTAGTCAACGCCGTCGGGCGAGCAGTTGGTGTCGACAACAGCCACAACCGGGATACCCAGTTTGTTGGCTTCTGCGATGGCCAGTGCTTCTTTTTTGACGTCGATGACAAACAGCAGATCAGGAACGCCGCCCATCTCGCGGATACCGCCCAGCGAAGCCTGCAGCTTCTGCTGGTCACGCTCCATGCCCAGACGCTCTTTCTTGGTCAGGCCTTCTGCGCCCGCTTCCATGGCTTCGTCTATCTGGTTCAGACGGTTGATCGACTGGGAAACGGTTTTCCAGTTGGTCAGCGTGCCGCCCAGCCAGCGGTGGTTCATGTAGTACTGAGCCGACTTTTCAGCCGCTTCAGCGATCGGACCAGCGGCCTGACGCTTTGTACCAACAAACAGAACGCGGCCACCTTTTGCGACGGTGTCACGAACAGCTTGCAGAGCCTGGTCCAGCATCGGAACGGTCTGGGTCAGGTCCATGATGTGGATGCCATTGCGCGAGCCGTAGATGAACGGGCCCATGCGGGGATTCCAACGCTGTGTCTGGTGACCAAAGTGAACGCCAGCTTCTAGCAGCTGACGCATGGAGAACTCGGGAAGAGCCATGCTATTTTCCTTTTCCGGTTTACGCCTTGGCGGGGGTGAAAGAAGCGGATGCTCCAACCGGCGGTCTTGATGAGGATGTCTCCCTCAAAAAGCCCAAACCCCGCCTGCGGGTTTGAATGGCGCGCGTATACGGCAGGTTGGGATGCAGCGCAAGGGCCAATCGCCCTTATTTTTCAAGCCGCGCCAAGCTGTGCGCATGACGGACGGCCTCTTCGCAATGCGCAGCCAGCGCTTTGCGGTTTTCAAAGTCGCTGACCTTGGCTGGCGCATGATAAATCAGCTCGACCGCCCCCTGCCTGCGCGCACCGAGCGTCTTCAACAAATGCGGGCCGAAATCCATGTCGCCCCACCAACCATAAAACCGGTCCGGTTCACCCACAGGTGCGTGAAACACCACCGAGACCGGCTGAACATACATGAAATCTCGCAACTCATCCGCGAAGAACGCGGCAAAGAGCGTTGTTTTAAATGGCAAAACCCTGAGGCCATCGGTCGAGGTTCCCTCCGGGAAAAACAGCAACTTATGCCCCGCTTTCAGGCGAGTTTCGAACACAAGCGTTTGTTCTTTTGCCTTCTTCCGGTCGCGCTCGATAAAGACAGTTCCGGTTGCACGTGCCAACCAACCAATACCTGGCCATTTCGCCACCTCGGCCTTGGATACGAAATACACCCGTTTGCGGGCGTTCAGCGCAAAGATATCCAACCAAGAGGTGTGGTTGGCCACCACTGCTCCACGCTCCACCATCAGATCTCCGGACGTTCGGAAACCTATGCCCAGAATGCGAAAGGCGTTGCGGCAAACAAATTGGGTGATGAACGGCGTGATCGGTCGACGAATACCGAATAAGGGGAGTTCGATCAGGCGTATCGCCAACAAGATGATCAAGCCACCAAAGACCAACAGTGCTAAAGGTACACCACGCAAGAAAACCAATACCCACCCCAAAACGCCAAGGTGAATAGCATCCGGCGCGTCGTCACTGTTCCAAAGCGGATCACTCACGGCTTTAGGCTCCGCCATAGATGCGCTTTTGCCGCTCGTTCATCCGCGCGGTATCTAGGATCAAGCAGACATCGGTGGTGTTAAAGCTGTGGTCGATAAAGGCCCCCTCGCCCACAAACCCGCCCAAACGCAGATAGGCTTTGATCAGCGCGGGAACCTGCACCATGGCTGCCCGGCGGTCGAGGTCTTCAGGTGCCACGAGGTTCATGGATTGATACACATCCGGCTGCGCACGCACCCGCAGATCTTCGGGCGCTAGATGGTTGTGATACAGCATCGACAAGGGTTGGGCGAGCGCGGTGACATCGGTGCCGTGAAAGCTGGCAACACCGAACAGAACCTCGATCTCACGCTCGGTGACATAGGCCGCCAAACCATTCCACAGGTGATACATGGCCGTGCCGCCGCGATAGTCCGGATGCAGGCAGGATCGGCCAAGCTCCAGCAGCTTGCGACCGCTCTGCTTCAGAACGGTCAGATCGTATTCGTCTTCGGAGTAAAACTGGCCCAACTCTGCTGCACGTTCGCCCGGTAACAGCCTGTAAACGCCCACAGTCTCCCCGGTTTGATCGTCGATCGCCAGCATGTGATCGAAATACGGATCGAACTTGTCCTGCTCCAGTCCAGCATCGTGATCGACCATCTCTCCGCCACCACCTAGTTCGCGTACAAACACGTCGTAGCGCAGGCGCTGCGCGGCGCGCAGGTCCTGTTCGGTTTCAGCGAGTCGGATGGTGAAAGAAGGGCCTGAATCCGGCATGTCGTTCCTTGAAGTTGCCTCCGGCTGATAGCGCAGCTGTTCCCCCAAAGGCAATACAGGTCCCATCTGGCGTCTGGCGTTAACCTTTCCTAAACCAGTTTCACGGATCAAAGACCGGCATCAAGGCGATACGCGATCCGTCGATTACCACTTTCCCCTGCTCGCGGAAGTTCACGGTAATCTTGCCCCCGATATTGGACTGCACCTGTCCAACGCCCCAATCGGGGAAATCGGGGTGGCGGACGAACATGCCCGGTGCAAGAATGGCATTGAGGTCTGTCATGGGGGCTCCGGTCCGGTGGCAGATACAGCAGGAGGTACGCATGGGCGCCACAGACGTCAACCTGGCCGAGCTGATTGGATCGCGCATTTGTCACGATCTGATCAGCCCGATCGGGGCCATCACCAACGGGCTAGAGCTGTTGGATATGGTTGGCGCGGTGCAAGGCCCCGAGATGGAGCTGATCTCGGGCAGTGTCGGCAGTGCTGGCGCGCGCATTCGGTTTTTTCGCGTGGCCTTTGGCTCGGCCAGCGACCAGCCATTGGGGCGCAGCGAGGTCGCCGAGTTGCTAAAAGACGTGGAACGAGCAGGTCGTGTGCGGGTCAACTGGAACCTGACCGAGGCTGTGCCACGCAATCAGGTCAAACTGGCCTTTCTGGCCCTTATGTGCTGCGAGAGCGCGATGCCGTTTGGTGGGCAGGTCGATATCTCGACCTCTGACACCAGTTGGCAGGTGACTGGGACGGCCGATAAACTGAACATTGACAATGACTTGTGGAAGAATGCTGCCACGGGCAACTTCGCCAACAAACTCACCCCTGCGCAGGTTCAGTTTGCCTTGCTGCCGGAAACGGCGGCGGCCATGGGGCGGCGGGTTGCGGTCGAGACCGGCACAACCCGCGTCACCCTGAGGTTCTAGGCTCGGGTTGTACCGTTTCCGCGCACCAGATATTGAAAACTGGTCAATTGTGCTGCACCGACAGGACCTCGTGCATGCATTTTGCCCGTGGCAATTCCGATTTCAGCGCCCATTCCGAACTCACCGCCATCCGCAAACTGCGTTGACGCATTGTGCATCAGGATCGCGCTGTCCAGCCGCTCAAAGAAGCGCGCAGCCGCCGCGTCATCCTCGGTCATAATGCAATCTGTGTGGTTCGAGCCATATTGCTGGATATGCGCGATGGCGGCGTCAATGTTGGCAACGGGTTTGGCAGCAATGATGCTGTCCAGAAACTCTTTGCCCCAATCCTCAGAGGTGGCTGACGTGGTTCCATCGACGGCCAGAACACCTTCGGAATGAACCTCGACCCCGGCGGCCATAAGCGCTGCAATCACGTCGCGCCCAAGGGTTTTGGCCACATTCTGATGGATCAGAAGACACTCTGCCGCGCCACATATACCGGTACGCCGGGTCTTGGCGTTCAGCACCACGTCCAACGTCTTTTGCGGGTCGGCGGCCTTGTCGATGTAGATATGCACGATACCCTCAAGATGGGCGAAGACCGGCACGCGCGCCTCACGCTGAACCAGCCCAACTAGTCCTTTGCCGCCACGGGGAACGATGACGTCGACATAGTCGGTCATGGTCAGCAATTCCTGCACCGCCGCGCGGTCACGGGTCGGCACAAGTTGAATTGAATCCTCAGGCAGTTTCGCGGCCTTCAGACCTTCGACCAGACAGGCGTGGATGGCGGTGGAGGAGTGAAAACTCTCGGATCCACCGCGCAGGATCACGGCGTTACCGGACTTCAAGCATAACGCGCCAGCATCGGCGGTTACATTAGGGCGGCTTTCGTATATCACCCCAATGACACCCAACGGCGTGCGCACACGCTGAATATTCAGGCCCGAGGGCATGTCCCACTCGGTCATCACCTCGCCCACCGGATCGGTCTGATCAGCCACCGTGCGCAGGCCATAGACCATGCCCTGAATGCGGTCCTCATCCAGCATCAGACGGTCCATCATGGCAGGGCTCAGGCCCTTTTCACGCCCGAACTCCAGATCCTTCTTGTTGGCGTCGATAATCTGAGCGCGATTGGCCCAGACAGCCTCAGCCGCGGCGATCAGGGCTGCATGTTTACGCTCCGCCGAGGCAAAGGCCAGCTCGCGCGCGGCAGCTTTGGCGCGTTTACCCAGATCGGCCATCAGAGCGGGAATATTGTCGAGATCCTTCATAACCTTAGCCTTTCTGCGCCTTTATAGCGCCAAATCGTCCCTGTGAATCAGCGCTGCGCGACCAGGATAGCCCAGCGTTGCCTCAATCTCTGAAGATTTTCGTCCTTTGATTGCGTCAGCCTCTTGCGCGGTATAGCGGCTGATGCCCTGCGCCAGTCGACGCTCTTGCAGGTCAAGAATGGCGACCGGATCGCCGCGTCCAAAATCGCCGGTCACTTCGACGATACCCGCTGGCAACAGGCTTTTGCCATTTGAAAGCGCCTTTGCGGCGCCATCGTCAATCGTTATCTCTCCGCGCGGTTTCATCGCCGAGATCCAGCGCTTGCGCGCCGCATGCGGATCAAGCGTTGCCGTGAACCACGTGCTGTTTGCGCCATTCTCAAGCGATTGCAAAGGGTTGAGCGTCGATCCTTCGGTGATCGCCATATCGCAACCTGCAGCTGTCGCCATCTTGGCCGCCATCAACTTGGTCTTCATGCCGCCCTTGGAAAGGCCAGAGCCAGCGTCTCCGGCCATCGCCTCAATCTCGGGCGTGATTTGGTCGATCGTGTCGTAGCGCGTGGCCGAGGCATCCTCGTTAGGATTGCCGGTATAAAACCCGTCCACATCCGACAGAAGGATCAATTGGTCCGCACCAACGGTTACCGCGATCTGTGCTGCCAGCCGATCATTGTCGCCGTAGCGGATTTCATCCGTAGCGACTGTATCGTTTTCGTTGACAATGGGAACAACGCCAAGGCCCAAAAGCGTCTCAAGTGTCGCGCGAGAGTTGAGATAGCGGCGACGATCCTCGCTATCCTCGAGCGTCACCAGCACTTGGGCCGTGGTGATCTGGTGCGGGGTCAGCGCCTCTTCATAGGCACGCGCCAGACGGATCTGACCAACAGCAGCTGCGGCCTGAGATTGCTCCAGAGCCAACGCCGCTGCAGGTAAGCCCAAAACACCGCGCCCCAAAGCGATCGAGCCAGAAGACACCAGAATCACATCCGTGCCCTGCCCTTTCAGCCAGGCCACATCCTGAGCCAGTGATTTCAGCCAATCCGAGCGTAGCTGTCCCGTGTTCCGATCCACCAGCAAAGCGGACCCGATCTTGACCACCAGCCGACGGGCTGCAGTCAGGGTTGCCACGGCGCGGCCTCCTCGGCGGGTTTCTGGCGCAGGCGGTTTTCGTCGATCTGAGCACGCAGGGCGCGCAGCACCTCGGTTACGCCCAGATGCGCGACACCTGACATCGTCATGACCGGGCCACCAACGGCCTCTTCCAGTTCGGCCTTGGCCAAATCACGTTCTTCGTCATCCAGAGCGTCGACCTTGTTCAGCACCGTGATCCGAGGTTTCTCGGCCAGTTCTCCGCCATAAGCCTCAAGCTCATGGATGATGGTGCGGTAGTCATCGGCCACGGTTTCCGAGGTGCCATCGACCAGATGCAGCAACACCGCACAGCGCTCAACGTGACCGAGGAACCGGTCGCCGATCCCGCGCCCTTCATGAGCCCCTTCGATCAGGCCGGGAATGTCGGCCACCACAAATTCCACATTGTCCACGCCGACCACGCCCAGATTGGGGTGCAGAGTGGTAAACGGATAATCCGCGATTTTGGGTCGCGCGTTAGAAGTTGCGGCCAGAAAGGTCGATTTGCCCGCGTTGGGCATGCCTAAAAGGCCAACATCCGCGATCAGTTTCAGCCGCAACCAAATGGTGCGATCAATGCCCGCCTGCCCCGGATTGGCCCGGCGCGGTGCCTGGTTGGTGGCCGATTTGAAGTGGAGGTTGCCAAAACCACCGTTGCCACCTTTGGCCAGCAGAACCCGCTGCCCGACCTCGGTCAGGTCGCAAATCACGGTCTCTTCATCCTCATCGAGGATCTCAGTCCCGACCGGTACGCGCAGAATGATGTCGTCACCATCCTTACCGGTTCGTTGCTGACCCCGGCCCGGTTGTCCGTTCTTGGCAAAGAAGTGCTGTTGGTAGCGGAAGTCGATCAGGGTATTCAGTCCGTCCACGACCTCGGCCCATACGGACCCGCCTTTGCCGCCGTCCCCGCCATCAGGGCCGCCGTATTCAATGTACTTTTCGCGTCGGAAGCTGACGCAGCCGCTACCTCCGGCCCCGGACCGGATGTAGACCTTTGCTAGATCGAGAAATTTCATGGTCTGTCCCCTACTGCAAAGGCCCCATCGGCCACAAGTCAGAGTTTCTTTGTATAGGTCCAGGTGGGCACATTCGCGTCGCGCGCCACCGAGTAGCTTTCTGCGTCACCCAGATACTGGAAACCGCAATGGGTCAGTACCCGCGCCGAGGCCGGATTGTCCTGAAACACGCTGGCGAACATATTGGCGTTCTCAAGCGGGTTGGCACCGACCAGGGCCTCAACGGCCATCGAGGCAATGCCCGTGTTCCAATAGACAGGGGCGACCCAATAGCCAACCTCGGACTGGTTGCGATCAAGTCGTTGCAATGAGATCAGGCCGATCAGCTCGGGCCCATCGTCCTTGGTGGCATCCATCGCCCAGACGTCCTCATCCCGGTCTTCCGCCATCGAGCGGGTCACGAAGGCTTCAATCGAGCCCGGCGGCAGCGGGTGCGGGATCGATGTTGTCATGCGCGCCACACGCTCATCGCCTGCGTAATGTTCGATAAGCCCCATATCCGACCGACGCAGAGGGCGCAGGTCGAACCGCTCGGTTTCGATGACCGGCTGATTTATGATTGCTTCAAGTTTCATGAGTGCGTTCCTCCTCCGAACAACACAAAAAGTACGGACGCAACAGTCAGACTGGCGAGCGTCCACATCAGATATTTTTCCGCAGGCCGACCTTCAACCACATGGGCGATCCGGTCCCCTGCAAATGTCCAGATCGGGTGCAAAACGATCTGGCAGAACAACAAACAAAGAGCGATCGTGAGCGTCGCCTCAAAACTGGACGTCCCCGCCGCAACAAACCCCGTGAACCCTGCAATGATCATCGCCCAGGCCTTGGGGTTAAGCGGATGCACGATGAGCCCGGACATAAAGCCCGGTGCTTTCCCATCCGCAGCTGCGCGAGACAGCCTTAGATTGGCAATCTTCCAGGCCAGCCAGCAAATATAGGCAGCAGAAGCGTATTTCAGCACCTCAAACGCCAGCGGAGCCTGATCGGCAACCTGCATCAGACCAAAGCCCACAGGCCAAATGATCAGTTGCTTGCCCAACACGACCCCGGCCACAAAGGGCAATGCGGCGCGAAAGCCGTAGCGCGCACCTGTTCCCATCAGGACCATATTTGCCGGTCCCGGCGTGCCAACCTGTGAGGCGGCAAAGATGAGAAAGCTAGTGGTTGCGACGGGCATTGCTGTTCTGGATCACGACTGCGTTAAAACGAAAAAGGGACCGGCATTTTCTGCCGGTCCCCCATGAATTTTTTATTAAACCTTCTGGGTTTCGGCTTACTCTGCGGCCTCCGCCACTGGCAGGACCGAAATGAAGGTGCGGTTTTTGAGTCCCTTGTGGAACTTTACGGCGCCATCGGTGGTTGCAAAGATTGTGTGGTCTTTGCCCATGCCTACGCCTTCGCCCGGCCAGAACTTGGTGCCGCGCTGACGTACGATGATGTTGCCTGCGATGGCTGCCTGGCCACCATACAGTTTCACGCCAAGGCGGCGACCAGCTGAGTCGCGACCGTTACGGGAGGAACCGCCAGCTTTTTTATGTGCCATTCTCTCTCTCCTTAGCCTTGAGCCAGCTCTTTGGCTTGCTCAACCCATTCGGGCTTCACTTTGATGGTGTCGATAGCAGCAATCTGCTCGTCCGACAAGGTGGCCAGAGCGGCAAAGCTCTCGATACCGGCTTCAACCAGCTTTTTGGCGGCAGCAGGGCCGACGCCGTTCAGCTTGGTCAGATCGTCAGCGGCAGCAGCGGCGGGTGCCTCTGCTTTCTTGGCAGGCTTTGCAGCAGGTGCCGCTTCGCCAGCCGGAGCAGAACCGGTTGCAGCCTTGATGCCCGACTTGTCAGCGCCCGACGACAGGATGTCGGTGATTTTAACCAGAGTCAGCTTCTGACGGTGGCCAACGGTACGTTTCGAGCTGTGCTTACGACGGCGCTTGACGAATTTGATGACCTTGTCACCTTTGATCTGTTCGATCACTTCGGCCTGTACGCCTGCGCCTTCAACGAAAGGTGCCCCAACAACCGGAGCGTCGCCGCCCAGCATCAGAACATCGTTGAATTGAACTTTTTCACCTGCGTCGGCAGCCAGTTTTTCAACGCGGAGCACGTCGCCCGCCTGAACCTTGTACTGCTTGCCGCCAGTCTTGAGGACCGCAAACATGCGTCTTTCCTTTTCTAACCCGCGTTCTGTGGTCCCCTACCGGGCGTTTTTGGCTTGAAAGCCACCTCGAACAGCGCGCCCTGTTTGGGCTGTGTGGAAGACCCCGTGAGGTATCATAGGGTCATATAATAACGACACCCGGCGCGGAGAACCGGCCGGGATGCGCGCTTATCCACATAATGAAAGGCAAAGTCAACACCCAAGACCGGTCAGAGATCAGAGGATTGCCAAACCTGCGCCACCGCCGCGCCCAGACGGTACGAGATCCCATCAAACATCTCGTCAAACCCTTTGAACAGGGCCGCGTTCAAGGCCTGCCCGGTCTCGGTTCGAGAAAACGCGATATTCTCGCGCATCTCGACCTCATCCAGCGGCTGATAGGCCAGAAGCAGAAAGGAGTACAACCACGTGGTCGTCTCTGCCGTCACTGTGTCTTTCTGCGCCAGCAACCCGTCCAGAACCTCTTCGTATTCGGCCAAACTGTCGCCGTAGAGCCCCAGGAAAAAGTTGTAGTCTGAACTCAGCGAGCTTTGGACATTCTGGTCAATCAGGTCGTTCGCGCGAATGTACTCCTCAACAAGTTCGAACCTGGGCGAGTCGGGTTCGGTGCCCTCGTAGGCCTCGTTCGCCATCTCTTCGATTGCCTCATCGGCAAAGGCTTTGCGGGCCGAGTTCTCCAGCGTTACGATCGTCTGCCCCAGATCGCTTTCAAAGAAAACGATTGCCTGATCCATCTGCTCTTTCGTCATGCCCTCGGCGAAGGCTTCGGTCAGACGGGACTTCATCCAGGAGTGGTTGTAGATCTCCTCAACCTGATCCTGAAACAGAGGGCCTCCGTCACCGTCCAACAGGCTTTCTTCGAGTTCCTGCTGATGGACCATGCCTTCGTCGATCAGAATTCCCACAACCTGATCCAGCTTCATGGCATGCGCCAGCCGATTGGCCCGCTCATTCGCGGAAGCTGGCAGCGCCCAAAGCAATGTCACCGCAAAGGCAAGTGCCAGACGCATCAGATATCCTGAGCCGGATGAAGGTCTGCCATGCGGACAGCCAGAACCTCAAACCGCATGGCCATGATTTCATATTGGATCGCGTTCAGAAGCTCATAGACCTCTTGCATCAATGGCTGTTCAAGCGCCTCGGCATAGGCCTCGACCTCCGCGTCCGAGAAATCCTGGTAGGTGTAGGCCGCTCCTGCCAGCGCCGAAAGCTGCAAGGCCTGGCGCATCCCGGCCTCATTCTGCCGCAGCATCAACCGCAGCTCATCCGCGTCCAATTGCAGGTCGATCACACCAGACGCGCTGGCCGCCAGAAGAAACCGCAACTGGATCTCCTGCAAAGCGCGCAACGAAGTCCCGCTGGCATCAATCGCATTGTTCATCCGCTTGAGCTGCTCCACACGGGGCGAGCCATCCTGCACAAGGCCAGCTACAATTTCCTGCCCTTCCTGCTGTTTGGCCTCTTCATCCTCGTTCAGATGCGCCGCATTTTCGACCTCAACCAACCTTTGCCCCAGATCCGAGGCATAAAACTCCACCGCATGCGCCAGCGCCTCGTCGCTCAATGTCTCTTCGAGAATCGAAACAGCCGTTTCATGCATGAGCTCGGTATCGAAGACCTCTTCGGTCAGGCGGGTCCAGTCTGATCCGAACCCATCGGGGTCAATGCCAAGCATTTCTGGGGCAGAGCCAGACGCCAGCGCGATACTCTCCAGCGCCACATCAAACCCGGTAGTATTGAGGAAGGCTTCGATCCGGTCGCGATTGGCTGCAGCCGAAGAAACAGGGACCAAAACAAGCGCGACAAGCAGCGCGAGCAATGGGACAACAGAACGCTCAATTCGATTTTTCATAGCTATCAGCCTAGGTGATTTGTTGCGGCAGGCAATGGAAAATCCAAGGAATGTGAATTCTGGGAATTTTCTGCTTGCACCCCTGCGCGTTCCTCACTAAATCCCCCCCTCACAGACCCCCGCGGAGAGGTGCCGGAGTGGTCGAACGGGGCGGTCTCGAAAACCGTTGTGGGTGCAAGCCCACCCAGGGTTCGAATCCCTGTCTCTCCGCCATAATTTCCAAATGGTCTCTTTGCTTTCACAGACCGACAGGTCTGTCATCCAGCACGAAGAGAGGGGCTGGCCAAGACCCCCTCATCCAGCCCCCCTCACACCGCCCCTCACATTCAACCACAAAGTGAGAGATCAGTGCCCCTTTTGGCCCAATAGGCCTATTCAAACAAAAGACGTTACTCGTTAATTTGGGAACCGAACCCGAGCGCGACCCCACAGTGTCTCTTTTACCCCGTCTGACTGCAGTGTCGGTCATTTTGGGGTCAAAGGCAGTGAAGTCCTTCACATAAGACCAAAAATTCGACCGAGCAGTAAAGTGCGAGCATCGTCGCAGGTTTCGCTCGGCACCACGTTCTCGTGCAACGCCCATACCTCAAACGCCAGGCTCAACGCGGTAATGCGATATCCTCGAAATTCAATGCGAAGCGCAAAGCGGTGGGCGCTTTGTCGCCGGAACAAGCCGCACAATCAGCGTAGCTTGGCCCAAACCCGTATTCTGCTGAGAAATCACAAGAATTCCCCTTTGAGTCGTCCTAGATTTGGATCATCCCAGCGGCACAAATTTCCAAAGGAGACTCATAATGTCGCGTACTCTTCTTATAATCATCGTCCTCGTCGGTCTTGGCGCGGGCGGGTATTTCTATCTCAACCAACCTGAACCGACGCCGGCCGAAAGACTTGAAGCCGCAGCCGAGGATGCGAGCGATGCCGTCAGCGAAGCGGCCTCGGCCGTGCAGGACGCCGCAAGCGAAGCGTTGGAATCGGCCACGGAACAAGCCAGCGAAGCGGCGTCATCTCTGACCGAACAGGCCTCTGAGGCCGCGTCATCTGTCGCGGATCAGGCCACTGAGGCAGCCAACTCAATCGCGGATCAGGCCTCCGAGGCTGCAGACCAAGCCGGTGATCAGGTTGCCTCGCTGGCAGATCAAGGTCAGGAGTTGTTCAACTCTTGGGTTGAAGAGGGCATGCTGACAGCTCAGAACTTCGACTATGACGCCATGGTCGCCTCGGTACAGAACAGCGAGATGGCACAGGGTGTCAAAGATCAGGTGATCAAGATCCTGGACGAGATCAAAGCCTCGCCTGAGGCTGTTCTGACCAAGCTTCAGGACCTGCAAAATGCGATGAGCCAATAAGGGTCAGGCCGTCCACTGTCGGCCATCTCCACATGCCGTGACGTTAGATCGCGGCTTAATTGACGCGGCGCGGGGCTTTTGTTTGGCTTGACCCAACAAGAACCCCGCGCCGTTTTTCTTTGCCGTCAGGCTGACGCCTGATCCGGTGGCCCCGGCGCAACTCAAGGACTGACCAATGACCGACTTGCCCTCTACCATGCGCGCCGTTGTCCTGAAACATGACGGCTATTCCGGCACGATGACAGGCCCCACGATCAAAGACGCGTCTGAGTGGTTGGCAGACGCCGAATTGCCCGTCCCTACCCCCGGCCCCGGACAGGTTTTGATCCGGCTGCGCACCGCTTCGGTCAATCCGTCAGACATTCACTTCATCAAAGGCGAATACGGCCAACCCCGTGTCAAAGGTGCCGCTGCGGGCTTTGAAGGGTGCGGAGATGTTGTGGCAACGGGCAAGGGTGCGGAAGGTCTACAAGGCCTGCGCGTCGCCTTTGTTGCCGCCGGATCAGGAGCGTGGGCCGAATATGTCGTGACCCAGATGCAAATGTGCATCCCTCTGCGCCCCGACATCTCGGACGATGACGGGGCTGCGCAGATCGTCAATCCGCTGACAGCGATGGCCATGGTCGATATGGCCAAGGTAGACGGCGATGCGTTTGTTGTTTCAGCCGCCACCAGCCAGTTGGGTAAGCTGATGTGCAGCCTTGGGCGGGATCTGGGCTTGAAGCCCATCGCCATGGTGCGGCGCGCTGAGGCTGCTCCGATGCTGAAAGAGCTTGGGGCTGCGGAAGTTCTTGTCACAACGGACCCTGATGTTGCGCACCAATTTGCCGAACTGAGCGCCAAGCTGAAGCCCCGCGTCTTTCTCGACGCTGTCATGGACCCTCTTTCCGAGCAGATTTTCTGCGCCATGCCCAATCGCGCACGTTGGATTTGCTACGGCAAACTCGGCAGCGATGCCCCAACCCTGACCCAAACCGGGCAATTGATCTTCATGGGCAAACGGATTGAGGGGTTCTGGCTGACAAACTGGATGATGACCACCCCTCCGGCCGACCAGATGCGCGTTGTGACCGAGGTTCAGGCGCGTTTCGCGGACGGTCGTTGGAAAACGGATGTATCCGAGCGTCTGACACTGGGCGATCTGATCACCAACTTAGGGGACGCTTTGAAAACGAGCGACGGGAAGGTGATGATTACGCCCTAACCCTTTGAAAAGAAAAAGGGCCCGCGATTGCGAGCCCTTTTGAAATTCGTTGTTCGCAGCGATTAACGCTTCGAGAACTGGAACGAACGCCGCGCTTTGCGCTTTCCGTATTTCTTACGTTCCACAACGCGGCTGTCGCGGGTCAGGAAGCCAGCGGCTTTAAGAGCACCACGCAGCGAGGGATCATAGAGTTGCAGCGCTTTCGAGATGCCGTGCTTGACCGCACCGGCCTGACCGGTCAGGCCACCGCCTTTGACGGTTGCAACAACGTCGAACTCACCTTCAACACCAGCAACCTGGAAAGGCTGGCGCAGGATCAGCTGCAGAACGGGACGAGCGAAGTACTTGTCCTGGTCTTTGCCGTTCACAGTGACCTTGCCGGAACCCGGCTTGATCCAAACGCGGGCAACAGCGTCTTTACGCTTGCCGGTGGCATACGAACGACCAAGTTCGTCACGTACGGGTTCACGTACGATGACTTCTTCGGCCACGGTTTCAACGCCTGCGACGGCGCTCAGCTCTTCGAGAGTATTGATCTGATCAGCCATCGGTCATTAGCTCCGGGTGTTTTTCTTGTTCATGGACTTAACGTCCAGAACTTCGGGGGCCTGGGCTTCATGCGGGTGCTCGGCACCGGCGTAAACGCGCAGGTTGGTCATTTGCTGACGCGCCAGACGGTTGCCCGGCAGCATACGCTTGACGGCCTGAACGACAACGCGCTCAGGATGTGCACCTTCCAGGATCTGCTGTTTGGTGCGCGACTTGATGCCGCCCGGGTGGCCAGTGTGCCAGTAGAAGTTCTCTTCACGCTTCTTGCCGGTCATCTGGATTTTGTCAGCGTTGATCACGATGACGTTGTCGCCCATGTCCATGTTCGGGGTGAACGACGCTTTGTGCTTGCCACGCAGGCGCATGGCGACGATCGAGGCAAGACGGCCCAGAACAACGCCCTCGGCGTCGATCAGGATCCACTTCTTGTCGATGTCTGCAGGTGTTGCAGAAAAGGTTTTCATGGCAGGATAGTCCTGTTTGATGTGAAAGACCGCCCCAAGACAGAGCGGTCCGAATTCGATGGAGGGGGTTTAGACCTGCTTAGAATGCACGTCAACACACGCAATCAAGTTTTTATTGTTATTCTTTAATGACTTACAAAATAGGTATTATTTTACCCCACTCTAAACACTGATTTGCTCAGGCGGATTGTCCAGCAAAGCCCGCAGGCGGAGCATCGCATCCTCGAACCTTTGCAGGGATACATGCCCGTTCATCGCAATGCGCACCGCGTTCGGGGCGCGCCCGTCCCGCAGCGCGAACTCATCCGCAGATCGCAGTTGAATCCCTTCTCGCTCTGCCGCACGGCTGAACGCAGCAGCCCGCCAACCCGACGGCAAATGCAGCCAAACAAACGGCACATCTGGCGCCCAGTTCAGATCGAACCCGCCCAAGGCATTCACTGTCACCCGCACATACTCTCCCATCCGCGAGCGTACATCCAGCGCAATTTGGCGCGTCCGAGGATCAGAAAGTAGCAACCGGGTCAGTTCAGCCAGCGGCTGTGCAAGGCCAAAATATCCGTATTCAGCTGAACGGCGCAGATCCACGCTCCGGTCTCTGGGCGCAATAGCAAAGCCGACACGCAAGGACGGTGTCAGCACTTTCGAGATCGAAGACACGTGCCATCCCCGCTCAGGGGCCAACGCGCGGAAACTTGGTTCTTTTGCGTCTCCCATCCGGTAGCAGTCGTCCTCAACGATCTGCACATCGTATTTCCGTGCGATTTCCACGATTTCCTTGCGCCGCTCCAAAGGGGTGTGCAGCCCGGTCGGGTTCTGAACCTCGGGCGAGACACAGACTGCCTGCGCTGGCGTCTGGCGCAAGACATGCTCCATCGCTGCCGGGTCGATGCCCCATTTGTCCATTCGGATGCCAACCACATCGGCCCGCATCAACTCTGCCGCGCGACGGAACCCGGCATAGGAGAGGTCTTCGACCATAACGATCGGTTTGGGCCCTTGCAGAATGGTCTGGAACACAAGGCAAAGGCCGTTCTGACCTCCGTGTGTCAGTACAATGTCGTCGTCGCTCAACTTGCCAAGCGGTAGGTCCGACAACCATTCAACAACCGCCTGACGCATGGGTTTATACGCATCGCGTGTCGGATAATTCATGAACAAGGCCGGATCCGACTGCGCGACTTTCTGCAGACACTCGCGGATCAAAGACACCTGCCCCATATCCGCAAGCCTCGGGCTGAACAGGCTGACGTGATTGGCATTCTGAGCCTCGGCCAGATGAAGCTGCCGAGACCAGACATCGTCCAGAATCGGAGATTTCGGAGGGGCGACAAATGTACCACGTCCAACCTCCGCATGTAGCAAGCCCTCTTCGGTCAGAATCGTATAGGCCCGCGCGACGGTTCCCGGAGTGATCTGGAGGCGATACGCAAGTTCGCGCACAGGGGGCAGTTTGGCCCCGATATCTAACGTCTTAGTTTCAATCGCTTTTCGTATTGTATCAGCCACCAGGGTGTATTTGGGCCCTTTGGATTTTGGCAGCGTCTCCGGCCAAATTGTATCCATTACAATTCTTCCTTTGCATTTGACACAATTGCGAATGTATCAAACATATGTACCGAACATTGCTACTTTGTGTCAATACAATTTGAAAGGAATACTGAGATGACACGCACAATGCACACTCCCGCCCTTACACTGCTGAACGCCAGCCCCCGGCTGCCGCTGATCGCTGTGCTGGCCGTGCAGTTTGCGGCGGCGGTCACTCAATGGGAACGCCGTCGTCGCAGTCGCGTCAATCTGGGAAAGCTGGATGACAGGTTGCTCAAGGACGTAGGCCTGACCCGTCTGCAAGCCGACCGCGAAATCAAGCGCTATTTCTGGCAGTTTTAACCCATCCCCAGTCCCAAATTCATTTGGGACCTCTTCCCTGGCCGGGGTTCGCCCCGGCCCTTTTTATCCGAATTTTGCAGCCAAAGACCCGGCCGGCGGGATGGAATAGGTCATACTGGCCCGCGCCACGGGCTGATCTGACCCGACCGAGTAAATCAATACATCACCAACGGCCAGAGTGCGCCCCAGTTTCAAAAGGCGACATTCCGCGATTAGATCTTTGCCTCCTTCAGGTTTGCGTAAAAAGTCCAGAGAGCTGTTGGTCGTAACTGCCAAGGACTGACGCCCCTTGCGCGCCAATACCATGGCATAGACGCAAACATCCGCCAGACCGAACATCGACGGGCCTGAAACCGTACCGCCTGGGCGCAAATGACGGTCTTCGACCACAAGGCGCATGGTGATCGTCTCCTCGGTCAGATCCTCGACAACGAAATCGCGATGAACCTGCGGGAATACCTCTTTAAGGTACTGCGACAGCTCGTCTTTGCTTAACGCCAATCCCATGCTTCCCCTCCTTCACTTCTCACCCTAGAGTTGGCCCAACAGCCAGCGGGAGAGCAAGATGGCAATTTTGGAACGTAACGACACAGGTGCCGTCGCGCGGCTGCACATGAACACGCCCGAAAGGCTGAACGCGCTGAGCGACGAGATGCTGGCCGCCTTGCAGTCCGAGTTCGACACGCTGCGCGATGACCGCTCGATCCGTGCAGTTATACTGTCGGGCGAAGGCAAGGCCTTCTGCGCCGGGCATGATCTGAAACAGATGACAGCCGGACGTCAGTCTGAGGATGGCGGCAAGGCCTATTTCCAGGACCTCTTTAACCGTTGTGCGCAGATGATGATGTCGATTCAGTCCCTGCCCCAACCCGTTATTGCGCAGGTCCACGGCATTGCCACGGCCGCCGGTTGTCAATTGGTCGCGACCTGCGATCTGGCCGTCGCAGCCGAGGGCACGCGTTTTGGGGTGAACGGAGTGAATATCGGCCTGTTCTGCTCGACCCCCATGGTCGCGCTCAGCCGCAACATCCCCAGAAAGCAGGCATTTGAGATGCTGACCACCGGAAGTTTCCTCTCAGCCGAGCGCGCGCAGGAACTGGGGTTGGTCAATCGGGTTGTCCCTGAAGCTCAACTCAACGACCAAACCCTCGCCTTGGCCGAACAGATCGCAGGCAAGCTGGGCGTCGCCGTCAAAATCGGAAAAGAGGCGTTTTATCAACAGCTTCAGATGCCGCTGGATCAAGCCTATACCTATACCGGAGAGGTAATGGTGCAGAATATGCTGCATCGCGATACCGAAGAAGGCATTTCTGCGTTTATCGAAAAACGACCCCCGAATTGGTCTCAATAAGACAATTATTCCGAACATTTTTCACTACTGTCATCATTTTTGCACTTTTCAAAAGGGCAACACTGTGGCAATGCTGGGACGAGGCTAAGGCCTCAGCTACACTTTTGGGTCGCCGTGGGCGGAAGGTCCCTCCAAGCTGGTTTCTCTCACTGGCGTTGACATTCCCGCAGCGGCGACCCCAAGACCCCCCTAAAATCTGAAGCATTTGACGGTTGCTCAGTTGCGCCCGCTTAGGCTCTGCCCTATGTGGCAGCGCATGACACAAGCATTGCATATCGTGGGCGGCGGCATGGCCGGGTCCGAGGCCGCATGGCAGGCGGCGGAAATGGGCGTGGATGTTGTGATCCACGAAATGCGCCCCACCGTGGGCACCTTTGCGCACCAGACCGGCAATCTGGCCGAGATGGTGTGTTCCAACTCGTTCCGCTCAGACGATGATGAACAAAACGCCGTGGGTCTGCTGCATTGGGAAATGCGCGCTGCAAACGGCTTGATCATGACGACTGCAGATGCCCACCGCTTGCCCGCAGGCGGGGCGCTGGCCGTCGACCGCGATCCGTTTGCCGAGACGGTCACGGCTAAACTGCGCGCGCACCCGCGGATCACGGTGACGGATGAAGAGGTTACCTCTCTGCCTGACGACGGGCAGTGGATCTTTGCCACCGGCCCTCTGACCTCAGCCAAGTTAGGTGAGGCCATCCAAGCCGAAACCGGATCGGACGCGCTGGCCTTCTTTGATGCCATCGCGCCGATTGTCTATGCCGAGAGCATCGACATGAGCAAAGCCTGGATGCAGTCTCGCTATGACAAAGGTGAGACCGAGGAAGAGCGTACCGCCTATCTGAACTGCCCCATGGATCGAGATCAATATGAGGCCTTCATCGACGCCCTTCTGGCCGCCGATAAAACCGAATTTCACGAAGGCGAAACCGCTGGATACTTTGATGGCTGCCTGCCGATCGAGGTGATGTCTGAACGGGGTCGTGAGACGCTGCGCCACGGGCCAATGAAACCCGTCGGCCTGACCAACCCCCATCAGCCGGACGTGAAGCCTCATGCCGTTGTGCAGCTGCGCCGCGACAATGCGCTTGGCACACTGTTCAACATCGTGGGCTTCCAAACCAAGATGAAATACGGCGCCCAGACCGAGGTGTTCCGTATGATCCCCGGTCTGGAGAACGCCAGTTTCGCACGCCTTGGCGGGATACACCGAAATACGTTTATCAACTCTCCGACCCTGCTGGACGAGAAGATGCGGTTGAAATCAAAGCCGAACATCCGTTTCGCCGGTCAGATCACCGGTGTCGAAGGCTATGTCGAAAGCGCGGCTATGGGGCTTTTGGCAGGTCGACTGGCGGCAGCTGAAATTATGGACCGAACCCTACCCGGGGTACCGCAGGACAGCGCTATGGGCGCATTGATCCATCACATCACCGGCGGCGCGGAGGCCAAGACGTTTCAGCCCATGAACGTCAATTTCGGCCTGTTCCGCCCTGTAGATGGCCTGAAAGGTGGCCGCCGGGGACGCAAAGACCGCTACAAAGCCTACACCGACCGCGCAAAGACTGAATGGACGGAGTGGCTCGCGCAAAGCTGACTGGACGATAACGGACGCAGCGGCTTAACATGCGGTTATGAGTGACAAGTTTTTCAAGGACACATACGGATCGAAATCTCCGCAGGACACCCAAGCGCATTACCAGAAATGGGCCGCAACCTATGAGGATTCTGTGGCGGAACAGGGATATGCCACCCCGGGTCGGGTTGCCAAAGCGCTGTGGTCCAAGAGGCCTGAGGCACAAACGCCCATTCTCGACTATGGCTGTGGAACGGGGTTGTCCGGTGTTGCGCTGCGCTCAATTGGGTTTGAAGTGATCGACGGAATGGACCCAACGCCCAATATGCTTGAAGAGGCCAAAGCCAAGAACGTCTATCGGGCGCTGATCGGCTTCGACATCTCTGATCCCGAACCCATTGAACACGGCGCTTACTCAACCATTTCAGCCATCGGAGTGATCGGTGCCGGAGCAGCACCACCTGAAACTCTGGACCTCCTCATGCACGCGTTGCCCAAGGATGGTTTGCTGGCATTTTCTTATAACGATCATGCACTTGCGGACTACTCTTATACCTCACGCCTGAACGACTGGCTGGACTTGGGGGCTGCGCGCTTGCTGTTCAAGGAATACGGGCCTCATCTACCCGGAATGAACATGAAATCTGACGTGTACGTGCTCGAAAAGACGTGACTTTTACGACCCGCTTTGCGCCTTCTCCTACAGGTCCCTTGCATCTTGGCCACGCTTATTCGGCGATGCTGGCCAGTGACATGGCTGCCTCCGAAGGCGGCACATTCCTGCTGCGGATCGAGGATATCGACCAATCCCGCGCGCGATCGAAGTGGGAAGAACAGATCTATGCAGATCTCGAATGGCTGGGCCTCAGCTGGCCGACACCGGTTCTGAGGCAATCTGAGCGCATCCAAATCTACGAACAGGCCCTCGATACCCTGTGGTCGAAAGGTCTTTTGTACCCCTGCACCTGCAATCGCAAGGATATCGCCGCAGCGGCCAGCGCCCCGCAGGAAGGGGCACCTCTGCACGGGCCGGATGGGATCATCTATCCCGGCACCTGTCGGCACAAAGCGAGCCGAAACAGCGTAGAACGACCTAAAGACACGCCCCTCAGGCTTGATATGGCTATGGCGGCACAATCCGTTCTGTCACATGGGAGCGGCAGTTTTCTCGAGCTAGGCACTGGACCAAATGGGGAAACTGGACGGATTTCCTTCGACAAGGCCGAACTGGAAACAACGATCGGTGATGTCGTCCTTTCCCGCCGAGGTATGGGCACCTCCTACCACCTGTCCGTCGTCCTCGACGATGCGGCGCAGGGTGTGACCCATGTCATTCGCGGTCAGGATCTGTTTGAGACAACGCGTATCCACGTCCTGTTGCAGGCTCTGCTGGGCTTACCCACGCCCGAATACCTGCACCACCGCTTGATCCGCGACCCGAACGGCAAACGCCTCGCCAAACGAGACGACGCTCGCGCCATCGCAAAATACAGGGTCGAAGGCGCAACCCCTCAGGACATCCGCGCCATGGTCGGCCTTTGACACCGCTTTGTCGTTTCAAAAATACTCAAACCGAAGGTAGCGACATCTGCGCCACTCACTCCATCGGTTTCATCAACTCGACTTCTTCACCGTCGCGCGCGGCCGTGTAGAAGCACGACCGGCGATTTGTGTGACACGCCGCGCCAGTCTGACGGATCACGACCAAGATGCAATCCCGGTCGCAATCAAAGCGGAAATCGACCAGCTCCTGAATATGCCCGGACGTCTCGCCCTTGATCCAGAACGCCTGGCGCGAGCGCGACCAATAGGTGACGCGCCGCGTCTCCAACGTGCGCTCAACCGCTTGCTGATTCATCCAAGCCATCATCAGGACCTCACCCGAGGCGTGATCCTGCGCGATGGCGGGGATCAGCCCGGCTTCGTTATATTTGAGATTGGATGGATCGAACGTGACTGTGTCAGACATGACAAAAACCTTTTGCATCCCGAGGGCTGACCACTATGTATGGGGAACACGGAACGAGGGAAAGCCATGAGCGGCGAGAACGACCTGATTAAGCTGTACTCCGGGCGCATTCTGGCGCTGGCGGCTGATATCCCGCATCTGGATCGGCTGGATCAGCCCGATGCGACGGTCAAGAAACGCTCGCCCCTTTGCGGGTCGACTGTAACCGTTGACGTGGCGATGAAAGACGGACGTGTTAGCGATTTCGGGCAGGACGTCAAAGCCTGCGCCCTCGGTCAGGCCGCTGCTTCAGTGGTTGGCGATGCGGTGATTGGTGCAACGCGGGCACAAGTTGAAACCGCCCGAGATCAGCTGAAGACCATGCTAAAAAAGGACGGCCCTGCCCCGGATGCCCCGTTTGACGGGCTTGAAGTTCTGATCCCCGCCCGCGAATACAAAAACCGCCATGCCTCAATCATGCTGGCGCTTGAGGCAACAGCTGAGGCGATGGAACAAGCCGAACAGTCGAACTGCGCCTAAGCTTGGCGTTTTGGCCTTAACCTGTTTAATTTCACCCAAACTTCTGTGGAGGAATGGGCGTGAACAACCTGCTCGAACACTTCGTTACGTTGTGGGTTGTCATTGACCCGATCGGCACAATTCCTGTTTTCATCGCCGTCACTGCGGGCCTCGAAGCCGCTGCACGGCGCAAAACGGCGATGCTCGCGTCGTTGATCAGTGCCGGCGTGCTGCTGTTCTTCCTCGTCTTCGGACAATTGCTGATCGAGGCGTTAGATATCGGGTTGAACTCGTTCCAAGTCGCCGGAGGGATCATCCTGTTCCTGTTCGCGCTGACAATGATCTTTGGCGAAAGCAAGCAGGAGATCGAACAACGCGCCGCCGAAGACGACAAGGAAGATAAGGTCCATAAACACAACCCGGCGATCTTCCCTCTGGCTGTGCCATCGCTAGCTTCACCCGGTGCGATGCTGGCGATCGTGATCCTAACGGACAACCACCGCTACAGCGCCGCCGACCAGGGGATTACTGCGCTGGTCATGCTATCGGTCGTGCTCATCGCCTTTGTTCTGATGCTTCTGGCCGAGCCGATCATACGCCTGATCGGTCATTCCGGCGCGGCAATCATTAGCCGGGTGATGGGGATGATTCTGGCCTCGGTCGCGGTGAATTCCGTTCTGTCGGCCATGTTGGAAATCATCAAAACCGGCCAGTTATAAAAAAACCGCCGCTCCTTCCGGGCGGGAAGGGCGGCGGCAGGCAATGCGTTTCTCGTGTGGGGTCCGGGGTACCGCGCGGGGCCGAGGCATGGCCCCTCAAGGGGTTTGGGACAGGCAGGTCACCCTTGATTTCACTGGGGATGACAGGCGCGGGCTATTCGGCACGAGATCGCAGGCAAAAAGAGTTAGAAGCCGACCGGAAGGTGAAGAGCCACCATCAGCATAACGACCAGAGACGCAACACCCGCAGCATCCTGCAGGATGGTCGAGTGCGAGCGCGTGAGTACGGTCTTGATCTGGGTCAGCATGGGTCACCTCCGGGTCAGGGATTTAATCCTTTGTTGACCTTTTGTTCTCATATTTCCCCGAGTCGGTAAAGAACTTTTTGAGAACATTTGCGAACTTTATGGATACTTCGTTACTAACCCACTGAAATCAAACGGATCGCTTGATCCTGTTTCATCAGCCAAAGCAGAACACGCGCAGCTTTGCCTCTATCTGTGGTCAATTTGGGATCGGTATTCAGCAAGGCCCGCGCATCGGTCTGGGCCACGGCCATTAATCCGGCCTGCCGTTCCAGATCCGCAATACGAAACTTGGGCAGGCCCGACTGGGCGGTGCCAATCAGATCGCCCGCACCGCGCATCTGTAGATCGGTCTCAGAAATGCGAAAGCCATCTTCGGTCTCACGCAGGACCTCCAAGCGTTTGCGGCCGCCCTCACTGAGAGGCGCCTGATACATCAGAAGACAGGTCGAATCCGCATCCCCTCGACCCACACGCCCGCGCAACTGGTGCAGTTGAGCCAGACCAAAAATCTCAGCCCGTTCGATCACCATGATCGAGGCATTGGGGACGTTCACGCCCACCTCGATCACGGTCGTCGCCACCAACACCTTGGTTTCACCTGTCTGGAACGCGGTCATGGCGGCATCTTTTTCGGCAGGCGGCATTTGCCCGTGGACCAAACCAACGGTGCCCTCGCCCAAGATAGCGCGCAGCCGTTTGAACCGCTCTTCCGCCGCTGTCAGGTCGGACACCTCGGATTCGTCGACCAGCGGACAGACCCAGTAACACTGCCGCCCTTCCTCAATGGCGCGGCGCAGATGGGCGACGACTTCTTCCATCCGCCCTGTGCTGACAATCGCGGTCTTGATCGGTTTTCGCCCCGGCGGCTTTTCATCCAGAACCGAGACATCCATATCGCCATATTGCGCCAGGGCTAGACTGCGCGGGATCGGCGTGGCCGTCATGACCAAAACATCAGCACCCTGCCCTTTTTCCGACAGCTCCATCCGCTGGCGCACGCCAAAGCGATGCTGTTCGTCGACAATCGCCAGACGCAAGGCCTTGAACGCCACATCATTTTGGAACACCGCATGGGTGCCCACAAGTATCTGGATATCGCCAGCCTCCAAAGCGGCAAGCTTGGCCCGCCGCTCTGCCCCCTTGTCGCGTCCGGTCAGGATTTCCAACACAACGCCGGCCTCTTCCGCCAAGGGACGCAACCCCTCAAGATGCTGGCGTGCCAGAATCTCGGTCGGAGCCATCATGACCCCCTGCCCCCCGGCCTCCACCGCGACCAGCAGAGCCATGAACGCCACCAGCGTTTTGCCTGCGCCCACGTCACCCTGAAGCAACCGGTTCATGCGCGATTCCGAGGCCATATCGCCCACGATTTCATCTATCGCCCGTGTCTGCGCACCAGTTGGCCGATAAGGCAGGCTCGCCAGAACCTTTGATTGCAACGCGCCCGTGCCAACACTGACAATCCCGCGTGCTTTGCGTTCCCGTTGCCGCGCCAGAGCCAGCGTCAACTGATGCGCCAGCAGCTCATCATAAGCCAAACGCTCTCGCGCCGGGGCGAATGAGGCCACGTCATCCGCTCCTTGAGGGTTGTGAGCGGTCTGAATTGCCGCGTGCCATGAAGGCCAGTTCTGACTGCTGATCTGCGCCGGATCAGCCCATTCGGCCAGGTATGGCGCGCGCGTCAAGGCGCTGCGGACGGCCTTGAACATGGTCTTCTGCGTGATCCCCTGCGTCAGGTGATAGACCGGCTCAAACTCCGGAATGTCCGAGGCCTGATCCACCGGCAGCATGTGATCGGGATGAACCATCTGCGCCATGCCGTCGAACAGCTCCAACTTGCCCGAGATCACACGGCGCGATCCTTCCGGCAGGACTTTCTTCAGGTAGTCGCCACGCGCGTGAAAGAACACCAGTTGGAAATCGGCCTGACTGTCCTCGACATGGACCCGGTACGCACCGCCCCTGTTCCGAGATGGGCGATGCGGTCCGACCGTCACCTCAACCGTCAACGTCGACGGTAGATCAACCCCTTGGATCGTGTCGCGCCTGCGTCGATCAATCACGGCATAGGGCAAGCCAAACAGAACGTCGCGCGGGCTTTCCATCCCGGCCTGCGCCATCGCCTGAGCGGTCTTCGGGCCGACCCCCTCCAAGGTTTCAACCCCTGCGAACAGGGGAAACAAGGATTCTGGCCGTCCGCTCATGCGCCGTCGATCAGCTGCAACCAGCCATCCTCATCCAGGGTTTCGATCCCCAACTCTGCCGCCTTTTTGGCCTTGGAGCCAGCACCCGGCCCCGCAATCAGAATATCGGTCTTCTTACTGACCGACCCTGAGACTTTGGCTCCCAACGCCTCGGCCCGCGACTTGGCTTCGGCACGTGTCATCTTTTCCAGCGTGCCGGTGAAAACCACGGTCTTGCCCGCCACCGGGCTTTCTGAGGCTGGCGCATCGGGAGGCACGACGGTCAAATGCGCCTTGAGCGCATCAAAAGCCTGTCGCTCTTCGACGTTGGCGAAGGCGTCGGACAGGGCCAAACCAACCGTCGCGCCGATCCCGTCAACCGCAATCAAATCCGACCACGCGGTCGAGGCCTCCTCGGGCACGGACAATTCCGCGATGGCGGCGGCGCGGCTTTCCTTGATCCGTGCCCGACGTCCTTGAGAGGCGGCGGCCAACCGTTCAGCCTCTTCCGCTTGATCCGCGGCGCGATACGCAAGCGCCGCCGGGCGCGCGGAATCGACCGCTTGGGACATTGCCTCCCAGTCGCGGTAGTGCAGCGCAAGATCTCGTGCGACGACCTCACCTACATGGCGGATGCCAAGGCCAAACAGCAAGCGCGCAAAGGGAATGGTCCGTTTCTCATCAATGGCTGCAAACAGATTACTGGCCGAGGTGTCCCCCCATCCTTCGCGATTTTTCAAACGGGACAGAGCACTTGAGTCCCGCTCTTGCAGATTGAAGATATCGGCAGGCGTTTTGATCGGCAGGACAGGATCTTCATAGAACATCTCGATCTGTTTTGCGCCCAAGCCTTCTATATCGAAGGCCTTGCGAGACACGAAATGCTTCAATTTCTCAACAGCTTGCGCAGGGCAGATCATGCCGCCCGTACAGCGCCGCACCGCGTCACCTTCTTCGCGAACCGCCGCACTTCCACACTTCCCACACGTGCGCGGGAACTCATAAGGAACTGCATCTTCGGGTCGTTTCGAAAGGTCGACATCCGCGATCTTAGGGATCACATCGCCGGCGCGGTAGACCTGTACCCAGTCCCCCTCTCGGATGTCCTTGCCATCCCGGATGGTGCCACCCTTGGCATCGCGCCCGGCGATATAGTCTTCGTTGTGCAGCGTTGCATTCGAAACCACAACTCCGCCAACTGTAACCGGATGCAAACGCGCAACAGGGCTGAGCGCGCCGGTGCGACCGACCTGAATGTCAATTGCTTCCAGCCGGGTCCAGGCCAATTCGGCGGGGAATTTATGCGCGATGGCCCATCTGGGTGTCGTTGATCGAAACCCGAGACGGGCTTGCAGCCCAAGATCATCCACCTTGTAAACCACGCCGTCGATGTCATAGCCCAGCGTCGCGCGTTGTTCTTCGATCGACCGGTAGTGCGCCAACATTTCCTGAGTTGTCTTGCACAAACATGTCAGAGGATTGGTCGAGAACCCATAGCTTTTCAGACGCTCAATCGCCCCATCTTGCGTCTCCGCCAGAGGGGCCGACAGCTCTCCCCACGCGTAGGCAAAGAACTTCAGCGGACGCGCGCGCGTGATTTCGGCATCCAGCTGTCGCAACGAACCGGCCGCCGCATTTCTGGGGTTGGCAAAGGGTTTGCCGCCAGCCTCAGCTTGACGTTCATTAAGCGCTTCGAAATCCGCGTGAGACATGTAGACCTCACCGCGTACTTCCAGAATATCGGGAGCACCTTGGATTGTGTGCGGAATATCAGAGATCGTTCGGGCATTCGCCGTCACATTCTCTCCCACTTCTCCATCGCCCCGTGTGGCGGCTTGGACCAGTTTTCCCTGCTCATACCGCAGGGACAATGAAAGCCCATCGATCTTGGGCTCAGCCGTATAAGCCAATGGGGCATCCGCAGACAGACCGAGATATTTGCGAACCGAGCGGTCGAAATCCGCAACATCCTCATCATCAAACGCATTGCCCAATGACATCATGCGCTGTGCATGCGTGACTTTGGTGAACCCGTCCGCCGGGCGCGCGCCAACTTGATCACTTGGACTGTCAGAGCGTTTTAAATGAGGAAATTTCTCCTCGATCTCGGCATTTCGCCGTTTCAGCGCATCGTATTCGGCATCCGAAATCTCAGGCGCGTCTTCCCCGTGATACAGCCTGTTGGCCCGCAAGAGCAGGTCTGCAAGGCGCGCGAGTTCGACGCGTGCCTCATCCTCTGTCAGGTCTGCTATCGAGATAGAATTGCTCATGGCCTCGCCCTGTCACTTTATTCTGGACCTCAGTGATAGGGCGAGGTCATGGCTAGGTCCAGATGTGCTGAGCGGTGAGTGGATATGCCACCCTCTGGACCATAGGGGGCAAGTGTCTTCGAACGTCAGGCGTTGACCGCCATCCGCGTCTCGTCGAGGGAGTTGCTTTGCGGGTCACGCAAAACGTAGCCGCGCCCCCATACGGTTTCGATATAGTTGTCACCGCCCGTTGCGTTGCTCAGCTTCTTGCGCAGCTTGCAAATAAACACGTCGATGATCTTCAATTCGGGTTCGTCCATGCCGCCATAGAGGTGATTGAGGAACATCTCTTTCGTAAGAGTTGTGCCCTTTCGCAAGCTCAGCAGTTCGAGCATCTGATATTCTTTGCCGGTCAGATGCACTGTCTGACCATCAACCTCAACGGTTTTCGCATCCAGATTGACCGCAACACGACCGGTGTGAATCACCGATTGCGAATGGCCTTTGGAGCGGCGAATGATAGCGTGGATACGGGCCACCAGTTCTTCTCGATGGAACGGTTTGGTCAGATAATCGTCTGCCCCAAACCCGAAGCCCTTAATTTTGCTCTCGGTATCATCAGCGCCGGACAGGATCAAAATCGGCGTTTCCACCCGAGCGATACGCAGTTGGCGCAGAACCTCATGCCCATTCATATCCGGCAGGTTCAGGTCCAAAAGAATGAGATCGTAATCATAGAGTTTCGCCAGGTCGATCCCTTCTTCCCCAAGGTCCGTCGCATATACGTTCAGGTTGGCATGCGTCAGCATCAATTCAATGCTTTTGGACGTGGTAGGATCATCCTCGACAAGAAGTATTCTCATTTCACTGCTCCAATTTGGGTCAAAACTTCCAATTGAAAATAAACCTGACCAAGAATGGTTAATCTTGCGTTACCGTTGAATCATTTATTCACTTTCGCCTTTAGGTTGTCGATATTTTTTTAATGCGGTGACCTTCAGAGCATCAACGCCATGCTCTGCTACGGCGGAGACCCAGAGGTTGAATTCTTCATCGCTGATACCGTAGCGATTCTTGGCCTCGGACAACGTGATCAGGCCATATAGTACCCCTCGCACGACCAGGATCTTGCGCGACGCCACCCAGCGCCGCGTGTCTTGCGGCGGCAGATCGGCCTGCGACAAAATCGTGCCATCCGGCAGGGTTACAGACCGCGGACCTTCAACTTTGTGCAAATACATCTCTCAACCCTTTTCTGCTGCGACAAAGCTGACACCAGCCTACTTAATGCTGCGTGAAACCGCCTCTTGAGAGTGTCTAGAATTTTCTTATATTCCGACGGTCTTTCTTAATCCGGAATGGAATCGCCATGGCCCTCGCCGCCGAGACTCAACTCAATTCGCTTGGCTTTGCCAAACCACCCTCGGAAACGCGGGTGGTGGTTGCTATGTCGGGCGGCGTCGACAGCTCCGTCGTGGCCGCGTATCTGGCGGATCAGGGCTATGATGTCGTGGGCGTCACGTTGCAGCTGTACGACCACGGTGCGGCGCTGGCCAAAAAAGGCGCGTGCTGTGCTGGGATCGATATCCACGACGCGCGCCGTGTGGCCGAAGAGCGTGGTTTCCCGCATTACGTTCTGGATTATGAGAACATCTTCAAGGACGCTGTGATTGACGAATTCGCCGACAGCTATCTGGCGGGCGCGACACCTGTGCCCTGCATTCGCTGCAATGAGCGGGTAAAGTTCAAAGACCTGCTGGAAACGGCCAAAGACCTAGAAGCTGATTGCATGGCGACCGGCCACTATATCCAGCGAAAGATGGGACCAAAAGGGCCTGAGCTGCACAGCGCCGAGGATGCGAACCGCGATCAGTCCTACTTCCTGTTCTCGACCACGCCCGAGCAGCTGGCTTTCCTGCGCTTCCCTCTGGGCCACCTGCCCTCGAAGGATGCGACCCGCGAAATGGCCGCCCAATATGGGCTGGCGGTGGCGGACAAGCCCGACAGTCAGGACATCTGCTTTGTTCCCAACGGCAACTATGCCAGCGTCATCGAAAAGCTGCGCCCCGGTGCGGCTGAACCCGGTGAGATTGTCCATGCCGATGGCCGCGTTCTGGCGCAGCATAACGGCGTGATCCACTACACGATCGGACAGCGCCGAGGGTTGGGTATCGGAGGTCTGAGCGAGCCGCTATACGTGGTGAAACTGGATGTCGACAAAAAACAGGTCGTCGTCGGCCCGAAAGAGATGCTGGCAACCCGCAAGGTCCCGGTGCGTGAGATCAACTGGCTGGGCGATGAACCCTTCACGTCACGCGACGAATGGCATGTGTCGGTCAAGGTGCGCTCGACCCGCCCCCCACGTGAGGCGATCATTCGACCATTGTCTGACACCACAGCCGAGGTCAAATTGCTGACACCCGAGGAAGGTATCTCGCCCGGTCAGGCCTGCGTGTTCTACGACCCAAACAGCAGTCGCATTTTTGGCGGCGGCTGGATTTGGCGCGGCTACTAGGCCGAGACCGGCGTGACCTCGGGTTCGATCTGGATCTGAAGGGCATCGTTGAACCGGTTGAATGCTCCGCACAGGGCAATGCGCCATGTCAGTTCAACGATCTGCGCGTCAGTGAACCACTCTTTCAGGTCCGAGACCTCGGCGTCGCGCATCCGGCCTGAGCGGGTGGTCACTGCTTCGGCATAGCGGACCACTGCCTCGTCACAGGAATCCAGCTCGGGGTGATCCTCGACCTTGGGCAGCCGCGCTACGCCTTCTGCGCTGAGACCTGCCACGGTCAGCAAGGGCGTGTGATGCGACACGCAATAGTCACAGGCGTTCAGTTTGGAAACCGTGACCATCGCCAGCTCCAACGCGCGACGCGGAAGGGTGGCCTGCGCGCGCAAGGTGGTGAGCATCCCGCTGACATGTTCCAGAACCGGAGGGCAATGCGCCGCCACCCGCGCCCAATTGTCGAACGGCCCATATGCACCCAATTCCGCATGCGCCGCACGCGCGGCCGGTGTCATGTCATCGTCGGTCAAGGCGGGAATACGGGTCATTAAGGCTCTCCTTCTGCCGCAGGGTATCGCAAGCTGCAGGTCCAACTGCAACGCCGCTTCGTTCACAACACCGACACAGATCAGAGAATATCGGTCGGCGAGTTCAGCAGGATGTAGAGCCCGACGCAGACCATGATATAAGGCGCGATCCTTTCGAGCCGAGTGACGCGCGGGCCTAGTTTCTGCGCATGAGGCGCACCCCAGGCAGCAACGGCTGCCAAACTTGCCGAAGCACAAGCCGCGCCAATCAGAGCCGCCAGCCGGAACGCAGGACTGGAATCTGCCAGCAAGGGCGTCATCACGGCGAATGTATCGACCGACAGGCTGAGAAACAGTGTCACGACCGAGGTCACTGCGCCCTTTGGCGTGTCGTCTGTCTGCTCAACTCCTGAAATCTGCTGCCAGATACCGCGCAAGCCAAGCGCTAGCGGAACGATCCCAAGATACCCGATCCACTCCGGCAGTCCGCTCTGGCTTAAACCTGTCGCGACGGCCAATGACAGGCACAGGACAAGCCCATGCGCAACGGCAAACCCAATAAGCGAGCGGCGGTGATCCATCACCAGCATCAGCCCCAACAACACGGCCAGATTGTCGAGATTGGTCGACACCATCACAACCCCAGCAGAGACCGAAAAGAGCAGATACTCAAGCATCAGCTTTGGTCATCCGGGCTAAAACGGCCTTCGCCGCGCGAAGCCCAGGCGCTTCGCCGCCGCGGCCCAGAAGATCCATCGTGAGCGCCATGGCCTCACGTTGCGCTTCCGGGTTCGCGGCGACCTTTGTCAGGGCTTCGGCGATCTGGTCGGGCTGGCAATCGTCTAGCAGACACTCGGGCACCGTCCGCGTGTCCGATACCAGATTGACCAGCGTAGCCGTGTCCAAATGCACCATCCGCTTAGCGATCAGAGTTGTCAGCCAGTTGAGGTTATAGGCGATCACCATCGGCGTGGCCTGAGCGGCCAGTTCCAGTGACACGGTCCCTGACGCTGCCAAAGCCAAATCCGCCGCCGCAAAAGCCGCCCGCTTTTGCGTCAACGCCTGATCCGAGGGCAGATCACGTGGGTCAACCACCACAGGTGATCCGGGCCAGCTGCGCAGATGATCCGTCACCGTGTCGACCATATGGGCCACCGCTGGCACAATAACCCGCGTTTCTGGGCGGGTCCTAAGGTAGAGCGAGAGCGCCTCGCCAAAGACAGGTGCAAGCCGGTCGACTTCTCCCCGGCGCGAACCCGGCAGGGCCAGCAACAGCGGCGCATCCCCCAGATCATGGGCGTCTCGAAAGGCCTTGATGTCCGCTTGCGTCGCCTGCGGTTCGCTTGCCACCGGGTGGCCGACAAAATCGCACTCCATCCCGGCGCGTTCCATGTAGGGCGGCTCGAAAGGAAGCAGCGCCAGAACGTGGTCAATTACCTTGGCCATCTTGTCGGCCCGCCCTGGACGCCAGGCCCAGACGCTGGGGGCGACATAGTGAACAGTGCGAATGTCACTGCTCGCCTTGACCAGTTTGGCCACACGCAATGAGAAATCCGGGCTGTCGATGGTGATCAAAACATCCGGCTGTGTCTCCAGCACAGCCTGTGCCGTCTCAGATATCCGGCGCTTGAGGTGGAAGAACTTGGGCAGAACTTCGACCAACCCCATGACGCTGAGTTCGGACATGGGAAAGCGGCTGTTCAGGCCCTGAGCCTGCATCAACGGCCCGCCAACCCCGTCAAACGCGACGTCAGGGACCAGCGCCTTTAGGCCCTCCATCAACGCGCCGCCCAGCCGGTCGCCCGAAGGTTCTCCGGCGACCAGAAAAACACGCATCAGACGGCCCGCTCGCGCACAAAGAGGAACAGGCCAAGGCGGTTGCACTCGGCGATGACATGATCCCGCCGCAGCACCATCACGCCACCTTTTTCGATGACGATGCCCGTCAGACCGGCGGCCACCGCATCGGTGACGGTTTCCGGACCGATGGCAGGCAGATCAACGCGCCGATCCTGATCGGGTTTCGGACCTTTGAACAGAACCCCGCCGCCCGCATCCGGGCGCTGGGTCAGCGATTGCAACATCCACGCAGTGCCAAAAATGCTCTCAACCGCCAGAGCCTGCCCTTTGGAGACGGCACAGGCCTGACCGATATCGGCACTGCCCATCGCGCGCAGAATACCTGCGGCACGGTCGGCATCGGCCAGATCGGCCTCGGACGGGTGCGTCTCGGTTAGGCATCCCAGCGGTGGTAGCAGATCAGGTGCGATCTCATGCGCGGCTTTGACGGCCAGGCCCGCATCCTCAAAGATACCGATCACAGCGCGTAAAGCGCCATCATCACCAGACATCATCGCCTTTTGAATGATCGGCACCAAAGGCATCGTTGCGGCATCAATCCGCGCGGGATCGACTTTGGGCCGCTGCACCGCACCCGCCATGCAGATCTGTGTCACGCCGCGCGCCTTGAGATCCGCAAGAAAGCTGCCGAGCTGTTCCAGACGGAAAACGACGTCTAGAGTCAGGCTCTCAGGTTCGAACCCCTCCATCGCGCAGACCAACGGACGGTCTGGCAGAGCGTCCACGACAGCGTCCGGTAGAACACCCGTTCCCGCGATCAAAGCCAGCATTTGGTTATTTCCTCGGCGTCAGGAACGAGCGATCTGATTGACCGGTGACGAACTCGACAATGCGTTGAACATATTCGCTGTCGGTGTCCTTGCCTGCGCGATGGGCGCGTTCCTGAAAAGTCCCCTCGCCGCCGGACAGTTCCTTGAACGCAGCCCGCAGAGCCGAGATATCCTCACGCGATACACCGCGACGTTTCAGGCCAACAAGGTTCAGCCCGTCCAACTCGCCGCGTGGCGCTTGCACCAGACCGTAAGGGATGACGTCGTTTGGCACCATGGTCAGCGCGCCTATGATAGCGCCGCGACCGACGCGGACCCATTGGTGCAGGCCCGAGATTCCGCCAACGATTACGTCATCTTCGACGATACAATGCCCCGCCGCGCCCGCGTGGTTCACCATAATCACACGGTTGCCGATCTGAACGTCATGGGCCACGTGCACACCGGCCATGAACAGGCAATCGTCACCGATCCGCGTCACACCACCACCGCCTTCGGTGCCCGTGTTAATGGTCACATGCTCGCGGATGCGGTTGCGCTGGCCGATCTCAAGCCGCGTATTCTCGCCCCCGAATTTCAAATCTTGCGGGATCTCTCCGATCACTGAGAAGTTGAAGATCACAGTATCGTCGCCGACCGTGGTATCACCTGTGACGACCACATGCGTCTTCAGCTCGACCCGGTCGCCCAGTTTGACCTGAGGACCCACGTAGCAGAACGGACCAATTACACAGTCCTGACCGATCTGCGCACCCTCTTCGATGATTGCGCTTGGGTGAATTCCGCTCATGTCGTTTTTTCCATGTCCCAATCGACATAGGCCGAGAATTCGGCTTCGGCTGCGACCTCACCATCAACGGTGGCGCGGCCGTGGAACTTGAACAGCTTGCCGCCCTTCTTGCCGCGCAGGGTTTCGACATGCATTTCCAGCACGTCACCCGGCACCACCTTGCGGCGGAATTTGCATTTGTCGATGCTCATGAAATAGATCAGCAGCTCGGTATCAATGACATCCATACCGACACCCAGCATCACGCCCGAGGTTTGCGCCATCGCCTCAACTATGGTGACACCCGGCATGATCGGCGTTCCGGGGAAGTGGCCCTGGAAATGAGGCTCGTTCATGGTGACATTCTTGATACCACGGGCCGATTGATAGCCGTCGATGTCGACCACCTTATCGACCAGCAGAAACGGATAGCGATGCGGCAATATCCGCTGAATCAGCTGAATGTCGGCGCTTTTGGTTTCCGTCGTCATCGTTCACTCGTCCCGTTATTTGGAAGTGTCAGTTTCCGCGTGGTTAGCAATACCCGCCCCCGAGGGCAAGCGAACCTATTCGCCTGTGCCATCCTGAAGGCCGGTTCCATCGCCAATTGCGGCATTGATGCGGGCAATCGCATCATCGGTAATGTCGGAGGTGTCGGCGCTTAGGAATACATTCGCGCGCTCCAGCACGACGGCGGCCCCTGTTTCGCGCATAAGCTCGATTAGAACGGGCTGCGCCAGGGCATAAAACGTTTGGCGGCTTTCTTCGCTACGCCTGGCCAAAGCGTCCAGTTTGGCGCGCTGGCCTTCGCGATGCGATTGCACCTTTTCGTCGAAGGCCTGCGCAAGAGGGCGGAAATCCTCTGGGGCCAGCTCCGCGCGTTTTTGAGTTAGGTCTTTCTCTTCGCTGCTGAGTTCCGCGACGATCCGCTCATTCTCTTCCGCGAGCTGCGCGCCCTCGGTTTCGATCTCGCGCAGCACGCGCTGGCCGAACGCCGAATCCGCAAACAACCGGTCACTTGAGATGGTCAGGACCAGCGGATCACGCACGCCCAATTGCTGCGCTACCGCTTGGGACGCAAGCACAAGGCCCAGCAAAAGGCAAAGGGCCCGAACCGGGCCCCATACGCGTCTAGATATTCGCAACCGCATACCGGATCAGAACCGAGCCTGAACGGTCAGGTCGAAATTCTGTTCCTTGTCGAAGTCTTCCTTCTTCAACGCTTTCGAGAAGTTGAAGCGCAGCGGGCCGAACGGTGTTTCCCACAGAACCGACACACCGATGACGTGACGAATGGAGCCATCCGCACCCACAATATTTGCACCTGCGGTATTTACGTCATTGATGTTGTAAAGGTTGCCGACGTCGTAGAACAAACCGCCCCGTAGGCCCAGTTCTTCCGGCAGCCCTAATGGGAAGTCACTTTCGAACCGCGCCACCCAGTAGTAGTTGCCGCCGATGGCGTCGTCCTGCCCGTTGGACAGATCACGCGGGCCAATACCGGCCGGCTCAAATCCGCGGAAGGTGTTCGGCCCCAGAACGAAACGGTCGATGGTACGGCTGAAGTCATTCCCCGACCAATGCAGCGCGCCGGCCTCGAGCGTTGCGCGCAGAACGACTTCTTCGTTCCAAACACGGGTCTGCGCGATCGTGCGCGCAGTGGTCTTGAAGAATTTGTTGTCGCCACCCAGACCAGCGGCATCAAAGCCAAGTTCGAACAGCACACCCGCATTCGGGTTCAGGCCGCCGATACGGCTGTCATAGACATAGGTCAGGCCAAAGCTGCTGTTGACCCGCTCACCCTGTGCGATCTCCGATGTGATGACCGCACCGTTCGTCTCGTTGTCCTGCTGGGTCATTTCCGAGCGTTCCCAGCCATAGCGCACACGCAGGGCCGACAGTTCGCCGATCGCATAGGTCAGCTGTGGGTTAAAGAACAACCGGTCCGTATCATAGCTGGCAAAACTGGAATTTGTGGTCGCGACACCAAGACCCAGATCAAAACGCAGTTTGCGGCCCAAAAGGTATGGCTCAGTAAAGCTTAGCGAATATTGCTCGGAGTCCTGAGCGGTTGAGATGGTCAGACCAAGGTTCTGGCCCCTGCCCAAGAAGTTCGATTCATTCAGGCCGATGGCAACACCGAAACCATCAGAAACCGAGTAGCTACCACCAAGACTCAGCGAGCCGGTTGGTTGTTCCTCGACATCCACATCTAGGATCACCTGGCTGGGCGAGGATCCTTCGCGCGGCTCGACCTCTGCATTTGCAAAGAAGCCTAGTGCGTTGATCCGCTCAGCCGCTTGACGGATTTCACGTGGGTTGAACGGGTCGCCTTCCACGGTGTCGAACTGACGACGGATCACCCGGTCCAGCGTTGTTGTGTTGCCCTCGATATCAATGCGTTCCACGAAAATCCGTGGCCCACGGCTGAGGACGAATTCCACATCCAGCGTCAGATCACGCGGGTTGCGTGTTACGCGCGGTTCGACCCGCAGGAAATCCACGCCCTGCTTCACACCCAACCGCTCCTGACGCGCAATCGAGTTCTCGATCAGGGTCGGCGAATAGGTCACGCCCGGTTTGATCTTCAGAGCATCCTGATAGATCGACGGATCAACACCCGGGATCTCGCTTACGGTCGTGATTCTGCCGAACGAGAACTTCTGCCCTTCGGTGATATTCATGACCAAGAAGAAAGCATCCCGCTCGCGGGTGAATTCAACATTGGCACTGTTCACACGGAAGTCGACATAACCACGTGACAGGTAGAAATCCCGGATGACCTGTTTGTCGAACTCGATCCGGTCCCCGATGAACGTATCGTTGCGGAAGAACGTCCGCAGGAAGGTCGCCTGTTTGGTCTCAAGCACGCGACGCAGGCGGCGGTCCGAGAAGGCACGGTTGCCGACGAAACTGACACGTTCAACCTCGATCGTGGTACCTTCTGCAACCTCGAATACCAGATCGACGCGGTTGTCGTTTCGGCGGATTACGCGCGGAATTACGGTTGCCGAAACACGACCTTGGGCGGAATAGACTTCGGCAATCAGATCGGCGTCCGCCTCGGCTGCCTGCGGAGTGAAAACACGGCGCGGCTCAGACGAGATCACATCCAACAAAAGATCATCTTTGACGCGTCGATTCCCTTCGATGCTGATCTGGTTGATCGTCGGGTATTCCTGCACCTCGATCACCAGAGTCGTGCCACGAGGTGTCAATTCGACTGTCTCAAAAACACCACTGTCAAGCACACGCTGATAAGCGTCGTTCAACTGACCGGCCGAAACCGTCTGCCCGGGTTCGATTCCCGTCCGCTGGATGATTGTGCCGGTCTCGATGCGCCGGTTCCCCTCAACCTCGAAGGAGTTGATGGTGAAGTTTTGCGCCTGTGCTGCATGCGGTAAAGCCAGTAAACCCATTGCCGCAGTAAGAAAAAGAAATGATCGTGTGCGCCACAAAATCTTGTTTGTTGTCATCTGCCCTCCGCAGGATATACCCGCGCCTCGCCCGTCAGCCATTTTTTCTCTACCCAAAAATTTAGGACTTAATGCTGAGTAACGAGATTGAATGCGCTTGTCAAAACTCCAAAACCAACGGGGCGACGATAGGTCACCTGACACGCATTCTTACAGGGTTTTGGGGAATCAGAGACCGGCGAGATACGCGCCGCCGGCAAGCGCCAGCGCCGTCAGACCAAAGCACAAAAGCACATCCCAGTTCAGAACAAACAGGACGCTGACACTCTGATAGGATTTTTGAATAGCTTTGGTCATGGCCGCCTCATTTTCAGCGGCTATTTTTTACCCCTGAAATGAGGCAGCAATGCGGCGCGATTGCGCCGCTTGCGCCACAATCAGCAGAACAGATCGTTACTGACCGAGAAAACCATGAGGCTGAGAACCACCGCAATCCCGAGTGTCATCAAAATCCGCAGCGCTTTGTCGCTGGGCGGTTTGCCCGAGACCGCTTCATAGGCGTAGAACACGAGGTGCCCTCCGTCCAACGCCGGGATCGGGAAAAGGTTCAGAAGACCCACAGCCGTTGACAGCACCGCGATAAAGAAGATGAAGTTCTGCGCGCCCTGGCTGGCCATGGCGCCCGAGGTCTCGGCAATTCCGATCGGACCCGAAATATTACAGGTGCTGATCGCGCCGGTAATCATGTGCCACATGCCGGACAGAGACCCTTCGATGATGCGCCCGGTCTGACCCACTCCGCCAACCAGCGAATCCCAAAGCCCCGCAGGCTCGGTCGCGGGTTGCAGCATCATGCCGCCAACGATCCCGATCCGCCAATGGGTGACAAACCCGCCATCTGGCTTTGGTTCATCGGTCCGACGCGGAGCAAGCGCGAATTCAAGCTCGGCCCCGTCACGCCAGACGTTCAGCAACAACACCCGACCGTCCGAGCCTTCGACATGTTCTTTCAGCTGCTCGAAGGCAAAGATCGGATCTCCATCAACCGAGGTGATGACGTCGCCCCCTTCCAGCTGGATATCAAACGCCGCACTGCGCGGCGTGACCTGTTGAATCAGCGGCGGGAACAGCCAAGGGGCTGCGACATCCAGCGTTTCGCCATCGCGCAGGACTGTATAGTCCAGCACTGGCTCGACCGGTAGCGCGTCGGTGAAGTCGCTCCACGCGCCTTCTTCATCGAAATCAGGGACTTCAATCCCGGCAATGGCCAGAATCTCATCACCCTCCTGCAACCCCTGCTCTGTTCCCGGCAGCGGCTTCAGTTCTCCAACCGTCAGCGGCTCACGCGTGACACCCTGAGACCAGAAGATCAGGCCAAAGACCAGAATGGACATGACGAAGTTGAACACCGGCCCCGCCGCCACAGTGGCGGTTCGCGCCCACAGGGGTGCGCCGTGCATAGTATGGCGCAGATATTCCGGCTGCTGCTGAGCGATGTCATCCATCGCCTCTTCATCCTTGCCCGACGCTGCATTGGCATCCCCAAGGAACTTCACATAGCCGCCAAAGGGTAACAAAGCGATCTGCCACCGCGTACCGCGTTTATCCACGCGGCTCCACAGAACAGGGCCGAACCCGATCGAGAACACCTCGGCATGAATGCCGGACCAGCGGCCAACGATGTAATGCCCGTACTCGTGAACCGCGACGATCACGGACAGGGCGATCACAAAGGCCACAATCGTCCAGAGCAAATTTCCGAACTGAGGGATCAGCGAAAGTACGTCCAAAACTCTATCCTGCTCGTTTGATCACGGCTTCATCCGCCCACTGCCGTGCGAGATGGTCCGTTTGCTGTACGTTATCAAGGGTCAAAGGGGCGTTAATAAGGCCATCCTCGGCATCAAAACGGTCCAGAACGCGCGAGACGACCTCCGCCATGGTCGTGAAACCGACCCGGCCCGCGATGAAGTGATCCAGCGCGCGCTCTTTCGCAGCATTGAAAACCGCCCCCGAAAGGCCGCCGAGGGCCATCACGTCGCGCGCCAGTTTCAGCGCGGGATAGCGGTTCAGGTCGGGATGGGAAAAGCGTAACTGGCTGAGTTGCGCCAGATCCAGCCTCTCAACCGGCAGATCGCGCCGTTCGGGCCAGTGCAGAGCATAGCCGATTGCATGCCGCATGTCCGGCGGGCCCAGGTGCGCCATTAGAGCCCCGTCCCGAAACCCGACCATCGCATGGACAATGGATTCGGGATGTACCAAAACCTCGATCTGGCCCGGATCGACGCGAAAGAACTCTCGGGTTTCAATGACTTCAAGCGCTTTATTGAACATGGATGCACTATCAATCGTGATGCGCTGCCCCATGTCCCAGTTCGGATGGTTGGAGGCTTGTGTAACGGTCGCGGACGCCAAATCCTCAAGCCGCCAATCCCTGAACGCTCCGCCACTTGCGGTGATGATAACGCGTTCGACCGCGTCCATATCCTCACCGACCAAAGCCTGAAATACCGCCGAATGCTCACTATCGACGGGCAACACACGCGCATCGTTCTCGTGGGCCGTATGCAAAACCAAGGCGCCTGCACAGACCAGAGTCTCTTTATTGGCAAGCGCCAGCGTTGCGCCGTGTTTTAACGCCTCAATGCCAGGCGCGAGACCCGCAGCGCCAACGATTGCGGACAACACCCAGTCCGCGGGGCGCGCGGCGGCCTCAACGATCGCGCTCTGACCCGCCGCCACCTCAATCCCGCTGCCCTGCAACGCATCGCGCAGGTCCTGCAATCGGTCCTCAAACGCGGTGACCGCGAGTTGCGCGCCAAGCCGTCGGGCATCCTCGGCCAGTTGCCGGATATTCGCGCCACCTGTCAGGGCGACCACGTCATAGGCTTCGATATCGCGCGCAATGAGGTCAATCGCATTCTGACCAATTGATCCGGTCGCCCCAAGGATCGAGACTTTGCGCATCACATCTCTCCGGGTGCGTAAACCAGCCCTGCGATCAGCACAAACAACGCCGCACCCATCATGCCATCAAACCGGTCGAGAAACCCGCCATGCCCCGGTATGAGGTTCGAGCTGTCCTTGACGCCGAAATTCCGTTTGACCGCGCTTTCAACGATATCGCCCGCCTGGCTGGCCATGGACGCCAGAACCGAGACCAGAACGAAGGGCACCCCGAACCCGCCATGCAGTGCGAAGCCCGCGCCAACAAGGCCCGCCGCGACCCAGCCACCTGCCGTGCCCGACCATGTCTTCTTGGGGCTGACCTTGGGCCAGAATTTCGGGCCACCAATGGCCTTGCCCACGAAATACCCGGCAACATCCGTGGCCACGACGACCGCAATCAGCCAGACCATCCAGCCGAAGCCCATGTTTTCACGGATGGAGATGAAACCCAGACCAGCGCCCGCGATCCACAAGGCGAACAGAAAGTACAACCCGCGCGAACGGGTGACCTGCCCTGCCCCGACCAGCGCCGGAGCCACCAGAAACGGCAACTTATAGAGCGGCGGCACGTGATAGCTGATGATCACCGCAACCCCGGTCAGAATACCGAGTTGCATGGCCATGCCTCCGCGCTGCGGTTCGATCATGCGTACCAGTTCCCAGGTCATCAAACCGCAGGCAACCGCGATGAAGCTTTCAAACCACAACCCGCCCAGCCATACCTCAACCGCGCCGATTGCGACCAAAACGACTGCGGACAGAATCCGTGCGGTCAGATCAGACCATCGGCCTTCGCTCATGCCAGAACCGCTCCGAAACGCCGCTCGCGCGAGCCGTAGTTGCGGCACAGACGCTCCAATTCGGCCGCAGTGAAATCCGGCCAGAGCGTGTCAATAAATTCGTATTCGGAATAGGCCGACTGCCAGAGGAGAAAATTTGAGATCCGCGCCTCTCCGCTGGTGCGAATGACCAGATCGGGATCGGGAAGAACGCGTGTATCCAGATACTTGGGCAGGGTTTCTTCATCCACATCCTCGGGCTTCAGCCGCCCTTCGGCCACATCCCGTGCAAGACGTTTTGTGGCCCGCGCCACCTCATCCCGGCCGCCATAGTTCAACGCGACGGTCAAATGGACCAAATCGTTGTCCTTCGTTGCCTCTTCCAGCGAATCCATCAGGTCGATCAGCTTGGCATCCAAGCGGACCCGATCACCGATAAAGCGCACGCGAATGCCGTTCTCGGCCAGAGTGCGGGTTTCCTTGATGATGTAGCGCCGAAACAGGCTCATGAGGCCAGCAACTTCGACCTGAGTCCGCTTCCAGTTTTCCGTCGAAAACGCAAAGACAGTTAGGTATTTAATGCCCAACCCCGGACAGGCCTCGACCACCTCACGTACGCGCCGCGCACCTGCGTGGTGACCAAAAAGCCGAGGGCGGCCACGCGCCTGCGCCCACCGACCATTGCCATCCATGATAATTGCGACATGCTTTGGGCCAGCCTGCACGTCCGTATGGGGATCCTTGGGCATCAGTACCGGCTCAGACCTGCATGATTTCCGACTGCTTGGTCTCAAGCGCGGCATCAACAGCTTTGATCATCGTGTCGGTCAGATCCTGAACTTCGCTCTCCCAGAACTTCTGGTCATCTTCGGACATTCCGTCCGATTTCGCTTTCTTGATCTGATCCATACCGTCCCGGCGCACATTGCGGATCGAAACCCGCGCGCTTTCGGCATATTGCCCGGCAACCTTGCCCAACTCACGGCGGCGTTCTTCGTTCAGTTCCGGGATCGGCAGCATGATGATGGTGCCGTTCAGCTGCGGGTTGATGCCCAGCCCGCTTTCACGGATCGCCTTTTCAACCTTGCCCACAAGACCCTTGTCCCAGACATTCACCGTCACCATCCGAGGTTCAGGCACGTTGACCGTGCCAACCTGGTTGATCGGCGTCATCGAGCCATAGGCATCCACCATCACCGGCTCCAGCATCGAGGCCGAGGCCCGCCCGGTGCGCAGAGAGGCAAATTCAGTTTTGAGATTGGACATCGCGCCGTCCATGCGGCGCTTTAGATCGTCGGTGTCCAGTTCGAAGTCGTCAGACATGCTGCTCACTCCCCGTCTTCAAGTGCTGTTTGGATGGGTCTTAAGCCATCGCATTTGGGATGTATAGCAATCATGAGCATGATTTACGGCAATGACCAGAACTGTTTCGGTCCTTTTGCCGCCCAGAAGGTTAAGCCAGGGCAGTTCTGCCCCGGCTATTTTCTTTGATCAGGCGTTTACGTCGACGACAACGCGGCCCTTGACCTGACCTTTCAGAATATCCGCACCCAGCTGCGGCAAATCGGACAGAGCGGCCGGATGCACCATGGCCTCCAGCTTGTCCATCGGCAGGTCGGTCGCAATGCGCTGCCAAGCCCGCAGGCGGTTGTCATAAGGCTGCATAACGCTGTCGATCCCCAGAAGGTTCACACCGCGCAACAGGAAGGGAATCACTGTTGCAGGCAACCCCGCACCGCCAGCAAGTCCAACCGCGGCGACCGAGCAGCCATACTTCATCTGCCCCAAAACGCGCGCCAGCATGTCACCGCCAACCGCATCGACACAGCCCGCCCAGGTTTCGCTTTCCAGCGGGCGCTTCGTGGTCTCGTTCAGCTCTTCACGCGGCACGATGGTCGTGGCGCCAAGCGATTTCAGGTAGTCTCCGGTCTCTGGGCGCCCGGTCACAGCCGCGACCTCATAGCCCAGCTTGCCCAGAATGGCCGTCGCCACCGATCCAACACCGCCTGCAGCACCGGTAACCAGCACAGGCCCACGATCCGGCGTCAACCCGTGATCCTCCAGCGCCATCACTGCCAACATGGCCGTAAACCCAGCGGTTCCAACGGCCATCGCCTGCCGCGCGTCCAGCCCGTCCGGCAAGGGTACCAACCAATCGGCCCGAGCGTTAGCCTTCTGCGAATAACCACCCCAATGGGCCTCACCCACTCGCCAGCCGGTCAGAACCACCTTGTCACCGGGCTTGTAACGGTCGTCTGAGGACGCCTCGACCGTTCCGGCATAGTCAATCCCCGGCACATGAGGGTAGTTCCGCACTAGACCACCACCTTTGGCCGACAGGCATAAACCGTCCTTGTAGTTCACCGTCGAATACTCAACAGCAACCGTCACCTCTCCGTCAGGCAGATCCTCCAGCGAGAGTTGCTTGACAGACGGGCTTGCCAGACCGCTTTCTTCATCCTTTTCCATAACCAAAGCATTGAACATATTGCTATCCTTTCATTTTTGGCGGCCAGCCCAATCCTTCACCTGGCCCAAAATATCCCGGGGGAGTCGCGCAGCGACGGGGGCAGAGCCCCCAACCTCCGCTAGATCCAAAACTGCCCCTGCACAGTCGCGCCCCTCATACCGTCAGGTGTTTCAACCTCAACCTTGGTTCCAGCGTCCCAATGGCTCAACTTGACCATACCAATCGAAACATTGGTCGAGAAATCCGGAGACCAGGCCGCAGACGTCACCTGACCCACCTGCTTTCCGTCCGCAAAGACAGGCCACGGCTGAACACAAGGCGGCACCGCATCTCCGTCGATCGCAATCGGACGTATCTGTTGCACCGGACCTTCTTTGGCCACACGCAACAACGCATCCCGGCCTACACAGCCAATGGCGGTATGCGTATTGCAGAACTTGCCCAGCCCGCATTCATGCGGTGTGTTGTCGTCGGTCATGTCATTGCCGTAGGACAGCAACCCACCTTCGATCCGCTCGATCAGGTTGGGGCAACCGGCCCGCACGTCCAGGTCTTCACCCGCCGCGAACAGAGCGTTCCACAGATGCATACCAATATCGCTGCCCTCAACATATATCTCAAACCCGCCTTGCTTGGAGTAGCCCGAGCGGGCAACCGCAAGATCGCGCCCTTCGAATTCGAACATGTCGAACTTGAAGAAACGGATATCGCGCACACGGTCTCCGAAAACGCGGGCCATCAGTTCATCTGCTTTTGGCCCCTGAACGCCCAACGGCGACACGTCCGGTTCGTCAACCAGCACATCCAGACGATATCCGTTGGCCAACCCCTTGACCCATAGCAACAAATCGCTGTCTGCGATAGAGATCCACCAGCGGTCCTCCGACAGTTTCACCGCCACGGGATCGTTTAACATACCGCCGGTTTCGTCAACAATCGGCACGTAGAAGCACTGCCCGGGCAGCATGCCACGCAGGTCGCGCGGTGTCAGCATTTGCATCAAACGCGCAGCATCGGGCCCGCGCAGTTCAACCTGACGTTCACAGGAGACGTCCCAGACCTGCACGTTCTTCTTCAGGTGATGGTAGTCGGCCTCGACACTTTCAAAGACCGTCGGCAACAACATCCGGTTGTAAACCGTGTAGCCTTTGACACCAGCGGCTTCGACGCCTTCGGAAAACGGCGTGCGACGCAGGCGACGAGACAGGGATATTTGCGGCATTCAGCCCTCCTTTGGCATGAAGCAAAGATCGCTGACCGGGGCCTCGGAACCGGCTTCGGTCAGCATTTTGTGGAGTTGTCCACGATGATGGGTTTGATGGTTGAAGAAATGCATCACGCATTGCGCGTAAGGCAAAGTAACATCAGCCTCTTTTGCGGCTGAGTACCATGTGAAATGCCCCGACAGAACCTCATCCCCAAGCGTATCCGCCCAATCCGAGATCCGGTCATCCATAGCCACGCGCAGAGCCAGCCAGCTATCGAGATCAGGGCAGAGATGCACGCTTTCGTGGATGCCCCCTCCGGCTCGGTGGATGTTGCTCTCCGGTCCCGGACCTTTGCCAAAGCGTGACATCCAGATCCAGTCACCCCACAGCAAGTGGTTCGCCGTGCCCATGATCGAGCCGAAAAACGCCCCGCGTTCCTGCATCAATTCCTCGGGCGTGAGCGCTTGAAGAAATTCCGCCAACTGGCTGTTTTGCCAGTGGTTGTAGCGCGCCATTTCCCTTGCATAGGCTCCGGTGATCATCACTTAGGCCCATGCCAGTCAATCGGGCAGATCTCGGCGGATTTACCACCGAAATCCCAGACGCGCCCATAATCGCGCACTTTCGATTTGTTTCCGCGCGCCACGATGATGTCTGGCCCCATCCAGTATTTGGAGTTCGACACCATTACCGGATGCTCGGGGTCTTTGCCGCCCAGCATCTCGATCTCACCTTGGATTTTGCGACCGATCGCAATCCTGCGCTTGTTGCCGTCCCGTTCGATCTGGACCGGAGCACGCTCGGCCCCGATGATCTCGCTCACCAGCATGGTGAACAGGCCAGTGGTGCCGCCGGCCTGACCGCTAAAAATCTGCAGCAGCCCGTTATAGGCCTTGCCGCTGGCGCGTTCATCGACATAGGCAGCGACTTTCCACTGCCCCTCGCCCATGCGACCCGGAATATCGACCAGAAGACCAACATTCAGGCCCGACAGATCTTCGCCCTCATAATGCCCTTCGTCGATGATCACGCCCATCCAGGCGTGGCAGTGGCCCTCTGTCGGAGGGTGCGCGCCCAAAGAGACCACGCAGGGGCAGAACACGTCGCATGAGCAGTTCAGGATCAGCTCGCCTTTGATGGACCAGTCCGTCGGGCTCATCTCCCGCCGTTTGGGGTTGGGCATACGGCTGTCGATCCGCTGACTAATCGGAAGCCGGTCGGCCTCGGGTTTTCTGTTTTTCGCCATCAGCTTATCCTCCGTAAGCAAAGGGATAGATCAGCAGCGCAACACCGCCTGCGATCAGTATGAACCCCATAGGTCGGGTCACAGCATGCCCGATCTGGGGGAGTTTTTCCAAAACCATGAACAGGGTCGCCAAACCCATCCACAAAAGGCTCATGACGCCTCCAACAAAGCCAAGCGCCATGAAGCCCCAGCAGCAACCGACGCAGAACGCGCCGAGCCCTAGCCCCATTCTCACACCGCCCGTAAAGCCGGTTTTCCAATGGCCCAGGAAATACGTCATTGGGGCATGACAAACGCCGTGGCAGACCTCTTTCGCGCGAGTGAACTGGAAGGCGCCGACCACGATCAGCAGCCCTCCGGCCACCCAATTGGACTTGGCGATGCCCAGCATATCGACAAACCCACCGAACAGCAGGGCAAGCTGAACGCCCGCGATAAGCGCTGCAAATCCCACCCAGACGATGAAATACCCGGCCAGAACGCCCAGCCATCCAGCCCGCGTACCATTGGCGCTGCGTATCAGGTCGTCATAGCTGCGGAGCGTCGGCACAAGCGTCGGCAGCATCATCGCCGCCATCATGATCGCCCACATCCAGAACAAAGGGCCAAACTCGGCCATGGGCATATACATGTCCATGCGCGGGTCCATCGCCGCCATAGCCTGCCCCATCGGCCCCGGCCGACCAATCCAGTCGAGGTCCATGTCTCGGCTCATCGAGAACATGACCCACCACGCCCACAGGATCACAGCATAGAACGCCAGCCACATTCCGCTGCGGAACAATGCGCGACTCATGTGATCCTCCGACTCAACTCTCTTGCTTTTCAAATGTCAGACTTTTAAATGTCAGACAAATAAAATTTTCAGACTGGCCACAAATGAAGATAGACCCCGCAAATCCCGCAGACCTCTCTGCCCAGATCGCACAGGCCATTCGGAACGCGATTGTGTCCGGCGAATTGATCGTGGATGAGCGCCTGCCCTCTGAATCAGAACTTGCGGATCAGTTCCAGGTGTCGCGGCCCACGGTACGCGAGGCCCTGAAGCGCTTGGCCGCGCAGTCCCTGATCCGTACCCAACGCGGTGCAACTGGCGGGGCCTTTGTGAACCGGATCAGTTTTGAGGACGCCTATTCGCAGCAAATCACCACCTCGACCCTGCTTCTGTCGATGAACGCCGTCAGTTTCGATACGGCGTGTGAGGCGAGGTATGCGCTGGAGCGCGCCTGTGCGCCTTTGTCGGCCCAACGTCGCACCGCGGATCAACTGGCAACGATGCGGGCCGAGATCTTTCGTCAGGCTCAGCCAGGTTTGACCGATGAGGCTTTCTGCGCCTCAGACGTCGCCTTTCACCGCGCGCTGGTCGATGGCGCGGACAATCCAGTGCTGTCTTATCAACTGGCGGGTGCGGTCGAGGCCATGCAGCCGCTGATGAACATGATCACCTTCACCGCGCGCTCTCGCGAAGAGATCATTGCACTGCACACCAAGATCGCCGACGCGCTTGAGGCGCGCGATGCCCCATCGGTCGACGCGATGCTGATCGAACTTGAAACCTATACACGCCAACTGGCCCGAGACGTGGCCGAGCGCAAACGTAAAACCGCCTGACACTCAGGCCCGAAATCTGACGCAGACCAACAGGCAGAAAGGAAGCACGAGCAGGCAGGATGTCACCCGGCGTCAAGACCGGAACTCTCAGAACGAATTGAAGATCAATGACTTACGGGAGGATGTTATGAATACAAGACCGGACCCAACCTTTTACCCATCTGCCAAGCTGGCGATGGAGGGCCCCACTGAGACGCTTGCTTTTACGCTGATGCTCAGCCCGGATTTTTCGCAACCTGACGGGCTGGCGGTTGTGAATGTCGATCCGACTTCCGACGACTATGGAAAAATCGTCCATCAGGTCATCATGCCGGAAAAAGGCGATGAGTTTCATCACTTTGGCTGGAATGCTTGCTCTTCGGCGCTTTCGCCGCTGACGGGGCACGCGTTTCTGGAACGGCGCTATCTGATCGTTCCGGGCATCCGCTCCAGCCGGATCTATGTCATCGATGTGAAGAACCCGCTTGAGGCCAAGATCCACAAGATCATCGAACCCGAAGAAGTCTTTGCAAAGACAGGGTATTCTCGCCCCCACACCATTCATTGCGGGCCCGAGGGTATCTATGTCAGCACCCTGGGCGGCGGCGGAGAGGACGGGACCGATGGCCCTCCGGGTATCTTCATCATGGATTGTGAAAGTTTCGAGATCATCGGCCGATATGAGATCGAACGCGGCGTGCAGGACAAGCACTATGATTTCTGGTGGAACCTGCCGCGTGACTACATGGTCAGTTCCGAATGGGGTCTTCCTCCGCAATTCGAGAACGGAATCGTGGCCGAGGATCTGCTGTCCAACAAATATGGTCACAGCATCCATTTCTGGAACCTGCGCAGCCGTACCAATATCCAAACCATTGATCTGGGCGAAAACCACCAGATGGCGTTGGAGATCCGGCCTGCGCATGATCCGGTCAAACAGTATGGGTTCTGCGGCGTCGTTGTGGACACAACCAACCTGCAAGGCGCGATCTTCACATGGTGGCGAAACGACGACGGCACGTTTGAGGCCAAGAAGACAATTACCATCGACCCGCAACCGGCTGACCCGGATGACCTGCCAGACTTGCTGAAAGGCTTCTCGGCCGTTCCACCGCTTGTGACGGATATCGACCTGAGCCTCGACGACAAGTACCTGTATGTCGCGTGCTGGGGCACCGGAGAGATGCACCAATATGACGTCTCGGACCCGATGAACCCGACACTAGCGGGCAAGGTCGAAATTGGCGGGATCGTCAAAAAGACCAAACATCCGAACGGTCAGGACTTTGGTTATGGCCCGCAAATGGTCGAAATCAGCCGCGACGGCAAACGGGTCTACTGGACCAACTCGCTCTATTCCACCTGGGATGACCAGTTCTATCCCGGCGAACGGGGCGCAGCGATGGTCAAAGCGGATGTCGGCGAGAACGGCGGCCTGACCCTGGACCCCAAGTTCTGGGTCGAATTCCCCGAGGGCTATCGTAGCCACCAGATCCGGTTGGAGGGTGGAGACTGTTCGACCGACAGTTTCTGCTACCCCTCGGTCTGAGTTGGAATTTCTGATGACATCAACGGCTGGCCTCTGGCTGGCCGTTGTTCTCAGCGGCGCCTATCACGGGCTGAATCCCGGTATGGGCTGGCCGCTTGCCGTCTCGTCCGCGTTGATGGAGCAGCGCCAGTCGGCCCTCTGGCGCGCGTTGGCGGCGCTTGCGGGCGGTCATTTCCTGGCGATGCTGGGAGTCCTGCTGCCATTTGCAATGATGGCTGTGTTGATCGACTACCAACGCGAAATCCGCATTGGGGCGGCGCTGATTGTCATTGCGATGGGGCTTTATATTGCCGTCACACGCAACCACCCTCGGTTCTTGTCGCGTGTGCCGCCCAGCAAACTCGCGCTGTGGTCCTTTCTGGTCGCGCTCGCCCATGGCGCAGCCTTAATGCTAGTCCCGATCTATCTGGGCCTGTGCAACCTGGATGAGTTGGACGCCGGGCATCAGGCCATCTCTCAGATCATGACAACGAACACCCTGCTGGTTCTGGCCGTGGCCGCGCTCCACACGGCGGCAATGATCCTAGGAGGCGGTCTTCTGGCCTATGGCGTCTATCGCTGGCTTGGGCTGCAATTCCTCTCACGCACCTGGTTCAACTTGGAACTCATTTGGGCGCTCAGCCTGATTTTGGTCGGCGTGCTGGGGCTTTGGTCTGCAATCTAGCCGCCGCACGATCACCTTGCGCATGTTTTGAAAAACCGCTTTGTCCTGCTTTGAAAGAAGTTAGGAGTTTTCGAAGTGTCCCAGAACACGCGCCCCACGGAAATGCTGCGTCAGGGCAAGGCTGCCGACTGGCAGGCGGCAACAACCCATGCCTTCACGCGCGAGCTGTCAGACGGCACCCTGCCCGAGGACAAGATGCGCTGGTATCTGCAACAGGACTATCAGTTCGTCGATGGCTTCGTCCGCCTGCTGGCCAGCGCCATTGCACACGCGCCCACCCTGGCCGACAGCGTTCCCGCCGCGCAGTTTCTTGCGGTGATTACTGGGCCTGAAAATACCTACTTCCTGCGCTCGCTCGAAGCGCTGGGCACCCAACCCAGCACCGACCCTGCCCCCGCTACCAAAGCCTTTCAGGACTTGATGGCCGAGGCCGCAGCCTCGGGCCGGTATGAGAACATGCTGGCGGTGCTGGTTGTCGCCGAATGGGTCTATCTCAGCTGGGCCAGCCCGGAAAATCCGCCGAAACCCGATTTACCCTTCTGGTTCGCGGAATGGATCACGCTACATGCCGGAGAAGGTTTTGAGGGCGTGGTCGAGTATCTGCGCGGGCAGCTCGACAAAACCTGGCCCACCTTGACGCCAGAGGCGCAAGCCGAAGTAACACGGCTTTTCCACCAGGCGGTCGAGCTGGAGAAAGACTTCTTTGACGCCGCCTACGCGGTGTAACCGGATAAAGGCACGATCATGGTACATATCCTCAACGTCATCGCGGCTCTGCTGACCATCGGCTTTGGCCTGTTCGGCTTTCTCGCACCTTTGCACACCGCGACGGCGCTGGATCTGGCCCCGACCAACAGCAACATGGGTCTGAGCGAGATGCGCGCCTCGGTCGGAGGGTTGTTCGTTGTCACGGGCATCGCCGTGATCTGGCTAAACCACCCAATGGCATACGCCATGCTGGGCGTAGCCTATGCCGGGGCGGCTTTGGGGCGGTTCGTGTCGGTGCTCCTGGACAATCCACCACTTGCTAAGACCATGATTTTCGGGGGAATTGAACTGATCCTGGCCGTCTGGCTGATCGCCGCAAATCTGAACCGCACCCCGTGATTTACAGTGCTCTAAGGGCATTTCCGGGTTTGCATCCCGAAATCTCCTCACCTATATAAGTTCTGTCCTTCGGGACTATGGACATAAACGCGCTCGTAATAAGCGGATCGGACCCGGGGGCGGTACCCGGCGGCTCCACCATATACCTTCTGGGGGCATCCTTCGTTTGAGGATCACTTTCAGGATCGGGGGGCCGAAATAGGATCGACGAACGTCTAAAGGGGTTAGCTTTGTCTCGGCTGTCTGCCACCGTTATCGGCGAAACTAGTACAATTGCAAACGACAATCGTGCTCCGGTTGCAGTTGCTGCGTAAGCAGTAACAAGACCGAAACTTAAGCCCTTGCGCCTAGCCGCGTAAGGCGGGGTTCGCAGGTACCTGGCAACAGAAACCTGCATTTCCTCCACCTTATGTCTGTGTTTATGTCGGCTCAGATTTAGAGTTTATTCATCTCTTTTGTCCAAAGTCATCCCAGACAGACAGGAGGGCCGGGATGACCCACTCAGATACCTTGAAAGCGTGGTATGCCGAAGTTTGGGAACAAGGGAATACCGATGCGATTGATCAGTACTTTGCACCGGACACCATGGCTGAGGGACTGATCCCCGAAATGCAGGTTGGCGCCGATGATTTTCGCGATCTTGTGATGGCCTTCCGGCATATTCTGGGTGAAATCTCGGTCGAGCTGCCAAAGATCATCGAAAACGGGGATTGGGTGTCCGCCATTCTGCACGTCAAAACCTTCCGCGCCGACAACGGTGCCCCGCTGGAGGTGACGGGCCAGGTCATGGCCCGCTTCAAAGGCGAAAAGATGGTCGAGGCCTACAACCAGTTCGATTTCATATCGTTTTTTGAACAGCTTGGTCAGTTTCCGCAGGATACCCTGCCCGTCTGCATGACCGGTCAGCGACTGGATTGGAGCTGAACACCCAAGCCGCCTTGACCCCCAAGTTTCTGACGCGATAGCTAAGGCCATACGTGCCGCGCGCATTCGGCGCACGGCCGCCATTGCGGGGAAATGGGTCATGCTTCGTGATCGAAAAAACCAGCTGTCCGAGCGCATTTTGACCGTTGGGCTAATGTAACATGACGCCTTCAGTGCGCGACCTTGTTCTGGTCTTCGGCAGAATTGGCCTTTTGTCCTTCGGCGGCCCTGCGGCGCAGATTTCCTTGATGCATCAGGAGTTGGTAGACCGTCGCGCCTGGTTGTCCGAGGAAACCTATTTGCGCGCTCTTTCTCTATGCATGTTGTTGCCGGGGCCAGAGGCGATGCAGCTGGCCACTTATGCGGGCTGGCGTCTTCGGGGCGTGACCGGAGGGTTGATTGCTGGCACCCTGTTTGTTCTGCCGGGGGCAATAGTCATCTCTGTGCTGGTTCTGCTCTATGCGAACTTCGGCACCCTGCCCCTTGTGCAAGCCGGTTTTCTGGGGATCAAGGCCACGGTCATCGTGATCGTCCTTCAAGCGCTCCTGAAGCTGTCACGAAAGGCATTGACCGACACGGAACACCGCCTCATCGCGGGGATCGGGTTCCTGGGTATCTTCCTGTTCAACCTGCCCTTTCCACTGATCATTCTGGCCGCTGCGCTATGGGGCTATGTGTCTTTCAAAGGACCCGTTGCGCAGCAAGACACCTCCTCACGCGCAAGTTTTTCCGGCACCCTACGCACGGTTGCCGTTTGGGTGCCGCTCTGGCTCGGACCATTGGTCCTCCTGTCCCTGTCCGGTCATCAATTGCTCAGCGACTTGGGATGGTTCTTCGCCCGTCTAGCCGTGGTGACCTTTGGCGGAGCGTACGCTGTTTTGGCCTACATGACGCAGACGGTGGTCAATCAATATCAATGGATCAGCACCGGTCAGATGATCGACGCGCTGGGCCTTGCGGAAACCACCCCCGGGCCGTTGATTCTAGTCACGCAATTCGTCGCGATGCTGACCGGACAAATCAACGGAGGGGTCTCGCTGGCCTTCGCCGCAGGTGCGGTTGCGCTATGGGCGACGTTCGTTCCGTGTTTCCTTTGGATCTTTCTCGCCGCTCCGTACTTGGACAAACTGGCGACCCGCCCTCGGCTCTCTGCCGCTTTGCATGGCATAACGGCAGCCGTCGTAGGTGTGATTCTCAACCTCTCCGTGTGGTTCGCCTTGAACGTTCTATTCGGTGCGCTCACGCAGTACAGTTGGGGGCCTGTCTCGATACCCTTGCCTGGGTGGGACTCGCTAAACCTCACTGCAGCTGCGCTCACTGTCGCCGCTGGGGTATTGATTTTTCGGGCAAAATTAGGGATGGCAACGGTTCTGGCACTGATGTCCGTCGCTGGCATCGCTATCCAGCTATTATGATCAATCCGGCGATACCCGCCCTTTCGTTTCCAGCTAAAACGCCTATGCTGGATGCAACCACTTTCGAGGATGACACATGTCGCAAGACATCGACTATGGAAACCTGATGCACACCGCCATGCGCGGGCTGATCAAAACCGTTCTGACCGGTGTCTCTGAAACCGGGCTACCAGGCGCGCACCATTTCTTCATCACGTTCGATACTCGAGAGGACGGCGTCGACATCGCGGACTGGCTGCGTGACCGCTATCCCGAAGAGATGACGATCGTGATGCAACATTGGTTCGAAAACCTCGAGGTCGGCGAAAACGGCTTTGCGATTACGTTGAACTTCGGCGATGCGCCGGAACCGCTCTACATCCCCTACACGGCCATCAAGACATTCGTGGACCCCTCCGTCGAATTCGGCCTGCGCTTTGAAGGCCCCGAGGATGACGACGCGGAAGAGGAATTCGTAGAAGAGACAATTGAGGTCGAAGAACCCGAGGTTCATCACGACGCCGACGTCGTCTCTTTAGACAGCTTCCGCAAGTAATCCATCAAGCCTCGCGCTCGTCGCGGGGTTTATTCTTTCTGCAAAAAGGTCTCGACCGCGCGGGATTTATTGCCGTTGATGAAGCGCGAGAAAGACAGATTCAGACCGCCCTCGGCCAGGGTGCGATCATATTGCTGCAACTCGTAGCCGCCCTGCGCATCAATAAACAGGGAAAACACGGTCATCGTGTCCCCTTCAATCCGGCCCCAGACAAAGGGTTCTCCTTTCATTGGGTCCAGAGGCACCTCATGGCCGAACACATTCCGTTGCATGGCTGCCGAAAACACATCGGGCCGGTCCGAGGGCACAAAGTCGACCGAGAATTTCTGTTGCTTGACCCGCCCGTCCAGCTTGTAGGTCGTTGTGGTCCAGCTGACATTGAACCCGTGGCGGGTCTCATGGATCGAAACGCTCATATCCCGAGGCGTTGCAGTTCCATCTACGTCGACAACATTGGCGGATCCGGTGTAGTCCCCGACGAAGGGCGTGATACTGGATGCGTTTGCCAGCGTGCCCAGCAGGACCAGCCCCATAGCCAACAACATGGTTTTCAACGGGATCATCCGAGCTGAGATTGGCATTTCATCCTCCACGATGGCCACACATATATTGTAGCTCAGCGGCAGGCGCGCACAATGGGGCTCGTGCGCGCGATTGGAACAATTTCACCCGCCTTGCGCCTATACCTTGGGTTTTGTTGAGTTTAAGCTGCGCGCAACTGGCCAATTGCGTTGCGGCGCTGCCTTGGCTAAACGGCATACAACTGCATACCAGACGGAGTACCCGATGTCTCAGACCCGCACCGAATCCGACAGCTTTGGCCCGCTCGAGGTTCCCGCTGACAAGTACTGGGGGGCGCAGACGCAGCGCTCGATCATGAACTTCCCCATCGGTTGGGAGAAGCAGCCCGTGGCCATCGTGCGCGCTCTAGGCGTGATCAAAAAAGCCTGTGCAATGGAGAACAAAGCGACCGGCAAGCTGGACGCTAAGATCGCCGACGCGATCATTCAGGCCGCTGGCGAGGTGATTGAGGGCAAGTTCGACGACAACTTCCCCCTTGTTGTGTGGCAGACCGGCTCGGGCACGCAGTCCAACATGAACTCGAATGAGGTGATCGCGAACCGTGCGATCGAGATTTTGGACGGCGTCATCGGCTCGAAAGACCCGGTTCACCCCAATGATCACTGCAACATGGGCCAATCGTCGAACGACACATTCCCGACTGCCATGCATATCGCCACTGCGGTCAGCGTGCGCGACGTGCTGCTACCCGGTCTGACCAAATTTGCCGAAACGCTTGAGAAAAAGGCGGCTGAATTCGCGGGCATCATCAAGATCGGACGCACCCACACGCAGGATGCGACTCCGCTGACGCTGGAACAGGAATTCGGAGCCTACGCCCATCAGATCCGGCAGGGCATTACCCGTGTTGAGGCTGCAATGCCTGGTATCTACGAGCTGGCGCAAGGTGGAACTGCCGTTGGAACCGGGTTGAACACCCATGGTGGATGGGACGAAGCCGTCGCCGCCAACATGGCTGAAATCACCGGCCTGCCCTTTGTAACCGCTCCGAACAAATTTGAAGCGCTTGCCGCACATGACGCCATGGTCTTCTTGTCCGGTGCATTGGCGACCATAGCCGGGTCTTGCTACAAGATCGCCAACGATATTCGCTTGCTAGGCTCAGGCCCCCGCTCGGGTCTGGGCGAGCTAATTCTGCCTGAAAACGAACCAGGGTCGTCTATCATGCCTGGTAAAGTGAACCCGACACAGGCTGAAGCCCTCACTCAGGTGGCCGCACATGTCATGGGCAATGATGCTGCGATTAAGTTTGCGGGCTCTCAGGGTCATTTCCAGCTGAATGTCTATAACCCTATGATGTCCTACAACCTTCTGCAGTCGATCCAACTGCTGGGCGATGCCACCGACAGCTTCACTGAACGGATGCTGTCGGGCATTCAAGCCAACGAACCGCGCATCGACAAGCTGATGAAGGAATCGCTTATGCTGGTGACCGCTCTGGCCCCGACCATCGGCTATGACAACGCCACCACGGTTGCCAAAACGGCGCACAAAAACGGAACGACCCTCAAGGAAGAGGCCATCGCGCTGGGCTTTGTCGATGAAAAAACCTTTGACGCCGTTGTGCGCCCCGAACAGATGATCGGCCCGAAAAACTGATGTGTAAGCCGGTCAATCTGAACCGGTATCGGAAAGAGAAAGCGCGGGCCGAAAAAAAGGCCCGCGCGGATCAGAATGCGGTCGCCTTCGGGCGCAGCAAGGCCGAAAAAGAGGTCGTGAAGCTGCAAAAGGACAAGCAGACCCGCGATCTGGACAATCACGAGCTGGATGAATGAGCGGCCCTCCGGTCAAACGCTCGCTGACCCTCAAGGGGCACCGGACGTCAGTTTCGCTTGAGGATGAGTTCTGGCGTGCGTTTCGCGATATTGCCGAAGAAAAACAACAACCCATCAATGCTTTGGCTGCAGACATTGATGTTGAACGCGACCCTGAAACGGGGTTGGCATCGGCCATTCGCGTTTTCGTTCTGAACTGGTACCGCGACAAGCTTTGACGCTTGTCAGAGCCTCAGCTTTGCGTGTAGCTTGAGTGAGAACAAAATAGGTACATTCATGAGCAAAACAGTTTTGGGTCCTGATGGCCTTGCCCGATGCGCGTGGTGTCAGGCGGCGCCTGAGTTCTTTGATTATCATGACAAAGAATGGGGTTACCCGGTGTCCGATGATCGACGATTGTTCGAAAAACTGTGTCTTGAGAGTTTTCAGTCCGGCCTCAGCTGGCGCACGATCCTGAACAAGCGTGAGAACTTTCGCCGGGCCTTTTGCGATTTTGATTTCAACAAGATGGGCGAGTTTTCTGAGGCAGATATCGAACGCCTTCTGCAAGATGCCGGTATCATCCGCCATCGCGGAAAGATCGAAGCCGTGATCAACAACGCCCGCCGCGCGCAGGAGTTGGTGGCGCAGGAGGGTTCCCTCGCGGCGTATGTCTGGCGGTATGAACCGACCTCACCGCCAGAGCCACAGACTGCCAGCACCTCAGCCGAGTCGGTGGCGATGTCGAAAGACCTGAAAAAGAGGGGCTGGAAATTTGTCGGCCCCACCACTGTTTTTGCTTTCATGCAGGCGATGGGGCTGATCAATGATCACGCGATAGGCTGCGTCAGCCGGGAAAAAGCGGCGCAAATGCGCCGCGATTTCATCAAACCGGTTTAGGCGTCAGGCCGACGCTTTAGAGATCTTGTCGATATTACTTCCAAGGGCGGCGTTGAATTCCGCGTCCGATTGCTGTTTCGCAAGCCCCTCGGTCAACGCGCGCGAGAAAGACGCGATCATCTTGCCGTTCTGACCCAGCAGATCACAGGCCTGCTCGGTCGAGTAACCACCTGACAAGGCCACGACACGTAGAACACGCGGGTGATCGGCCAATTCGTCAAAGAGGTTCGCGACGCTTGGGATGGTCAGCTTCAGCATGACCTCCTGCCCTTCGACCAGTTGGTCGAGGTTTTTCAGAATTTCGGCTTTTAGAATATCCTCGGCCTCGGCTTTGGTTTCCGAGTTGATGTTCACTTCAGGCTCGACAATCGGCACCATGCCAGCGTCGGTCACAACGCGGGCCACGTCGAATTGCTGGGCAACAACGGCGGCGATGCCTTCGGCGTTGGCTTCGTGGATAACCGAGCGTTCCTTGGTGCCAAACACGCCTTCCGTTTGGGCCAATGTCTCGGCCAGCCCCGGGATGGGCTTCATCATCTGCACACCGTTTGCAGTATCTTCCAGACCCTTGTCGATTTTCAGGAACGGAACGATCCCTTTTACGGACCATAGGTAATCGGCCACCTTGCGACCTTCGATCTCTTCGCCAAGGGTGCGTTCGAACAGGATCGCGCCGATCACCTTGTCCTTGGTGAAGTCATCCGCCAGGATGATCCGCGCGCGCATGTTCTGGATTTCGCCGAACATCTCCTCTTCCGAGGCGTATTGCGCGGCATCCACGCCGTAGAGCGCCAGAGCTTTCGGGGTTGATCCGCCGCTTTGATCCAGTGCTGCAATAAAGCCTGCTCCATCTGACATCTGCGCGCGCTGTTCTGCTTTGGACATAGTATTTTCCCGTTCAAGACTGATTCCGATTTCCTTCACCGCATACAGCACAGTTATGGGTGATGGTAGTTTGTTAGCGCTCAACCACGCGCAACCATATACCATCTTGCGATCTGACCGTCAGATGAGCCGCCGGAACGGGCGTTTTGTCCGGGATTGTTTCGAATCTGAAATGGCGCAGCAGTGTGGACAGGATCAGGGGCCCCTCGACCATCGCAAACCCGGCCCCAGGACAAACGCGAGGGCCTGTCGAGAAGGGAATGTAGGCTTCGCGTTGACAGGTTTTGCCGTTTTCCGTGCCCCAGCGATTGGGATCGAAACCATCCGGGTTGTCCCAAAGCCGCTCCTGCCGATGCAGATGCCACGGGCTGATCACGAACTGCGACCCTTTTGGAATGTCTCTGTTGCGAAACCTCTCGGGGCAACTGGCCTGCCGGACCATCATCGGCACCGGCGGATAGAGCCTCAGGGCCTCGCGGAACACATCCCGGCTGAGTTTCAGCTTGGACATCACCGCGAAAGACCGGTCCTCAAGCGCCTGCGCTTCCGAGACGAGTTTCTCTTGCCACTCGGGGTAGAGCGCCATCAGGTAGAGCGTCCAGGCCAGGGCCGAGGCGCTGGTTTCGTGTCCGGCCAGAAAGAAGATCGCAACCTGATCGATCATCTCCTCCGGTTCAAAACACTTGCCGGTGTCCGGGTCCGGTGTCGTCATGATCTTGGTTGCCAGATCATCGGGCGCACGATCCGCAGCAATCGCCGCAGCCCGATCTTTCGTAAGTTTGGCAATCAGGGAGCGGATCTCGCGCGCGGTTCCACGCGTCTTTCGCGAATGAAACCGGGGCAACCAACGTGGGAGAGGCACAAAGGCGGCGAGGTTCAACAAGGGCTGCTCGCGCTGATACACTCGGAACCTGTCAAATACCTGCGCGGCAATGTCGTGTTCGATGGGCACGGAAAACAGGGTTCGGAAAATCACGTCAGCGGCGGCATGGCTGGTGATCTGTTCGCACTCGACCTGCGTTCCCGTCAAAGGGCGCAGCCGATCCACACAAGCGTCAGCGGCGGCGAGCATGGCGGGGAACGTATCCTTCAAACGTCCGCCCTCAAAAGCGGGGTCAATGATACGGCGCTGGCGTTTCCAAACCGCGCCGTTGGTCAGAAATACAGAATCCCCCAGCAATGGCCGCAGCCCTTCGCTGATACGATCGGATTTCGGAAAATCATCCGGGCGTTTCTTGAGGACCTCATCCACCAAATCCGGTTGATTGATCATGTAGGACCGGAAAAACGGCGTGCGAAACTCGGCCATCCACGCGCGATAGAGGCGTTTAGGCTGCGCCGACAACAGGTCTTGCCGGAACAATTTCAGATAGCGCCAGAGAGAGACACGATCCGGGCGAGATTGCGGCTTGGGCGGCTTCATCGGCTCGTATCCGTGTATTTGGAAACCGGCGTCTCAATCCGGCTGTTCGACGGCGCGCGGTCTTTGAACCGTTCTGCCAATGTCAGAGGTCCCGCAGTGATGCGAAAATAGTCATAGGTTCCCGGTCGATCAAAGGCGCAGAGGTATTGAAAATGCAGCCGAAAGAACCTCCACCGCAGAGCTTTCCATCGCTCGGGCGACAGCGTCTGGGTGAAGGCAGCAGACAAGACCAGAGGCCATTTCTTGTCGGGACCCGCGACACCGCTGACGGCGACCGGATCACATAGGGCGAAAGAGCAGCCATCCCCCGGTGCTGAGACATCCACCCATGTCAAAGTCGCTTGCGTAGACAGGAATTGAAGGTCCGACCTGAGTTTCTGTGCCTTGGGCAGGAACGAGACCATCGGCACCACTTGCCCGAGTGTCAGAAACGACAATGCCGGCCCACTTGCCGCCTGTCTGCACAGCACATCCGCCAGAACAGAAACGCCAAGATGCGCACCCGAGCTATGGCCGACGACCAGAACCTCATCCACATCCGTCTTTAGCGCGGCCTCGATCAAATCCGCGAACTCCTTTAGACGGTGCTGGAGCTTGTCCGGTGTCTCCCCCTGCAATCGCGCGGAATATGCGTAGTCATGCATCAGGTAGTAGGCAAAAAGCCGATTGTCGATTTTGCGGAACCAGTGCAGCAAGCCATAGGCCAAAGCCAAACCCGGCAGCAGCCCCCACCATCCCGCAAGAGTGACCGCAAGGAACACAACAAAGACGGCGGAGAGAAGTTGCAGCAGCAGCATCCCCACCGGATAGAGCGCCGCTATCACCGGGCCCTTCCTGAGTTGCCGCAGCCGTTTTAACGTACCCGTTGAGATATAGGTCCATGCCGTCTGACCAAGCTGCCGATAGGTCGCCAGAATCGAGCCCGACATGCTGTCCTGAACGATATCGGACCAGACCAGAACCTCGATATCCGTTTGAACCTCAACCCCGTCCTGAACGGATGAAACATGCCAGCCAAATGGGCCATCGCCCGTCCTTGGCGCAAGCGCGACCTGATATCCCGAAATCTCAGCCTGCGCTTGCGACTCGGTCCGGTACAGCTCGCGATAGCGCCGCGCGGGGATCGGATCGTAGCCGGGAATGTAAAACACATGCCGCCTGCGCAGCTGTGGCTGATTTATCTGACTGCTCATGGCCTTACCTTCTGATGCGCAGGTTAACGCAGCATTGCGGCCAAGGTAAGGTGGATCAGCCCAGAACCGCCAGCGCCGGGAAGGTTTCCAGCAGCCACCAGCTGAATTCGGTGAAGAGGCCCGTGATCAGCATGATGCCCACGAACAGAAGAAGCCCGCCCATGACCTTCTCGATCGTGCCCATATAGGGTTTTATCCGGTTCATGACGCCCATCGAGCGATTCAGGAACATCGCAGCCAGCAGGAACGGGATGCCCAGACCCGCCGCATAGACACCCAGCAACAAAGTGCCGCGAGCGACCGATGCCTCAGATGCGGCCAGCGACAGGATTGCACCCAACTGAGGGCCAATACACGGCGTCCAGCCAAAGGCAAAAGCGAGACCCAGAATATAGGCGCCAAAGACCGTACCGCCGGAGTCTCCGGTTTCAACCCGCGCTTCGCGGTCAAGTAAAGGGATGCGGAACACGTTCAGGAAGTGCAGACCAAAGACAATCACCACCGCACCCGAGAGCTTGGCGAAAAGCACCTGATTTTTCAGAACAAACGCCCCGAAGGCTGAGGCGGTAAAGCCCAGCAGTAGGAACACGGTGGACAGACCCAGAACAAAGAACAAGGCAGTCAAAGTCGCCTTGCGCCGGGCGCGGGCCTGATCCTGCATTTCGTTGATGCTGACGCCGCTCATATACGCCAAGTATGGTGGCACGATCGGCAGCACACAGGGCGACAGAAAGCTGATCAAACCGCCGATCAGGGCGATGAACATAGCAGGCAGCAGACCCGCGTCGATGATATCTATTCCGAACATGTTTCAGCACATATGGTATGAAGACGGCTTCGTCACGGGGCTATTAAGTCACATCCTCGTGGTTGCGCGCTGGACACTGCGCCTTGGGCGAAATATCTGAGCCTTATGTCTAATCCTACTGAAACACTCGATGCCCTAGGTCTGCTGTGCCCTTTGCCCGTGTTGAAAGCGCGCAAAAGGTTGAAGTCTTTGCCCGGTGGCGCAGTGTTGCGCGTGCTGGCGGATGATCCTGCGGCAATTGTTGATGTCCCGCATTTCTGCGCGGAGAGCGGCCACACGCTGTTGTCGCAAGAGGAAGAGAACGGCCATCAGGTGTATCTGATCCAGAAAGCGGGCTAAGTCCCAAGCAATCAAAACGAAAAAGGCGGGCCTCAAGCCCGCCTTTTCATTTTAACTTCCCAGTGACCACCAACCGCGCCGTTTAGGCTTGGGCGGCTCTGCCGGTTGTTCCGGCTCTTCCGAAACCGTTTCCAGAACGGGTTCGGCTGGGGTTTCTTCCACTGCGGGTGCGGCTTCAACCTCGGCAACCTCTTCGACCGGAGCGGGCTCCTCAGTTGGTTGAGCTTCGACCGGTTCTTCTACTTCCACCGCGTCAGCGGGCTCTGCCGTTTCAACAACCCCAGCAGCTTCTTCGGCGTCTTGCGCCGGTTCCGGCGTGGCTTCTGCAACCTCAACGACGTCCGTAGGAGCCTCTTCCACCTGTTCCAACGCCGTCTCAGCCTCAGCAATCACATCGGCTGCTTCCACTGAAGCGACTTCCTCGGTCTGAGCCTCCTGTTCGGGGGCGTCCTGCGCTTCGGCTTCCACGTCTTTCTTCTTGCGACGCGGCGCACGGCGGCGCTTGGGCTTGGCGGGCTTTTCGTCCTCGTCCGATGCCTCAGCAGCGTCTTCCTTCTTAGCTTCGTCCGAGGAAACCTCCGCAGCAGTATCTTCAGCCGCTTCCGATGCCTCAGCTTCATGCTGATCGTTGCCGCCCTTCTTGCGGCGACGGCGACGACGCTTGCGCTTGGGCTTGGCTTCTTCTTCGGCCTGAACCGCTTCTTCTTCGGCCTCTTCCTCTTCGGTTGCGTCAACCAGATCCATCAGCGATGCATCGACGGAGACGACCGGAGCGGTCGCTTCGGGCACGATCCGGCTTGCCGTCTTGAACTTCTCCAGCGAGAAATCGGGGCTGACCAGATGCATGTCGCCTTCGACGCGCACGGACAGCCCGTAACGCGACTCGATCTGGGCGATATGTTCGCGTTTCTGGTTCATCAGGAAGTTGGCAATGCTGACCGGGCAGCGCACCAGAACTTCGCGAGAGCGACGGCGGGTGCCTTCCTCTTCGATCTGACGCAGGATTGACAGCGCCATGTTGTCGTCCGAGCGGATCAGACCGGTGCCATGACAGGCCGGGCATGGCTGAGTCGTCGCCTCAAGCATACCGGGGCGCAGGCGCTGGCGGCTCATCTCCAACAGGCCAAAGCCCGAAATGCGGCCCACCTGAATGCGCGCGCGGTCGGTTTTCAGCTTGTCCTTCAGGCGTTTTTCGACCGCAGTGTTGTTCTTGCGCTCGTCCATATCGATGAAGTCGATGACGATCAGACCGGCAAGGTCACGCAGACGCAACTGGCGCGCCACTTCCTCTGCGGCCTCAAGGTTGGTCTTGAGCGCGGTTTCCTCGATCGAGCCTTCTTTGGTCGCCCGGCCCGAGTTCACATCAATCGCCACCAGCGCCTCAGTCACACCGATCACGATATAGCCACCGGATTTCAGCTGTACGGTCGGGTTGAACATCCCGGCCAGATAGCTTTCCACCTGATAGCGCGCGAACAAAGGCAGCGCGTCCTCATACCGTTTCACGTTCTTGGCGTGAGAAGGCATGATCATCTTCATGAAGTCCTTGGCGATGCGGTAACCGCCCTCGCCTTCGACCAGAACCTCGTCGATGTCGCGGTTATAGAGGTCGCGGATCGACCGTTTGATCAGGTCGCCTTCCTCATAGATTTTGGCGGGCGCTATGGATTTCAGCGTCAGCTCGCGAATCTGCTCCCACATACGCTGCAGGTATTCATAGTCACGCTTGATCTCGGATTTCGTGCGTTTGGCACCCGCGGTCCGGATGATCAGGCCCGCGCCAGTTGGCACGTCGATCTCGGCTGCGATTTCCTTCAGCTTCTTGCGGTCGGGCGCATTGGTGATCTTGCGGCTGATGCCGCCGCCGCGTGCGGTGTTGGGCATCAGGACGCAGTAGCGACCGGCCAACGAAAGATAGGTGGTCAGCGCGGCACCCTTGTTGCCCCGCTCTTCCTTGACGACCTGCACCAGCAGAACCTGGCGCACTTTGATCACTTCCTGGATCTTGTATCGACGCGGGCGCGGCTTGCGCGGAGGACGGATATCCTCGCTGTCGTCTTCGTCAGCGACCGATTCAATCGAATCATCCTTGGCGGTCGCATCAGCTTTTTTCTCTTCGTCGTCTGAGTCGTCACCTTCGGCAGGCTCTGTCTCAGTGGTTTCTGCCTCAGGCTCAGCCTGCGTGGCTTCCTCAGAGTCAGCCTCGGCTTCTTCCGCTTCAGCTGAAGGCTGGTCTTCCGCCTCGGTTTCAGCCTGCCCCTCAGAGGTCGCCTCAACGGTTTCGACCTCAACAGCCTCAACCTCTGCAGTCTCTTCCGCAGCAGCCGGAGCGTCAGTAGCCTCAGACGCTTCATCCCCAGCAGGTTCTTCTACCGGCGTCTCCGCGACGGTCTCCATTGGAGAGGTCCCCTCGGGCACAGCCAGATCATCATTCTCTTCGCTGTCGTCGAGATCAATGGTCTCCATACCCGTCGGCTCGGACGAGACATCCAAGGTCTCGACCGGGTCGTTCGACTTGACGTCCGCTGCCTTGCTGCGCGACCGCGAGCGGCGTTTCTTGGGTTTGGGTTCCTCGGCCTCATCACGCGCCTTCATCGCCTCGGCATAGGCGCGCTCTTCCTCCATCAGCGCCTCACGATCGGCGACGGGGATCTGATAATAGTCGGGGTGAATTTCAGAAAACGCCAGGAAACCATGGCGATTGCCGCCATAGTCCACGAACGCCGCCTGCAGAGACGGTTCGACCCGGGTAACTTTTGCTAGATAGATATTGCCAGCAAGCTGGCGTTTGTTTTCGGATTCAAAATCGAACTCCTCGACCTTGTTTCCGTCAACCACCACAACCCGAGTTTCCTCGGCGTGGGTGGCATCGATAAGCATTTTCTTAGCCATGTGTCCTTGATGCACCGCGCCAAACGCGTTGTCCTGACCCATCCAGGCGGACAGGCACTTTTGGGGAGGTGTCTTGTACGGGCGATATCAGACGGCGCGCGGCAGGGTCTGGCGCTGTGGCCCCCTGCCCGGTCTCTCAAACGTTGCGCGCGCGTCATCGCGGTTCTTCTCCGACAGGCGCGATCTTGGTCGCTGCCTGCCCATTTATTCCTTTCGCCCAGAATTTTCCGGGCTCAGGCACTCCATTGCCCCGATGGGGGCACAATCGGCCTGCCGTGCCGTGAAAGATCGATCATCACATGCGGCACAGCAGCGAAACTCAAAAAAGCGGGACTTATGGGCGTCAAAATCGCCAAGCCCGTTCGGACACAATAAAAGCAGTCCTGTGGAAAAGACAATGGGCAAACGTCATGTGACCGAGAAAGCAACATAATTGACAGTGAGGTCGCAAACAGAACAGACTTAAATCTACCGCTGCTCAGGATAGGGCTGAAAGTCCGAGGAACTGAATGCACAACGAAGTTTGGAAAATACGTCTGATCAGCCGCACCATTGGCGCGGATCGTGGGCGTGCGGCACGGGGACGCCCAGCACAGGTCTGATTTTGATCGCAATCTCAATCACCTGAATAATCGGATACCTAAAATGAACGAACAAACTCGCAGCTCTGCAAGAACTGGCGGACGCGCAGCGCGTCGTGCCGCCCGCGCCGCAGCCCTGCCCGACCACCTGCGCCCGGTCCGCCCGGGGATGGAGGGCGGCACCTACAAGCCTCTGACCCAAGCGCAGATGGAGCGTATTCACGAAGCGGCGCTTCAGGCTTTGGAAACCATAGGGCTGGCGGACGCTCCGCAAAGCGGGATCGACTATCTGGTGGGCGCTGGCTGCACTCTAGGCGACGATGGGCGCATTCGTTTCCCTCGCGCACTGGTCGAGGACACGATCGCAAAGGCAAACCGCTCGGTCACTCTGTATAGTCGAAACGGCAAGACGGATCTGGAGCTGAGCGGGACAAAGGTTCACTACGGCACGGCGGGTGCCGCGGTCAGCATGGTCGATGTGGATGGGCGGAATTACCGCGACTCGACCGTGCAGGACCTGCACGATGCTTCTCGCATCTGCGAGCAGCTCGACAATATCCACTTCGTTCAGCGCCCCATGGTGTGTCGTGACATCGCCGACAACCTCGAGATGGACCTGAACACGATCTACGCGGCATGCGCAGGTACGTTCAAACATATCGGCACATCCTTTACAGAACCCAGCCACGTCGCCCCGGCGATGGAAATAATCCACATGATCGCTGGCGGAGAAGATAAATGGCGCGAACGTCCGTTTATCTCGAATTCGAACTGCTTTGTTGTGCCGCCCATGAAATTCGCAACCGAAAGCTGCGAAGTCATGGAAGCGGTCATCAAAGCCGGGATGCCGGTCCTGTTGCTGTCTGCTGGCATGGCCGGAGCAACTGCACCGTCGACCATCGCAGGGGCAATCACTCAAGCGACCGCGGAATGCCTGGCCGGTCTGGTCTACGTAAACGCCGTGGTGCCCGGCGCGCCCGCCATCTTTGGCACATGGCCGTTCGGTCTGGACCTGCGCACCGGGGCGATGTCCGTGGGATCGGGCGAACAGGCGCTGCTGAGCGCAGGATGCGCCCAGATGCACAACTTCTACAACCTTCCGGGCGGAACCGCAGCCGGAGCGTCAGATTCGAAACTACCCGACATGCAAGCCGGATGGGAGCAGATGTGTTCGAACGTCATGACCGGCCTGTCTGGTGCCAACATGATCTATGAGGCCGCCGGTATGCATGCGTCCCTTCTGGGGTTCTGTCTTGAAAGCCTGATCCTGGGCGACGACCTGATTGGACAAGCGCAGCGTTGCGTGCGTGGGATCGAAGTTTCAGACGAAACTCTGGCGCTGGATCAGATCGCCGAGGTTTGCCTGGGCGGCCCTGGCCACTATTTGGGCACGGATGCGACGCTCAGCCGGATGCAGGCGGATTATGTGTATCCAACCTTCGGCGACCGCACCTCACCCAAAGAATGGGCCGAATTGGACAAGCCTGATCTGATCGAAAAGGCAATCGCGCGCAAAAACGAAATCCTCTCCAGCCCGTCTGCAGCGAATTTCGACCCTCTGCTGGACGCGGAGATTCGCGCCAAATTCAACATTCACTTGCCGTTGTAAGGCGATGAAAAGCGGCCCGATTTTACTCGGGCCGCTGTTTTATGTCAGCAATCAGCCGTTGCTTGGGGGCAGCAGACCGGCTTCTTGTGCAATGGCGATTTCATCCGCATCAAGCGCGCCATCCCCATTTGCATCCATGGCCGAGAACGTGTCGGCGTTAACCTCGGGCACGACGGCTTGAACCTCTTCAATGGTCAGCACGCCGTCTCCATTTGCGTCGGCAGCCGATTGCGCAGCGGCCAGTGTGGGCAGTGCGAGTGCTGCAACCCCCAGAGCGGTCAGATATTTCGGTGTCATAAGTTTGCCTCCTGAGTGAATATTTGGATTTTGCGTCCGGACGAGTGCAAGAGACCTCAGGACTGGAGCCGCGTCACCCGCATAACGAGATCACACCTGCTTCGCGCCAATCTCCGCGTGTTTGGCCGAGTCGCCTTTGCGGCTTGTTGCCGGGCAAAAATCCCCCATCGCGCCTCGGCAGAACTTGCCCGACGGTTTTGAGGTGATCCGGCAAAACTCAGCTTAGCGGCCGGTCGTTGGACAAAAAGAAAGGGGGCCGAAGCCCCCTATCAGTTTCGCCTTCCAGGCTCATTTCGTTGACCGCCCGGTTTTTTTTTGCCTGCGGCCTGGACTGCGCATGGGGCGAGCGCACCCGCCCCGTGAAAGAGTGGGAGGGAGCAATATTCCGCCCCACCCTGTTCCCGGCCAACACGGGCATGTCGGCCGAGTGGAACATGGCTTTGATGGTAAGTCTCAGCGCCACGCTCCGTATTCGTCGGGGCCGGTACATAAGGCAGCGACCGACCCCTGCACCCCGGGTTGCCGGGGCGCTAAACTCAGCTACACCCGCTTGTCGCGCCGCAGGTGTTGCACTTCATGCAGGTGCCGTTGCGCACCAGCGTGTAGTTTCCGCATTCGCCGCAAGGGTCCCCTTCATAGCCCTGCATCTTGGCTTTGGTCCGTGCGTCCATGCCGGTCGCCACGGCGGTTTCCGCCGACGCTTCAAACGCGGCTGCCGGTTCGGACATTCCGTTGAGTTCGGCCTGCGGGTTGAACATCGCCAGATCCTGCGGCAAGCGTTTCCGCAGATACCCGGTGGAGCTGATTTGCTTCAACACTTCCAAGGACTTGGACGCCGCGCTGTCGCTAACCTCGGAGACGTTGGAAACGCCTTCTTCCTCGCCGCGTCCCAGATCATCAAAGCTCGCGCCTTCAGGTTTCACATGCGCCAGATCGGTGCGGTCCAGGTAGGACACGGCCAATTCGCGGAAGATGTAATCCAGGATCGACGTTGCGTTCTTGATCGAGTCGTTACCCTGCACCATCCCAGCCGGTTCGAACTTGGTGAAGGTGAAGGCGTCGACGAACTCTTCCAGCGGTACGCCATATTGCAGGCCGACCGACACGGCGATAGCAAAGTTGTTCATCATCGCCCGGAAGCCCGCGCCTTCCTTGTGCATGTCGATGAATATCTCACCGAGCTTGCCGTCTTCGAACTCACCGGTGCGCAGGTAAACCTTGTGGCCGCCCACGATCGCCTTTTGGGTATAACCCTTGCGGCGATGCGGCAGTTTCTCACGATGGCTGCGGATCATTTCCTTGACCACAACCTTCTCGATCACCTTCTCGGCCAGAACGACAGCTTTCTCCTGCGTCGAGCCGCTTTCCAGCACTTCTGCCGCCTCATCATCATCCTCGACCAGCGCCGCCGCCAGAGGCTGCGACAGTTTCGAGCCATCACGATAGAGCGCGTTCGCCTTCACACCCAGCGACCAGCTGAGTTCGTATGCCTTCTGGCAGTCCTCGATGGTCGCGTCATTCGGCATGTTGATCGTCTTGCTGATCGCACCCGAGATGAAGCTCTGCGCTGCCGCCATCATGGTGATGTGGCTATCAACCCCAAGGAAACGCTTACCTTTCTTGCCGCACGGGTTGGCGCAGTCGAAGATCGAATAGTGTTCCTCTTTCAGATGCGGCGCACCTTCCAGCGTCATGGTTCCGCAGACGTGGTCGTTCGCTGCGTCAATATCGGCTTTGGTAAAGCCCAGATGACGCAGCAGATCGAAAGTCGGATCGTTCAGCTTGGTCGCCGGGATGCCTAGTACGCCGGTGCAGAAATCCTCACCCAGCGTCCATTGGTTGAACACGAACCGGATGTCGAACGCGCTCTCCAGCGCAGCGTCCACTTTGGCCAGTTCATTGGGGCCAAAGCCGTGACCGGTCAGCGAGGTGTGGTTGATGCCCGGTGCGTTGCCGATCGTGCCGTGGCCAACCGCGTAGCCCACGATCTCTTCGATCTGAGACGAGGAATAGCCCAGCTTCTCCAGCGCCGACGGCACCGAGCGGTTGATGATCTTGAAGTAACCGCCGCCCGCGAGCTTCTTGAATTTTACCAGAGCAAAATCCGGCTCGATCCCTGTGGTGTCACAATCCATTACCAGACCGATGGTGCCGGTGGGCGCGATCACGGTGGCCTGCGCGTTGCGATAGCCGTTTTGTTCACCAAGGCTCAGTGCCTCGTCCCATGCCGACATGGCCAGATCGACCAGACGTTTGTCCGGGCAGTTGCTGTGGTCCAGAGGCACCGGCTTTACGGCCAGTTTCTCATATCCATTGGTCACGCCTTGCGCTGCACGGCGGTGGTTGCGAATGACGCGCAGCATGTGGTCCGCGTTGCGCTCATAACCCTTGAACGGACCCAGCTCTCCGGCGATCTCGGCAGAGGTCGCATAAGCCACACCGGTCATGATTGCAGTAAGCGCGCCACAGATCGACCGACCCTCGTCCGAGTCGTAGCTGTAGCCCATGTTCATCAGGAGGCCGCCGATGTTCGCATAGCCCAGACCCAAGGTACGGAAATCATAGGAGAGTTTGGCGATTTCCTTCGACGGGAACTGCGCCATGGTCACAGAGATTTCCAGAGTCAGGGTCCACAGGCGCGCCGCATGCATGTAATCGGCCGCCTGGAACTCACCATCCTTCAGGAAGGTCAGCAGGTTCATGGACGCCAGGTTACAGGCCGTGTCGTCCAGGAACATATATTCCGAACACGGGTTCGAGCCGCGAATCTCACCATCTTCTGGGCATGTGTGCCATTCGTTGACCGTGTCATGGAACTGGATGCCCGGATCAGCGCAAGCCCATGCTGCGTGGCCGACTTTCTCCCACAGATCGCGTGCCTTTACGGTCTTGGCGACCTTGCCGTCGGTGCGGTTGATCAACTCCCAATCGGCGTCTTTCTCAACAGCGGTCAGAAACGCGTTGGTCACGCGGATCGAGTTATTCGAGTTCTGACCCGAGACCGAGCTGTAGGCTTCCGAATCCCAGTCCGTGTCATAGGTGGGGAATTCGATGCTGTCGTGACCCTGCCGCGCATAGTCCAGCACGCGCTTGATGTAAGTCTCGGGGATCGCGACCTTTTTGGCCTCACGCACCGCTTTCTTCAAACTATCATTCTTGTTGGGATCATACGCATCGTCCTGCGCTCCGTCCCAGCTGCGGATGGCCTCGAAAATGCCGTTCAGCATCTTCTCGTGCATCTTCGATCCGGCAACGATCGAGGCCACCTTCTGCTCTTCGATCACCTTCCATTCGATGAATTGCTCAATGTCCGGGTGATCCGCATCGACGATCACCATCTTTGCTGCTCGACGGGTTGTCCCGCCTGATTTGATCGCGCCAGCGGCGCGGTCGCCGATCTTGAGAAAGCCCATGAGGCCCGAGGACTTGCCGCCACCCGACAACGCTTCGCCTTCTGCACGCAGATGGCTGAAATTGGTGCCGGTTCCCGAGCCATATTTGAACAGGCGCGCCTCTCGCACCCACAGATCCATAATGCCGCCTTCGTTCACCAGATCATCATCGACGGACTGGATGAAGCACGCATGCGGCTGCGGATGCTCGTAAGCGGATTTCGACTTGGTCAGTTTGCCGGTTTTATAGTCGACATAGTGATGTCCCTGTGCCGGGCCGTCGATCCCGTAAGCCCAGTGCAGACCGGTGTTGAACCACTGAGGCGAGTTCGGCGCGGCGCGCTGGGTCGCTAGCATGTAGCGCATTTCGTCAAAATAGGCGCGCGCGTCTTCCTCGGTTGAGAAATAGCCACCCTTCCAGCCCCAATAGGCCCAAGCGCCTGCCAAACGGTCAAACACCTGTTTCGAAGATGTCTCACCTTCGAATTCGGCATCGTCAGTCGGGACCGAGCGCCACAGGAATTCAGGAACGTCCTTTTCTTTGACCTTCTTCAGCTTGCTGGGAACGCCCGCCTTACGGAAGTATTTCTGTGCGATGACATCACTGGCCACCTGGCTCCAGCTTGAGGGGACCTGGATATTGTCCAGACGAAAAACAATTGTGCCGTCAGGGTTTCGGATCTCGGACGTTGCCGAGACGAAATCGAGGTCCGCATACGCATCCTGCCCTGATTTGGTAAATTTTCTTTCAATCTTCATGTCCGCCGCCTTTTAATGTCCGTCAACCCTCGCTGCGGCTTGGGAAATGCAAAGCCACCAGCAATGCCGAACCTGACAGACGCAAAGGACCACCCGCTGCCCGTTTGAGCGCGATACCGCCACTGCGGTTGCACAAATGTACTCGTGTGCGTTCCGTCCCTGCCCTGCGCCCTCCCCGGTTTTCATACCAGATGTAGTGGCGTCATATTCGGCCCATACAATCTGGCGTATCTTTGCATATCAGGTCAACGACCTTTTTAAGTCATTTTTGAAATCTTTTGTGTTGACCCGTGTGTCGGGTGCTGGGCGACCTGATTCCTCCACAGAATGATCCACGGCGAGACGACGCCGATCGCAAAACCGGCCAGATGAAATTGCCTTTTTTACCAGCATGGTTATCCGGGTTTGATCATCCAGACCTGTGCTGGCTAAGCTGGCAGGGAATCATGTTGTGGCCTTTCGGCCATATCCTTGCGTCAACCCATTGAACAAAGAGCAGGCAAAACGATGAAGTTGCTTCACCTCGCCCCGATAGGCGCCCTAATCGCGGCCTGCACAGCGCAAGAATTGCCAACGGCGTCGCGTAGCGCTCAATTCAGCGCCTACCCCGACAGGTTGTTCGAAACCTTCCAGACCAGTTGCGAAGGCCCCGGCGAGACGTTCCTAAAGATCGACGCCAATTCTTTTGAATGCCGCGAGTTTCTACCGCCAGACACCACAGCCTTTTTGATTCTCAGCTATGATGGCTCACCCGAGGATCTGCCGCAGAGCATCATGCGCATGACCTTAACCAAGACCTCTGGCGGGTACCGCGTGGATGCGCGGCTGTTCTTTCAAGTGCCACAGAAAAGCGGCGCAACCGTCGAAGTTCCCGTTGAAAGCAAAACGTTGGATAAAGCGCTGAGCGCGCTCTACCAAGCGATGGGTGGTTCACCAACATAAGTGAAGAAGTGGTCGGGGCGGCAGGATTCGAACCTACGACCCCCTGTACCCAAAACAGGTGCGCTACCAGACTGCGCCACGCCCCGGACCGTGCGCCGTTCCTAACGATGCTGATCTGATTTGAAAAGCCCTAACAGGGCCAAATCGCACTCACTTGTGAAAAAATTTCGTGCCGCATCTGGGTGCCGGGCTGAATGCCGTAACGGGCGGACAAACCGGCGTTGATTTCAAGCACGGCAAAGATGTCGCCACCCCCTTCAATCGGGGTCAGATCACCGGGAATCGCACCTTCATGCACGCGGGTCACAACGCCCGCGTGATCGACGAAAATCATATCCAGAGGAATCAGTGTGTTCTTCATCCAGAACGCCACCTGTTGCGGTGGATCGTAGACGAAGAGCATGCCAGACCGGTTCGGCAAGTGCTCGCGGAACATCAGCCCGCGCGATTTCTCGGGACCGGTCACGGCCAGTTCAACATCAAATCGGACATGAGTCTGATCGTTGCGCAACTCTACCCGGTCAGGACGACATTCTGCGGCCACGTTTTCTGCCAGAAATGTCACGCATACTGCCAGAGAAGCCCAAAACCGCATCATGGTGTTAGTGATCCAGCGCCGCTTCCCAAGCCAAGACCTGAGCCGCCATACGGCCCCGTTTACCATCAATCACCCGCATGGCAAGCGCTTCGCCCGGCTGCAGATCGGCGAGGCCAGAACGGCGGAGAACTTCGATATGCAAAAACACATCCTCGTCCCGACCGAACACATTGGCGAATCCGAATCCCTTGCCCTTGTCGAACCATTTCACCCGCGCAGCTTCCAAAGGCGCCGCCGCAATCGCCGCCGGATCCAGCTCGGCAAAGTCGGCCAACATCATTGAGTCGGCGCGCGCAGGGGGATCAACGGCAACAACTTCGACAGCCTGAACACCGCGATCCGTACGATGGGTCATGATCTCGATGCCTGCCCCATCGGCGACCGAGCTCTGCCCGAAATTCCGCAACACGTTCACATGCAACAGAATATCCGGGCCGCCTTCATCAGACACAACGAACCCGTATCCCTTTGCGGGATCGAACCATTTTACGTGTCCACGAACGCGGTACATGTTGTTCAGGTCTTCAGGCACGGTGTTCCCATCGAATGATTTAGTAGTGCGTTAAGGTTTCGGTTTTTATGGCAATGGCAGGCAAATTCAAGCTGAAAAAAACCTTTGATTTCGGTCTGTTGCATTTCGCGATACGTGAACGTCATGGATTTAACCTCTGCACATCCCAAGCGGTACCCGGATCAGCCCTCCGCCACCTGAACCGATCATGCAGGCGAAATGCGCCGTCGGCCCAGAATTCAATTTCAGTCGGAACCAACCGGTATCCTCCCCAAAATGGAGGGCGCGGCGGATTGGATCCAAGTTTTGCCGTCACCTTGGCAACCTCGGCCATCAGTGCTGTCCGGCTGCTCAGGGGTTGTGACTGCTTAGACGCCCAAGCACCCAGCCGACTTTTCAGCGACCGTGACGCATAATATTCATCCGCCTTGGGCCCGCTTTCCCGACTGACTATACCACGAACGCGAATCTGACGCCGCAAAGATTTCCAATGCATGACAAATGCAGCTTTTTCGGCCTGATCCAACTCAGCCGCTTTGGCACTTTCATAGTTGGTATAAAAAACAAAGGCCTCCGACTCGATGTCTTTCAATAGTACCATGCGCGCGTTCGGCATGCCGTCTTTATCAACGGTCGCCAGGGCAATCGCGTTCGGGTCATTCGGTTCATTCTCTTCGGCCTCACCCAACCACCGCGCCGCTATTTCAAACGGATCGGAGCCAGCAAAAATGCCATCACGCTCGGTCATTTCCATCCCCTGGAAAGTATTTGACGGAAGCCTAGGGCGATTACCCGCCGCGGGCAAGAGCACACGGCCTTGAAGCAGGGCAGTCAATGGCATAAACCCGTCGCAACATAACGCGACGACAGGCGGAGAACCAATCATGTCAAATCAGTTGATGGCCGGAAAACGCGGCCTCATCATGGGACTGGCCAATGACAAATCAATCGCATGGGGAATCGCCCGCGCCTTGTCCAACGCCGGGGCCGAGCTGGCCTTTTCTTATCAGGGCGATGCTCTGAAAAAACGTGTTGACCCTCTGGCAGCGCAACTCGGCAGTGAAATCGTACTGCCATGTGATGTCAGTGACGAGGGGTCGATCGACGCTCTGTTTACTTCACTGGAAGAGAAATGGGGCAAACTGGATTTCGTAGTCCACGCCATCGGTTTCTCGGACAAGAACGAACTGCGCGGTCGCTATGTCGACACCAGCCGTGCAAATTTCAAACTGACCATGGATGTGTCGGTCTATTCCTTCACCGCCGTGATGCAACGGGCTGAAAAGATGATGTCCGAGGGCAGTAGCGCCATTACGCTCACCTATTACGGTGCCGAGCAGGTCATGCCACACTATAACGTGATGGGCGTCGCCAAGGCCGCGCTTGAAGCGTCGGTCAAGTATCTCGCCGAAGATCTGGGCAAGGACGGTATCCGCGTCAACTCGATCTCGGCAGGCCCGATCAAGACACTGGCCGCCAGCGGCATCGGAGATTTCCGCTACATCATGAAGTGGAACGAATACAACTCGCCCCTGCGCCGCAACGTGACCATCGACGATGTTGGCAACTCGGCCCTGTATCTGCTGTCTGACCTCAGCAGCGGCGTCACCGGAGAGAATCTGCACGTGGATTCGGGGTATCACATCGTTGGCATGAAAGCCGTCGATGCCCCGGACGTTGAAAAGGGTTAAGATAGCATGAGCGCCAAAGATCGCCTGCCCCACGAAAAAGGCTTCCACATCAGCTGGGACCAAATTCACCGCGACTCGCGCGCTCTGGCGTGGCGGCTGGATGGTCAAGGCCCGGATGACGGGGCATGGCGCGCCGTTGTTGCGATCACCCGCGGCGGCATGGCCCCTGCCATGATCGTCAGCCGCGAGCTGGACATCCGCACCGTCGATACAATCAGCGTCCGCTCGTATCACCATCAGGAACAGGGCGAAGCCGAAGTCCTGAAGGCCCCCGATGCTGGCTTGATGGGCGATGGTGAAGGCGTTCTGATCATCGACGATCTGGTCGATAGCGGCAAAACGCTGGAACTGGTGCGTGCGATGTACCCTAAGGCGCATTTCGCCACCGTCTATGCCAAGCCCAAAGGCCGCCCCATGGTGGACACGTTCATCACCGAAGTCAGCCAGGACACGTGGATATTCTTCCCCTGGGATATGGCCCTGCAATATGTCGAGCCTTATCGCGGCACCGACTAACTTCTTCTGTTCAAAAATACCTCGGAGCGCGAGGCAGAGCCTCGCAAAGATGCTGCCATGTCCCAAACACGCACTCGGTCCACTTTCCCCCCTCCAGTTATGGAGGCGCGGCGTTGGTTGGCCGGGGTCGTGTTTCCTGATGACCGGCCCCTGATCAATGTTAGCCAGGCCGCGCCGGTTGACCCGCCGCCGCTGTCCATGCGGCAGGCCATGGCAGAGTTCGCGGTGACCGAAGACAGCGCCCATCTTTATGGGCCTGTGCTCGGCAATCACGATCTGCGCGCCGAATTGGCCGCGCAAATCAGCAATCACTATGCGGGACAGGTTTCGCCGGATCAGATCGCCATAACGTCGGGTTGCAATCAGGCATTCTCTGCCGTGATTTCGGCACTGACCGACGAAGGGGATGAGGTCATCCTCCCAACCCCATGGTATTTCAACCATAAAATGTGGTTGGACATGGCAGGCGTGCGGGCAATTGACCTGCCCACGGGCGACGATTTGCTCCCCGACCCAGAGGCGGCGCGTGCTTTGGTCACCGAAAAAACCCGCGCCATTTCTCTGGTAACCCCAAACAATCCGGGCGGCGTCGAATACCCGGCTGAACTGGTCAGCGCCTTCTACGATCTCGCGCGTGAGGCAGGCATTCGTCTGCTGGTCGACGAAACCTACCGCGATTTTGACAGCCGCAGTGGCCCTCCGCATGACCTGTTCCAAAGGCCCGGCTGGGACGAGACGCTGGTGCATCTCTATTCCTTCTCCAAAGCCTACCGCCTGACCGGACATCGCGTCGGCGCGGTTGCAACCAGTACAAGCCTGCTGGCCGAGGCCGAGAAGTTTCTCGACACCGTCGCCATCTGCCCCGGTCAGATCGGCCAGTTTGCCGCCCTGTGGGGCATGCAGAACCTGTCGCAATGGCTTGCCGGAGAGCGGGACGAAATCCTCGACCGCCGCGCCGCGATTGCTGAGGGCGTGCCTCAGCTTGAGGCCAAAGGGTGGCGCCTGCTGGGTCTTGGTGCCTATTTCGCCTATCTCGAACACCCTTTCGACCTCCCGTCGGACGAGCTGGCGCAAAGACTGGTGCCTGAGGCCGGTATCCTGCTGCTGCCCGGCACCATGTTCATGCCTGATCATGACCCGGCTGGAAAACGTCAGGTGCGCATCGCGTTCGCCAATCTAGACCGCGCCGGGATCGTCCAATTGTTCGACCGGTTGCAGGCTTTGTCCTTCTAAGCTTGCCCCCCGGCGGTGCCCGTCGTATTCAGGGCCGCAACCAACAGGGCAAGCAGTAAGAGGGCATCATGGCCGCAGGCAAAAACAGCATCTCGAAAACCTTTGTCTGGATTCTGATGGGCCTTCTTTTCGTAGGCCTCGCAGGGTTTGGCGCCACTAGCCTGACTGGCACCATCCGCACGGTTGCGCAGGTCGGGGATGAGAGCATCTCGGTCGACGCCTATGTCCGTGAGCTTCAACGCGAAATCCGCGCGGTTGAGGCGCAGACCGGCCAAGCCCTGCAGATGTCTCAGGCGCGCGAACTGGGTCTGGAACAGCTCGCCCTGTCCCGCCTGACCGCTCTGGCCGCGCTTGATAGCGAGGTCGGTCAATTGGGCCTGTCCATCGGCGACGAGAACCTGCAGGACGAGATCGTCTCGATCCCGGCCTTTCAAGGCGTGAACGGCACGTTCGACCGCGAAGCTTATCGCTTTCAGCTGGAACAGATCGGGATGACTGATACCGAGTTCGAATCGGACCTGCGCAAGGAATCCTCGCGCACCATCGTGCAGGGCGCGATCATCGGCGGTGTTGAAATGCCCGCAACGCTGACCGACACATTGACGAACTACATTGGCGCGCGCCGCAGCTTTACCGTGGCGACTCTGAGTGCGGACGCGCTGGAAACCTCAGTTGGCGATCCGACCGATGCGCAAATCCAAGCGTACTATGACGAGAACACCGACCAATTCACCCTGCCCCGCACCAAGCGTCTGACCTATGCGATCCTGTCTCCGGAAATGCTGTTGGATACGGTCGAAGTGGATGAGGACACGCTGCGCCGCCTCTATGATGAGCGCGCCGATGAATACCAGCAGCCTGAGCGCCGCTTGGTCGAACGCCTGAACTTCCCGGACGAAGACTCCGCGAACAACGCAAAGGCCCAACTTGAAGTCGGCGGCACCACCTTCGAGCAACTCGTACGCGAACGCGAGCTTGAGCTGAGCGACATTGATCTGGGCGACGTAACCCGCGACGATCTGGGCGAGGCCGCGGATGAGGTCTTTGCAGCGGAGCTGGACTCGGTCGTTGGCCCTCTGCCCTCCGTATTCGGCCCGGCGCTGTTCCGCATCAACGGTTCGCTGGCCGCCAACAACGTCCCGTTCGAGGATGCCGAGCCTGCCCTGCGGGAAGAACTGGCCTCGGACCGCGCGCGTCGTCTGATCGAGGCACAATCCGAAGACATCAACGATATGCTCGCCGGTGGCGCCACGCTGGAGGAGCTGGCACAGGAAACCGATATGGAGCTGGGCCAAATCGACTGGACCAGCGACAGTGTGGATGAAGTCGCCGCCTATGACGGCTTCCGCAGCGCGGCGGAGGCTGTACGCGACGGCGACTTCCCCGAGATCGACTTTCTGGAAGACGGCTCGATTTTCGCTCTGCGTCTGAACGAAGAACTGGCGCCACGCCCGGAGCCTCTGGAAAGCGCCCGTGACCGCGTCGCCGCTGCATGGGTTGCCGCCGAGACCGCCAAGGCACTGCAAGAGCAGGCCAATTCTGTTGTCACCACCCTGGAAACGGATGGCGATTTCACCGCCACCGGCCTGCCGTTCCGCGTGGAAAACGCACTGACGCGGACTGCGTTTCTGGATGACGTCCCCGCAAACTTCATGAACGAAGTCTTCGAGATGGAGCTGGGCGACCTGCGCGTCATTGGTGGCGAAGGAACTGCCCTGATCGTTCGTCTGGACGAGGTTCTGCCCCCGGCAGAAAGCGATGAGCTGCGTCAACTGAGCGACGCTTTGACCGCGCAGATGAATCAGGCGCTGGCGCAGAACATCTTTGACGCCTATGTGCGCGATGCCCAAACCCGCGCACGCCCGGTTGTCGACCAGCAGGCCCTGAACGCCGTGCAGGCGAGTTACTAAACGAGACCCAAATGGCCCTGACACCCGAATATGAAAGCTTCGCGCGCGCTTATGAGGCGGGCGAAAACCAGGTCGTCTATACGCGGCTTGCGGCCGATCTCGACACACCTGTCTCGCTGATGCTGAAACTGACAGGGGCTCAGAAGGATGCCTTTGTGCTGGAATCGGTCACCGGAGGCGAAGTGCGCGGGCGTTACTCGATCATCGGTATGAAACCCGATCTGATCTGGCGCTGCCGGGGCGAGCAGTCCGAGCTGAACCGCTCGGCCCGGTTCGATGGCGAGGCTTTCACGCCGCAAGACGGCAATCCGATGGACAACCTGCGCGCGCTGCTGGCCGAAAGCCGTATCGACCTGCCCGATGATCTGCCTCAGGCAGCGGCTGGGCTGTTCGGTTATCTGGGCTATGACATGGTCCGTCTGGTCGAATATCTGCCCGACTTGAACCCTGACCCGCTGGGCCTGCCGGATGCGATCATGCAGCGCCCCTCGGTCATTGCGGTGCTGGACGGCGTGAAGGGTGAAGTGACCGTCGTGTCCCCTGCATGGGTGACTGAGGGCCAATCGGCCAAGGCCGCTTATGCGCAGGCCGCCGAGCGTGTGATGGACGCGGTGCGTGATCTGGAACGCGCCATGCCTGCTGAAACCCGCGATCTTGGGGACGCGCATGAGGTAGCACCGCCAGTGTCGAATTTCACCAAATCCGGCTATATGGAGGCGGTTGAAAAGGCCAAGGAATACATCCGCGCGGGTGATATCTTTCAGGTCGTCCCGGCCCAACGCTGGACGCAGGACTTTCCGCTTCCGCCTTTTGCGCTCTACCGGTCGCTCCGCCGCACGAACCCGTCGCCCTTCATGTTCTATTTCAATTTCGGAGGCTTTCAGGTCGTGGGCGCCAGCCCCGAGATCCTGGTGCGCGTCTTCGGCAGCGAAGTGACTATTCGCCCGATCGCTGGGACCCGCCCTCGCGGCGCGACCCCGGAAGAAGACAAGGCAAATGAGCTTGACCTGCTGGCTGATAAAAAGGAACTGGCCGAGCATCTGATGCTGCTGGATCTTGGTCGCAACGACACCGGTCGCGTCGCCAAAATCGGCACCGTTCGCCCAACCGAAGAGTTCATCATCGAACGATACAGCCACGTGATGCATATCGTCTCGAACGTGGTCGGAGAGCTGGCCGAAGACAAAGACGCGCTGGATGCGTTCTTTGCCGGAATGCCAGCGGGCACAGTCTCTGGCGCGCCAAAAGTGCGCGCGATGGAGATCATTGATGAGCTGGAGCCCGAAAAGCGCGGCGTCTATGGCGGCGGTGTTGGGTATTTCAGCGCCGGTGGTGACATGGATATGTGCATCGCCCTGCGTACGGCCATCGTTAAGGATCACAAGCTTTATATTCAGGCCGGTGGCGGCGTGGTCTACGACAGCGACCCCGAGGCCGAATATATGGAAACGGTTCATAAGTCCAACGCCATAAGACGCGCGGCGGCAGATGCGGCCCGGTTCACGGGCAACCGCAACTCATAATGAAAGGGCGGCTGATCACATGATCAACCGCCCTTCCCTTTTCTGCGGAAACGTTACTGAACTTCCCGTTTCATAACCGCCGAGATCGGCGCCATGGCAACCCGGTTGCCGCGATCCTCAAGCCCCCACAGCAGCAGGGCTGAAATCGTCTCGGGGCGCACACGACCCAGCATCACAACCGTCCCCTCCTGCCCGGCACGGAACGCTGCCTGATCAAGGAAACGGCGCATGATCTTCGGGTCCTGCCGTGCGCCATCGATATCGCGGAATACCACGCCCGAGGGGATGCCATTGCGTGCGGCCAGTTTCTGGACCGTGTTCAGCCCATTATCCTGCGTGATCAACCCACGACCGGTGGCCGCCGCAATCGACGCAACCTGATCGGCCAGTTTCCGATTGCCCTGAATTCCGCTTTCGACCCCTTCCAGAATACCAACTGTCTCGTGCAGCGTGTCCAACCATACGGCCATCGACACCTCGGCATCCTGCGCGCTGGCGGATTCGTGCAGATCGGCCATGGCCAGAACCTCAAACCCGGCGGCGCGGTGGCGGGCCATTTTCTCGGCGGCGTCGGGATCAGAGGGGCTGATCGCAAAGCTGACGGGATAGGGGAAATCCTGCAAAGCCTCGGCTCCGAAAGAGCCCTCATCATCGATCAGGATAATCGACATCAGAGGCTTGGCTTCGGGGTTTTCAAAGCTGGCAGCGTAGTCCTCGATCGGCTTTCCGGTCATCTCGTCTACGACTGCTTCATCGGTTTCAACCGGGGCATCGTCGCGCTCGGTCAGGGGGACAACGCGCGTGCCGACCAGTGTGTTGGTCGAGGTCGTGTCTTCTCCGCCGATCTGGGGAAGTGCGGCAAGTTTGGGCAGATTGCGGGGCAAGGTGTCCTCATCCCCTTCCACCGCGATTGGGCTGTTTTCAAAGGGATTCTCTTCATCCAACTCAGCCTCTTCCGGTGCAAGCTGCGACGGTAGTTCAGGCAAAAGCGTCGCCACATCTTCTGGCTCCGCAGAGGGTTCCGGGGCTTCATCCACAACAACCGGCGCCGCGTCTGTTTCCGGCAAGGCGGGGGCGGTACTGGGTGCCTGCGGAGCAGCTGGCGCGTCGGTCATGACGGTCACGCTGGTTTGATCTTCGGCCTGAGGCTCCTGCAACGCGTCCTCGGCCTCAGCCACGACGGGCTGTTCGTCGGGCACCGTTTCCAGATCGGACAGATCAAGCGCCTCATCCGGCGCTTCGGCGGGTTTCGGCCCAGCAGGCGGCAGTTCGACAAGATCTGCGTCCGACGGGGTCTCGGCGATTTGTTCCGGCGCTTCGGGTGTCTCCACATCTACCGGTTCGGGAGCCTGGGTCTTGACCACCGGCTTATTGGCCAGCGGCGTGTTGAGCGACAACATCACCCCCACGATCAAAACAACGACCGCCCCGACGATCATTCCTCCGAAAAATCCACGCATTGCTCGTGCCTCTCGCCTTTAGTCTTGCCTCGCCCATTCTGCGCCATCTTCTGTGGCGCTCAACCTGATGGCGGGTCAAGAACGGGATGTCCTCTTGACGCTGCCTCACAAGCCTGAGCATGTATGTCCCGACATTATACCGTGGCCAGGGGCTGCATCGCCAGCCTGAAATGCCCAAGCGAAGACAAGTGCCAAATGCTGCTGCTGATCGACAACTACGACTCGTTTACCTACAACCTGGTGCATTATCTGGGCGAACTTGGGGCCGAAATGGTCATTCGCCGGAATGATGCGCTGGACGTGCAAGAGGCCATGGCGATGAATCCCGCCGGTATCCTGCTGAGTCCCGGCCCCTGCGACCCAGATCAGGCGGGCATCTGTCTTGCCCTGACCGAAGCCGCAGCCGAGACCAAAACTCCGTTGTTGGGTGTATGTCTGGGGCATCAGACCATCGGGCAATCCTTTGGCGGCAAGGTCGTGCGTTGCCACGAGATCGTGCATGGCAAGATGGGCACCATGAACCACACCGGCAAAGGTGTTTTCGCCGGGCTTCCCTCGCCCTTTGAGGCCACGCGCTATCACTCGCTGGTGGTTGAACGCGAGAGCCTACCCGACTGCCTCGAGATCACGGCAGAGCTGGAAGACGGCACCATCATGGGGCTGCAACACAAAGAGCTGCCCATCCACGGTGTCCAGTTCCACCCGGAATCCATCGCGTCCGAGCATGGCCACGCCCTCCTCAAGAACTTCCTGCAAGAGTTGAAAGTCCCCGCATGAGCGACGCCCTGAAACCGCTGATCGGAGCGTCCGCCGACCGCCCTCTGACCCGTGCCGAGGCCGAGCAGGCCTTTGCCATCCTCTTCGACGGCGAAGCCACGCCCAGCCAGATCGGCGGTCTGTTGATGGCAATGCGCACGCGCGGTGAAACGGTTGAGGAATACGCCGCCGCCGCCGCCGTGATGCGCGCAAAATGCAACGCGGTGAAGGCACCCGAGGGAGCGATGGACATCGTCGGAACGGGCGGTGATGGCAAGCACACCCTCAATATCTCCACCGCGACGGCCTTTGTGACTGCCGGGGCCGGTGTGACGGTCGCCAAACACGGCAACCGCAATCTCAGCTCGAAATCGGGGACCGCTGATCTGCAGTCGCAGATGGGGATCAACGTGATGGTCGGCCCTCAAGTGGTTGAAAAGGCGCTGAATGAAGCCGGTATCTGCTTCATGATGGCCCCCATGCATCACCCTGCGATCGCTCATGTCATGCCCTCGCGACAAGAGCTTGGAACCCGCACGATCTTCAACATTCTCGGGCCATTGACCAACCCTGCAGGCGTGAAGCGTCAGCTAACCGGTGCCTTCACGCGCGAGCTGATCCGCCCTATGGCCGAAACGCTGGGTCTGCTGGGGTCCGAGCGCGCGTGGCTGGTACATGGTTCAGACGGCACGGATGAACTGACAATCACCGGCATAAGCTGGGTCGCCGCTTTGGAAGACGACCGCATCAAGGAGGTCGAACTGCATCCCGAAGATGCTGGCCTGCCCGTCCATCCGTTCGAAGATATTGTCGGTGGCACACCCGAAGACAACGCCGTCGCGTTCCGTGCCTTGCTCGACGGCGTGCCCTCGGCCTATCGCGATGCAACGCTGTTGAACGCGGCGGCCGCTCTGGTCGTTGCTGATGCCGCGTCAGATCTGCGCGAAGGTGTTGAAATGGCTGCTGAAAGCATCGACAGTGGCAAAGCAAAAGAAAAAGTTACCGCGCTGGCGCGGATCACACAGGAAGCCGCATGACCGAGACCGTTCTGGACAAAATCAAAGCCTACAAGCTGGAAGAAATCGAAGCGGACAAGGCGCAGAAATCCCTGGATGAGCTTGAAAGCGAGGCCAGAAACGCGCCCGAAGTTCGCGGCTTTGCCGAGGCGTTGCACAAAGCCGCCAGATCCGGTTACGGCCTTATTGCCGAAGTGAAAAAGGCCAGCCCGTCCAAAGGCTTGATCCGTCCAGACTTTGATCCTCCGGTTCTGGCGAAAGCCTATGAAGACGGTGGCGCGGCTTGTTTGTCGGTTCTGACCGATACGCCCAGTTTCCAAGGTGCGAAAGAATATCTGACCGCTGCGCGTGCCGCGACCAACTTGCCCGCACTGCGCAAGGATTTCATGTACGACCCTTATCAGGTCGTCGAGGCTCGTGCCTTAGGCGCCGACTGCATCCTTATCATCATGGCCTCGGTCGAGGACAGTCAGGCCGCCGAGTTGGAACAGACAGCGTTTGACTGGGGCATGGACGTCCTGATCGAGGTTCACGATCAGGAAGAGTTGGAGCGTGCAACAGAACTCAAGAGTCCGCTGATCGGGATAAATAACCGCAATCTCAAGACCTTCGAGACCACTCTGGATACAACGCGTCGCCTGTCAAAGCTGGTGCCCGGGGACCGTACCATCGTATGCGAAAGCGGCTTGGGTACACCCGAAGATCTGGCGGACATCGCCCGCTACGGCGCGCGCTGCTTCCTGATCGGTGAAAGCCTGATGCGACAGGATGATGTCACCTCGGCCACCCGCCACATCCTCTCCAACCCGCTGATCCCCGGGGTGATGTGATGCCTCTCACCCATTTTGATGCGCAGGGGCAGGCTCATATGGTCGATGTTTCGGAGAAAGAGGTGACTGACCGCGTGGCTGTTGCAGCTGGTCACATCAAGATGGCCCGAGAAACCTTTGATTTAATTTCGGAAGGTCGCGCCAAGAAAGGTGACGTTCTGGGTATCGCACGGCTAGCAGGGATCATGGGGGCCAAGAAAACTCCAGACCTGATCCCGCTTTGCCACCCTCTGCCCGTGACCAAGGTCGCGGTCGAGTTGACGCTGGACCCCGACCTACCCGGCGTTCAGATCGAGGCGACCGTCAAGACCTCGGGCCAGACCGGGGTTGAGATGGAGGCCCTGACCGCCGTTTCGACAGCGGCGCTTACCGTCTATGATATGACCAAGGCGGTCGACAAAGCGATGGAGATCGGCGGCATTCGCGTATTGCTGAAAGACGGCGGTAAATCAGGGCGTTACGAGGCGACATGATCACTGTCGAAGACGCCCGCGCCCTGCTTTTTGATCTAGTTGAAACGCTTCCCGTAGAAACCGTCCCTCTGGCCGAGGCCGCAGTTCGTGTGCTGGCGAAGGACGTGAGCGCTACGCGTGATCAACCGCCTTTCGCGGCCTCATCAATGGATGGCTATGCGGTCAAAGCGGCCGAAGTCGAGCTGCACGCCATGTTCAAACTGGTGGGTGAATCGGCCGCCGGAAACCGCTTTGACGGCGTGGTGGGTCCGGGTCAGGCCGTGCGTATATTCACCGGCGCGCCAGTACCGGAAGGCACTGATTTCGTTGTGATTCAGGAAGATGTCGACCGTAAGGGCGACCTGATCACCATCAGCGATGATCCCGGGCGAAAGACCAACATCCGACCGGCGGGCATTGACTTCACAAAGGGCACCACAATCACCGCCCCGCGCGTGATCCGCCCGGAAGATATAGCGCTCATGGCGGCTATGAATATCCCTCAGGTCCCGGTTGCGCGGAAACCTCAGATCGCGTTGATCTCGACCGGGGATGAACTGGTGATGCCCGGAGAGGTTCCGGGTCCGGGTCAGATCATCGCGTCGAATACGTTCGGTTTGAAGGCGCTGTTGGAGCGTGAAGGCGCGCATGTTCGCATTCTCCCTATCGCGCGGGATACAGCATCGTCGCTGGAAACCGCCTTTGGGCTGGCCAAAGGTGCGGATCTGGTGGTCACGATCGGAGGCGCCTCTGTCGGCGACTATGATCTTGTTTCTGACGTCTCCGAGGCGTTGGGCATGGATAGGTCCTTCTACAAAATCCGTATGCGACCCGGAAAACCTCTGATGGCCGGTCGCATGGGGGATGCAGCGATGGTCGGACTGCCCGGAAACCCTGTGAGCGCAATGGTTTGCGGCTATCTGTTCCTTGTTCCGCTGGTCCAGCGGATGCTGGGGTTGGAGGCTGTTCTCAACCCGTTCAAAACGGCCGTACTGACCGAACCGCTTGCTGCCAATGGTCCGCGTGAACATTACATGCGCGCGATCGTCGATGAAAATGGCATTCGGGCCTGCGCGGATCAGGACAGTTCCTTGCTGAGCGTTCTGGCCGATGCGAATGCTTTGCTGATGCGCCCGCCCAAGGATCCGGCCTTGCCCGCAGGGGCCCAAGTTCAGTACCTGCCGCTGTAGAACATCCTCAAAATCGTTGACACAAAACGTGAACATGCGTAGAACAAATGCAAACGCATAAGCGACGAGGTATGAGCGATGCTGACCAAGAAGCAGCTGGATTTGCTGGAATTCATCCACAAACGCGTACAAGCAGACGGCGTTCCGCCCAGCTTTGACGAAATGAAGGCGGCGTTGGACCTTCGATCCAAATCCGGCATCCACCGTCTGATCACCGCGCTTGAAGAACGCGGCTTTATCCGGCGTCTGGCGCACCGTGCCCGCGCGATTGAGATTGTCAAACTGCCCGAAAGCCTTGGCGGCGAACCGACAGCAGGCTTCACCCCCCGCGTGATCGAGGGCGACAAGCCCGAAGGCCCGCGCCCTGCGAATTTCGAGCCGGTCTCGGTCGACGCGATGGAGCTGCCAGTCATGGGCCGGATCGCAGCCGGTGTTCCGATCGAGGCAATCAGCCATGTCTCACACCGCGTTGCGGTACCCGGCCCGATGGTCTCGGGCCAAGGGTCGCATTATGCGCTTGAGGTCCGTGGAGATTCGATGATCGACGCCGGGATCAACGACGGCGATGTTGTGGTGATCCGCGAAACCTCAACCGCCGACAATGGCGATATCGTTGTGGCTCTGGTCGAGGATCAGGAGGCGACGCTGAAACGGTTCTTCCGCCGTGGCAAAGCCATCGCGCTGGAGGCCGCGAACCCCGCCTATGAAACCCGCGTTCTGCCGCAGGAAAAAGTAAAGGTTCAGGGTCGTCTGGTCGGGTTGATCCGGACCTACTAATTGCCCGTTTTCACGCGGGTCCCCGTGGATTTCGGGGACCACAGCCGATCGCCGATCATTTCTGCGCTTGAGGTCAATTTGCCGCCTGAGATCGACAGGCTTCCGGTTTCATACAGCCGGTCCGGGTCGAAAATGGTGCAATCTCCACTAAGTTTCAGATCGACCGAAGACACTATGATCTGACCGGTTTTGCACTCGTCAAACTCAAGCGCCGCGCGTTTGCCGGCGAGGTGGATCACCTCGGCCCCGGTCAGAGCGATCCTTTGAACCCGGTCCGCATCGCCCGGCCATCGACTGGCCGCCTGCCCTTGTGTCAGACCGTCTCCGTCATTCTCAAGCCAGACCGTGGCCACGAACCCGCTGCCCTTTTCTTTGCTGAGCGCGCGGCCCTCAGAGGTCATGACGCCGACCAGCCCGCCGGACTCGGCGATCAGAACCTCAGGCCGGTTGCCCGAGGTCCAAAGCACAAAGGCCAAGACCACCGGAGCCACCCCAACCCATCGCGCTCGACCCTGCCACAAAGCCAGCCAGAGCGCCCCCAACGCGATCATGGGCAGGACAAACCATGGCGGGCCAACCACATAGCCCTGAGATCCGTCCAACCCGGACACCCACTCCGCGATCATCAGGATCCAACGCAGTCCCAGCCCCATGACTTCAAGCGCGATCCACTCCAGCCCGAAGGGCGCCAACAGCGCCGCGACAACGGCTGCGGGCACGACGATGGACCCCATGACTGGCACCGAAAGCAGATTGGCCAGCAGGCCGTAATGCGACATCGTGTTGAAATGCGCTGCTCCGATAGGTGCGGTGGCAAGGCCCGCAATGGCAGAAGACATCAGAAGGCCAACAACGGCCTTGGACCATTTCGGCCCCGGCATGGGGCCGAAATCACGCAACGCTCCGAACACAGCGACCAGAGCGGTGGTCGCCGCGAATGACATTTGGAAACCGGGGCTGAGCAGAGTTTCGGGGCGCAGGGTCAACACAATCAGCGCGGCCACAGCGACGGCCCTCAGCGAAATGGCGCGGCGGTCGACCAGAACTGCTCCGAACATGACGCTGACCATGACAAAGGCCCGCTCGGTCGCGACATTGCCGCCGGACAGCATCAGGTAGATCACAGCCGCGACCAGCGCACATCCAGCGGCAAGTTTGCGGACGGGCAAACGGAGGGCCAAAACGGGGATTGCAGACAATCCAATGCGGCAGGCCATGAATACAAACCCGGTTAGCAACCCCATATGCAGGCCTGAAATCGCCAGCAGATGCGCAAGATTTGATGCGCGCAGCGCATCGAGCGTGTCTTGCCCCATGCTGCTCCGGTCTCCTGTCGTGACGGCGGCTGCGAACCCTCCGACCTCGCCCGGAAGATGGGCGCGCACATGGTCTGAGATTGCCATGCGAATGGCCGTGACCCGAACGCCCTGCAACGCGTCCTGCGGCGGCGCGATGGTCATCACCGGTACCCGCGTGTACCCGACAGCACCAAGCCCCTGAAACCAGGCGTGACGGCGGAAATCGAACCCTCCGGGCTCGACAGGGCCTTGCGGCGGGGACAGATGCGCCGTGGTCATGATCCGTTGGCCCGGCGCAATGGGCCCGACCTCGGAATGGACGGAAAGACGGATGCGCTGCGGACGTCGGTGCTCTGGCACGTCCCCTACCCGCACCTGATCCAACGTCAATCGCAGCGCATCCGAGGCGGAGCGGTCCATGGCAACGACCCTCCCCTCGACAGGGCCATAGTATCGCCATGACAGAACCGGTTCCGCCACCATGTGGGCGCGGGCACCTGCCAGCAGAAAGCCAGCTGCAACCAGCGCCCCCCCGATTGCCAACGCGCCCCATCCGGCGGGCAACACACGACCCAAGCCGATTAAAGCCAACCCTGCAACGGCCAAACCCAGGTGCAAAGGCCCCTCAGGTTCGAACCGCAATCCGAAATAGAGACCGATCCCAAGGCCCAAACACACCGGAGACCACGGAAACAAAAACCCGATCTGGTTCAGCAACGCCAACCGGACCTGTGCGAGAACACGCATGGTTGCCCCCGTCCTTGAGGCTCGTTAGACAGGCGCCAAGCTAAGCCCATCGCGGTTACCAAAAGGTTAATCAATACAATGTCCGATCAGGTCGTCACCCGTTTCGCCCCTTCGCCTACCGGTTTTCTTCACATTGGCGGCGCGCGTACTGCGCTGTTCAACTGGCTCTATGCGCGTGGACGCGGCGGCAAGTTCCTGTTGCGGATCGAGGACACGGACCGGGAACGCTCGACCCCTGAGGCCACGGCGGCAATCCTGCAAGGGATGGCGTGGCTGGGTCTGGATCATGACGGAGATGTCATCAGCCAATTCGAAGGGGCTGCGCGTCATGCCGAAGTGGCGCATCAGCTTCTGGCCGAGGACAAAGCCTATAAATGTTTCTCGACCCAGGACGATATCGCGGCATTTCGTGAGCAAGCGCGGGCCGAGGGTAAATCGACCCTGTTCCGCAGCCCATGGCGCGATGCCGACCCTGCAAACCACCCGGATATGCCCTTCGTGATCCGTATTAAGGCCCCGCAAGACGGAGCCACTGTGATCCGTGATCAGGTCCAGGGTGACGTGACCATCCGGAACGACCAGTTGGACGACATGATTCTGCTGCGCTCAGATGGGACACCGGTCTATATGCTCGCGGTTGTGGTGGATGATCACGACATGGGAGTGACCCATGTGATCCGGGGCGACGATCACCTGAACAACGCCGCGCGCCAGATGATGATCTACGAGGCGATGGGCTGGGATGTTCCGGTGTGGGCTCATATCCCACTGATTCACGGGCCGGACGGCAAGAAGCTGTCGAAACGTCACGGTGCCTTGGGCGCGCAGGAATATCAGGCGATGGGCTACCCCGCCGCAGGGATGCGCAACTATCTGGCCCGCCTCGGCTGGAGCCACGGCGACGACGAGTTCTTTACCGATGAACAGGCCAAAGAATGGTTCGATCTGGGCGGAATCGGCAAAAGCCCGGCGCGGTTCGATCTGAAAAAGCTCGAGAACCTGTGTGGCCAGCATATTGCGATCTCAGATGATGCTGCACTGCGGCGTGAAATCGAAGCCTACTTGGCGGCGGCCGACCTGCCACCTCTCTCGGAGACACAATCCAGTGATCTGGAAAGCGCGATGTATTGTCTCAAGGACCGAGCTCGGACTTTCCCGGAACTGCTTGAAAAAGCGCATTTTGTACTGACCTCGCGCCCCATCGAGTGCGATGAGAAAGCCCAAAAGGCGCTCTCATCTGTATCCGATGGTATACTGAGTGAATTGACGCCGCAGCTGCAAAATGTTAGCTGGTCCCGGAACGAGCTGGAGGAGGCTCTGAATTCCTTTGCAGAAGCAAAGGAGGTCAAGTTCGGTAAGCTGGCAGGTCCGCTTCGGGCGGCATTGGCGGGTCGGGCAGTCACTCCTTCGGTTTTTGACATGATGCTTGTGCTGGGGCGCGATGAAACCCTGGCGCGGCTTTCTGAAGCAGCGGATTAAACCCAATCTTCATATTCGGGTAACGCTGCACCGCTAACACACCCGGGCTGCGCGCCCGCGCGCAGCCATTGCCCGCAGGTCAGGGCAATGAACTGACCTGCGCACAAATGAAGAAGGGACAACCATGACTGATAGCAATAAGACAGCAACTCTGACCGTCCATGGCAAAGAGTATGAGTTGCCCGTTCACTCTCCAACTGCTGGGCCTGATGTTGTCGATATTCGCAAGCTTTACGGTCAGGCAGGTGTGTTCACCTACGATCCCGGCTTTACTTCGACTGCCAGTTGCGACAGCACCATCACCTATATCGACGGCGACAAAGGTGAGCTGCTGCACCGTGGCTACCCGATTGATCAGCTAGCCGAGAAGTCCCACTTCCTCGAAGTCTGCTACCTGCTTCTTTACGGAGAGCTGCCAGTCGCAAAAGATCTCGAAACATTCGAATCCACGATCACGCGTCACACAATGCTGCACGAGCAAATGCAGTATTTCTACCGCGGCTTCCGTCGCGACGCCCACCCGATGGCCATCATGGTTGGTGTCGTCGGCGCGATGTCGGCCTTCTATCACGATTCGACCGACATCTCGGACCCGCATCAGCGCGAGGTTGCCTCACACCGCCTGATCGCAAAGATGCCGACGATTGCTGCCTGGGCCTACAAGTACCACACTGGCCAGCCCTTCGTGTATCCGCGCAACGATCTGGACTATGCGTCGAACTTCCTGCGCATGTGCTTCAGCGTTCCGGCCGAAGAATATGAGGTGAACCCGATCCTCAGCCGTGCGATGGACCGCATCTTCACCCTGCACGCGGATCACGAACAGAACGCCTCGACCTCGACCGTGCGTCTGGCATCGTCTTCGGGAGCGAACCCGTTTGCGTGTATCGCTGCCGGTATCGCCTGCCTCTGGGGTCCGGCGCATGGTGGTGCGAACCAGGCCTGTCTTGAGATGCTGGAAGAGATCGGCACCGTCGATCGTATTCCCGAATACATCGCCCGCGCGAAGGACAAGAATGATCCGTTCCGTCTGATGGGCTTCGGCCACCGGGTTTACAAAAACTTCGATCCGCGTGCGAAGGTGATGAAGCAATCTGCCGACGAAGTGCTGGATCTGCTGGGTGTCGAAAACAACCCCAAGCTTCAGGTCGCCAAAGCGCTGGAAAAACAGGCGCTGGAAGATCCGTATTTCGCCGAGAAGAAGCTGTTCCCGAACGTGGACTTCTATTCGGGCATCATCCTCGAAGCGATGGGCTTCCCAACCTCGATGTTCACACCGATCTTCGCCCTGTCGCGCACAGTTGGCTGGGTCAGCCAGTGGAAAGAGATGATCGCCGATCCTCAGAACAAGATTGGCCGCCCGCGTCAGCTGTATCTGGGCGAAACACTCCGCGACTACGTGGATATCGAAAAGCGCTGAACCGCGCGTTAAACCAAACAGAACCAAGGCTCCGGACGTTCTCCGGGGCCTTTTTTTGATCCTGAGTTGTTGTAGCGCTGCGTCACTTGCCCCGACGGTTTTTGCGCCTGCTTCTCTCGGCCAAAGACCATGGATATGGTTTCGTGAAATTGTAGAAACCCTGTGTTGCGATGATATGTCGGTTCCTTCAAATAGCCTTTCTGGCGTTTTTTGCGTTTCCGGCGTCTGGTTTGGCGCAAGGGATTCTTGAGGACATTTTCAAACAGATCCAGCGCGAAAACGCGGCGGGTTCTCTGGCTATTTTGGGCCTTGCTGGCATCCCTGATGACTCGGCCAGTGCGATCTCCCTGCAATCAAACACGGGAAATCGAGAGTATGATTTCAAATCTGCGCAATTGGGCGGGGGCTTTCGACTGAGCGAAGGCGTGCCCATCTACCTCGAAGGCTATATCGGCTATGCGCGCTATGACCCGGTCCTGTTCTTTTCTGGCTCCGGCGAAACCACCACGTTGCCACTCAAATGGACAAGCGCCGCTGTAACAGGCGGTATCGGCTACCAGTTCGACCTGGGAGAACGCTGGAAACTGACGCCCATGGCGCATATCTCGATCGGACGCACCCAATCTGACACGTCAGTCGCCGCCCAAGTGATAGCAGAGCGGCTTGGCATAGAAGCTGATTTCCTCGAAAGCGGCGGTCTCTGGGCCGGAGGTGCGGGCGGTTCCCTGACGCTGGACTACGCACGCCCTCTGACCAATGACCGAGAGTTCGAGATGAGCCTTCGCTACACGCATATCGAATACTGGCCTATTGGTGACGACGAAGACCTCCTCGTGCAATCGACGGCTGCAAATGCAGTGCTTTGGTCACGGTACCGGTTTCCGACAGGCGGTCGGATGTTTGGCCGACCGGTGCGTTGGGTCGGAGATCTGTCTATCTCTTACCTGGTCGGGGATCAGTCGATTGTTCTGGGCACAGATTGGCTGGCCCGAGTTGGCGGCGGGATTGAGGTCGATCTGTCTGACACCTGGGTTCCATGGGTAAGCACAACCCGGATCATGGTTCGTTACTATGGCAGCGACACGGTCAACGGGTTCACAGCCGGGATCGGCATCAGTTTCTGAGGTACAGTCTAAAACAGGCTCATCTGATCGCCCGGCTGTGCCGGTTTTGCGAAAAGATCGCGGCGCAGTTCGTCGGATTTTACCTTCAGGCCCAAACGTTTGACGGCCACCTTGAAGCGTTTTGCGATCAATTCGGCATACTCGCCTTCCCCCCGCATCCGGTGACCCCAGCGCGGGTCATAGTCGCGACCTCCATGCATTTCGCGCAGCCGTGCCATGACCTTTTCGGCCCGCGCGGGTTCATGTTCGGCCAGCCAGTCCTGCCACAGCGCCGACACCTCTCGGGGCAGACGCAGCATGATCCAGCTTGCAGTGTCGGCACCGGCCTCATGCCCGGCCTCCAGTAGGGTCTCCAGCTCATGATCCGTAAGCCCGGGCACAACGGGCGAGGTCATCACCCGCACCGGCACCCCTGCCCCGGTGAGACGTCGGATGACCTCCAACCGCCGATTGGGAGACGGGGCGCGCGGCTCCATCCGGCGAGAGAGGCCAGCGTCCAAGGTTGTTAGGGATATCCCGACCCGAACTAGACCCTGCGCGGCCATGGGGGCAAGAATATCCAGATCCCTCTCGATCAGGGTCCCTTTGGTCACGATCGCTATGGGGTGGTTGAAATCCCTCAGAACCTCAAGACAGGCCCGCGTGATCCCGCGTTCTTTTTCAACGGGTTGATAAGGGTCGGTGTTGGTGCCCAAGGCAATCGGCGCGACCTTGTAGGACAGCGCAGACAATTCCTTGCGCAGCACCTCGGCCGCATTGCCACGCGCGGTCAAACGGGTCTCAAAATCCAACCCTGCAGACAGCCCCAGATAGGCGTGACTGGGCCGCGCAAAGCAATAGACGCAGCCATGCTCGCACCCCCGATACGGGTTGATCGAGCGGTCGAACGGCAGGTCGGGCGAGCGATTATAGGTGATCAGACTGCGCGCCACCTCCTCCCGAACCTCGGTTCTCAGAAGCGGTTGATCTTCTTCGATGTCCCAACCGTCATCCGTCTGGACCGTGGCAAATTTTTCAAAGCGACCCGCTTCATTGGATGCGGTCCCTCGAGCGCGGATATTGATTTGAGGCTGCATTTGTTCACCTTACGTTCCTACCCTATAGGTAAGCGAATACTGAACGCGAGGCAACCACCTCCTGTTTTTTGCTAACCTGAGCCAGACACAGGATGATCATGCATATTATTCTGTCGCCCAATGCCGTTTTTTGACATAAACGTCGGTCCCGAAACCGCCGAGGTCGCAATCGTCACAGTAAATATGCGACGTTTTGGCCAAAACGAAAAAAATGCCACCCCGGACCAAGGGTCCGCACAGCTCAGGAAAACACCCCATGTCCGACGAAGAAGACATCATCCTGTCCGAACTGAACGACGAAGAGCTTGTTGAACAGATGTTCGACGATCTCTACGACGGCCTGAAAGAAGAGATCGAAGAAGGCACCAACATCCTTCTCGAGCGCGGCTGGACCCCTTACGATATCCTGACCAAAGCTCTGGTCGGCGGCATGACCGTGGTTGGCCACGACTTCCGCGACGGCATCCTGTTCGTCCCCGAGGTTCTGCTGGCCGCCAACGCCATGAAGGGCGGTATGGCGATCCTGAAACCTCTGCTGGCTGAAACAGGCGCACCGCGCGTTGGCAAGATGGTCATCGGCACCGTGAAGGGCGACATCCACGACATCGGCAAGAACCTTGTTTCGATGATGATGGAAGGCGCTGGCTTCGAAGTTGTCGACATCGGCATCAACAACCCGGTCGAGAACTACCTGGAAGCACTGGAAAACGAACAGCCCGACATCCTGGGCATGTCGGCCCTGCTGACCACGACCATGCCTTACATGAAGGTTGTGATCGACACGCTGGTCGAGCAAGGCGTTCGAGATGACTATATCGTTCTGGTCGGCGGCGCGCCGCTGAACGAAGAGTTCGGCAAAGCCATCGGCGCTGACGCATATTGCCGTGACGCGGCTGTAGCGGTTGAGACGGCCAAGGAATTCGTCTCGCGCAAGCACAACCAGCTGGCGGGATAAGAACACCGTTTCTGTTCTGAAAGGGCCGCTCGATTTCGGGCGGCCTTTTTGTTTCAAGCCGCGTTTTCGGGCAAAATCACCCGGACCAGCCAGCCAGAGGACCTAGGAATGTCACAGAGCCAACATCCCGATGACGCCAGTCTGACGACCGATGGGTACGACGAAACCGGCAAGGGTCGTATCCTGTTGTTGGCCTGCGGGGCCTTGGCGCGCGAGATTCTGGATCTCAAGACCCGCAACGGCTGGGACCATATGGACCTGACCTGCCTACCCGCGATCCTTCATGTCCACCCCGAGAAGATCACTCAGGCCGTCGAAGATGCGATTGCCAAGCATCGTGAGCAGTACGATCAGGTCTTCGTCGTCTACGCGGATTGCGGCACCGGCGGCCTTCTACAACAGGCGTGCGATCGGCTGGGTGTTGAGATGGTCAAAGGCCCGCATTGCTATTCGTTCTTCGAAGGGAATGAGACCTTTGCCGCAAAGGGTGAGGACGAGACAACCGCTTTCTACCTAACCGATTTTCTGGCCCGGCAGTTCGATGCGTTTGTCTGGAAACCGCTGGGTCTGGATCGCCATCCACAGCTGCGAGACATGTATTTCGGGAACTACACCAAACTGGTGTATCAGGCCCAAACTGATGATCCCGCGCTGACGGCACGCGCACAGGAATGTGCTGAGCGTATGGGTCTGGATTTTGAGCGCCGCCTGACCGGCTATGGCGATCTGGAAACCACGCTGACTGATTGGGCGACGAGAACGCGCTGACGCTACGCTTTCTCCTGCGCGACTTCGCGGATGCGTTCGATCATCGCCCTCAGACCGTTCGACCGCTGCGCAGACAGGTGGTCATTCAGGCCCAGCCGCGCCAGCTCACCCCCAGCGTCGACCTTGATTACTTCGGCCACAGGCAATTCGTTGTAAAGAAGACGTAAAACCGCGATTAGGCCACGCACGATCAGCGCGTCGCTATCCCCATCGAACCGAAAAACGCCGCCGTCGATCATCGGGTGCAGCCACACCTGGCTAGCGCAGCCGTCCACTTTGGTGGCTGGAACTTTCAGCGCATCGTCCAGCGGCTTCATCGCCTTGCCCTGTTCGATCACATGGCGATAGCGGTCCTCCCAATCTTCGAGGAACTCGAAATCTTCGACAATTTCTTCAAAGGCGGGCGTTGCCATGGCGCGGCGGTCCTTCTGTTTCATTCACAATTGTGACCTATGCCGACGATAGCCCACTGTCCAGCCCTCGCCGTGGCTTTTCAAGGCAAGGAAATTGCGCTAACCCATTGCGTGAATGACTGTTAAAGCCGTGGGTCCATGCAAAAATCACTGTCTCTTCTTATCATCGCCGCGTTGACCCTGTCTGCCTGCAACAGCTGGCGCAATTCTCGAGCGAACCCGTCGAACTGGTTCGGATCCAGCCAGCCCGCCCCAGTCGAAACAGCCCCGGTAGACGAGGCCTATGCGCTGGTGCCAAGACAAAGCGATGGCATCGGCCTTTTTGACCGTCCCATAGAAGAAGACACCAGTGTTCCAATTGCAAAAATTGACGAACTGCGGATCGACGCAACACCGACCGGAGCGATTGTCTATTCTTCGGGCACGGCGCAACGCCAAGGCGCGTTCAACGCCCGTCTGGTGCCCGTGAATTCGGAGGAAAACCAGAAGAACGGCGTGATGGAGTTCACCTTCCTAGTGAATTACCCCAAGGCGCAGACTGCGCAGGGTACAGAGCGTTCGCGCATGGTCTCAGACGCCATCAACGTCTCCCGGCAAGAGCTAGAAGGCATCCGTCTGGTCCGCGTGGTTGGGCAGCAAAACGCCTTGGAATCGCGTCGCCGCTAAGCGGTCAGAGGGGCACGACCTTCACGTCTTGCCCCTTTGCGGCTAGTGCGATCTTGCCTTCGCACAGCTTCAAAGCATCCTCACCGAACACCTCGAACCTCCAGCCGGTCATGGAGGGAAGGCCACGCTCGCCCGCTGCGATCTGGTCCAGTTCGGCGCTGGTCGCGATCAGCTTTGCCGCCACGCCCGAGCTTTCGGTTTTCGATTTCAGCAGCACCCGCAACAGATCGGCCAGCGCTGGGTTAACCTTTAACTTGTCGCGGCTCGTGTCGACCTTGGGCAGCTGTTCGGGTGGACAGTTCACACCCTTTTTGACGGCCGCCAGAATGCCTTCTGCAATCGCCCCCTTGCGCGCCTCTCGCAGCAACAGACGCGAGCCGCCAAGGTCTGATGGCGTTTTGGGCTTGGTCGAGGCCAGCTCGATCAGCGCGTCATCCTTGAACACGCGGTTGCGCGGGATGTTGTTGTCCTGTGCGTGAGATTCGCGGAACTGTGCCAGCTCCCGCACAACCGCCAGAAACTTGGTCGAGTTCGTCCGCGTCTTGACACGCTTCCACGCATCTTCAGGTCGGATGTCATAGGTGCCGGGCTGGGTCAGGATGCGCAGTTCCTCGGACACCCAATGGCTGCGCTTGGTTTTCTCAAGCTCGGCCGCGAGATGTTCGTAGATCTTGCGCAGATGGGTCACATCGGCCAGCGCATATGTCTTTTGCGCATCTGTCAGAGGACGCCGCGACCAGTCGGTAAAGCGCGAGGTTTTATCCACCCCCTGCTTGCAGATCTTGCGCACCAGCGTCTCGTAGCCGACCTGCTCACCGAAGCCACAAACCATCGCAGCAACCTGCGTGTCAAACAGCGGGGTCGGGAACACATGCGCATCGACCCAGAAGATCTCAAGGTCCTGACGCGCGGCGTGGAACACCTTGACCACGCCCTCATTCCGGAACAGTTCATAGAGCGGCTCAAGAGAGATACCATCGGCCAACGGGTCGACCAGAACGGCACTGTCTTCATCCTCGGAGGGGACGGCCAATTGCACCAGACACAGTTTTGAATAGTAGGTCCGCTCGCGCAGAAATTCGGTATCTACAGTGACATAGGGAAAAGCAGCAGCAGCCGAGCAGAAATCAGCCAGCTCTTGCGTCGTTGTCAGAGTTTTCATGCGCCGTACTATTCTTGTTCTTTGTGTGACTGCCCGTTTTTCTACTGTCCCGAGCGTTATCGGCGACCATAGGACGAATTTCCGCCGGGTGTAAATCACCCAAGGGCGATCAGGGCAGCATAAGAACCGACCTGTTGCCTTCCGCATACCGCCGCAGCACCGACGGGTAGAGCTGATGCTCATAAACCAGCACTTTGGCGGCCAGGCTGTCAGGGGTGTCCTCGGGTGAAATGGCGACCCGCGCCTGCCCCAGAATTGGGCCATCATCCAGCGCCACGGTGACCTCATGCACGGTGCAGCCGTGTTCGGCGTCACCCGCTTCGATCGCGCGGGCGTGGGTGTGCAGACCTTTGTATTTCGGCAGCAGCGAGGGGTGAATGTTCAGCATCCGCCCCTGAAAGCGCGAGACGAAACCGCCGGTCAGGACCCGCATGAACCCGGCCAGACAGACGATATCGGGTTGCGCGGCCTCAAGCGGCTTCAGTAACTCCGCCTCAAACGCCGCTCGATCCCCTTTGAAGGGGCGGTGATCGACCACGGCCGTTTCGATGCCGCGATCCCGCGCCTTTGCCAGACCACCGGCCTGCGCGTCGTTGGACAGAACCAGACAAGGGCGCGCAGGGTGGTCTCCGGTCATGCTGTCGACCAGAGAGACCATGTTTGACCCGCCGCCGGAAATCAGGATCGCGACGCGCTTGTGGCTCACAGCAGTTTGCCCGAATAGGCCAAGCCAGCCTTGTCAGTCACGGTGCCGATGCGCGACACGGTCTCACCCGCCTCAGCCAGCAAAGCCGTCAGCGCGTCGGCCTGATCTGCGGCGCAGACCACGATCATGCCGATGCCGCAGTTGAAAGTCTTCAACATCTCAGCTTCGGCAATCCCGCCAGTTTCGGCCATCCAACCGAAGACAGGCGGCAAATCCCATGCGTCCAGAACGATCTGCGCGCCCAGCCCTTCGGGCAGAACACGCGGCAGGTTTTCGGTCAGACCGCCGCCGGTGATATGAGCCAGCGCATGCACACCCCCGGCGCGGATCGCGGCCAGTGCAGGCTTCACATAAAGCCGCGTCGGCGTCAGCAGCGACTCACCCAGTGTGCCGTCGCTAAAGGGCGAGTCGGCCTCCCAGCCCAGCCCGGAAATCTCGACCAGTTTGCGCACCAGAGAGTAGCCATTGGAATGCACCCCGTTGGAGGCCAATCCCAACAGAACGTCGCCCGCCGCTACGCCGTCGGGCAGATCGGCACCGCGCTCCATCGCGCCGACCGAGAACCCAGCCAAATCGAAATCACCATCGGGATACATGCCCGGCATCTCGGCGGTTTCGCCACCGATCAGAGCACAACCCGACTGAGCGCAGCCTTCGGCAATCCCTTCGATGATCCGCGCAGCGGTATCGGTGTCCAGCTTGCCGGTGGCGAAATAATCAAGGAAGAACAAAGGCTCAGCGCCCTGACAAATTAGGTCGTTGACGCACATTGCGACCAGATCAATGCCGACGCCATCCACAACACCTGTATCAATCGCGATCCGCAGCTTGGTGCCAACACCGTCGGTGGCCCCCACCAGAATCGGGTCTTCATAGCCAGCGGCCTTGAGGTCAAACAGCGCGCCGAACCCGCCCAGACCGCTCATGACTCCGGGGCGATTGGTGCGTTTGGCGGCAGGCTTGATGCGGTCGACCAGAGCGTTGCCTGCATCAATATCCACACCTGCGTCGGCGTAGGTGATTCCGTTCTTGCCCGCTGTCATGGCCTATCCTTCATGAATGGTTTGCGGGCGGGTTAGTCGATTGTGCGCTTTGATGCAACGGTCAGGCTTGACGCGGGCGATCACCGTGGTACTCAAAGCGCTCAGGCGGGCCTGTAGCTCAATTGGTTAGAGCAGAGCGCTCATAACGCTTTGGTTGCGGGTTCAAGTCCTGCCGGGCCTACCAAATTCCGCCTTTTTTCCTAAGAACGCTGCGCCTCTAGCGCCCTACGATGATGTCGGCACACAGCCCGCCCAGTCGCTCGCTTTTGCCAAGGCGCAAGACGCCGCCATGGGCACGGGCGATGTCTGCTACGATGGCAAGGCCCAGCCCCACACCGCTGCCTTGGTTTTGGTTGCGTGCAGGGTCCAGGCGGGAAAAGGGCTTAACGGCCTCAGTCCGCTGTTCGGGCGGGATACCCGGCCCGTCATCCTCGACCCGGATGCGCAGCGATTTGGGCGTCAGCGTCAGGCTGACATCCGCCTTGCTGCCATAGCGCACGGCGTTACCAATCAGGTTCTCGACGGCCCGGCGCACGCCCGAAGGGCGTAGCATCACGGTCCCCTGCCCTTCGACGCCTACAATTTTCGCCTTATGGCCAGCCCGGTTCGCGTCGCTGACGATCTGCGTCAGCAAAGCTTCGGGATCGACCTCTTCGGGCGCGCCTTCTGCGGCACCGCGTGAAAAGTCGAGGAACGCATCCAGAAGCGACTGCATCTCGGTCACGTCCTGCTGCAACGGCGCAGCCTCTTCTTCGGGCAGCATTGATAGGCCAAGCTTAAGCCGTGTCAGCGGCGTACGCAGGTCATGGCTGACACCCGACAGCATCATTGTCCGCTGCTCCATCTGCCGCTCGATCCTCGCCCGCATGTCGAGAAAAGCGTTGCCCGCGGCCCGAACCTCGACCGCACCGCCGGGGGAATACGGCACCACCCGTCCGCGACCAAAAGCCTGCGCAGCATCCGCAAGCCGCGTAATGGGCCGCAGCTGATTGCGCATGTATAGAAACGAGATCGAGGTCATGATGATGGCAAAGAAAACCATCGTCACAATCAACTGATGCGGCGCTGCAGGGGACAGACGCCGTCGATCAAAGGTCAGCTGCAACAGGCCCAGATGAGTGGGCATATACAGGCGTGCCTCTTGTCCGCTGGGCAGGGCAACCGCCGCAAGGTCGGGCAATTCTGCCCTCAGATCCGCCTCAACCTGTGGCGCAATAAAGTCATACCACCGGCGCCGACCGATTTCCGGCATTTCATCCGCATCGAGGAACTGCATCTTCATGGACAAAGCGCTTAGATCGGGACGCACGGCGGCCAGCGCCTGTTGCCGAGTCTCAGATTCGGCCATGGTCTGAGTGATCAGTCGGACCTCACGCGCGGCGGCTTGCGTCATTTGCGCGGTCACGTCCTCCAGATGCTTTTGCAGGAACGCAATGCCCACCACTAGCAGCAAGGCCACCACCGGCAGGACAAGAATCAGCGCAGCCCGGACATACAGGCCGCGCGGCATATAGGGTTTGAGCCATTGCGTGGACATGCGCTAAACCTAGCGGGCTGCCCGGACAAGAGAAAGAGGACAGAATGCAGGCACCTGAGGAATTCAACCCGCCGGCTGGCGTGGCCCAGGAGTTGGATCCGGGTTTGCGGCGCATTTTGGCTCCAAATCCTTCGCCGATGACGTATCGGGGCACAAACACCTATCTTCTGGGGACGCGGGATCTGGCGGTGATCGACCCCGGACCGCTGTGCGACGCGCATTTGGAGGCGATTCTGGACGCACTGACACCCGATCAGAGAATCAGCCATATCCTCGTGACCCACACCCATCTGGATCATTCGCCTCTAGCCGCCCCACTCTCGGCCCGCACGGGTGCCCCTATTCTGGCCTTTGGAGGCCCCGAGGCCGGGCGCAGTGCGGTCATGACCGACCTCGCCAAAAGTGGCATGGTGCAAGGCGGAGAAGGCATCGACACCGCGTTCCGGACGGATATCGAATTGGCGGACGGAGAACTCCTCACGGGCGACGACTGGCAGCTTGAGGTCATCCACACCCCCGGTCATCTGGGCAATCATATTGCGCTGGCCTGGGGCGATATCTGCTTTACGGCAGATCACGTGATGGGTTGGGCCAGTTCGCTCGTCTCTCCTCCTGACGGAGACCTCACCGATTTCATGGCAGCTTGCCATCGACTGCAACAGCGCGACTGGTCAGTCTTTCACGCGGGTCACGGCGCGCCGATCGAAAACCCTGCTGAACGGCTGGAGTGGTTGATTCAGCATCGCTTGGGGCGAGAAGCGCAAATCCTGGCTGCGCTGGCAGATCGGCAAGGCTCGGCCCGGCAATTGGCTGAGCGTATTTACACCGACACCCCAAAAGCTCTGCTGCCCGCAGCCGAGCGTAACGTCCTGGCGCATTTGATTGATTTGGCAGGAAAATCCAAAGTCACCTACGATGGCGCCCTTGCATCAAATGCGGTTTTCCGGCGACTTTCGTGAGCGCGTGAAAAAATTCAGATTTCTCGCGCTTCCCCTCTGGACGTCAAAAATCGGGGTTGTTATACGCCCCTCAGTTCCGGCGTAGCTCAGCGGTAGAGCAGTTGACTGTTAATCAATTGGTCGTAGGTTCGATCCCTACCGCCGGAGCCAATCTTCTCAGCAAAATCTGGTGAAATTGGTTATGGTCCAGACGGGCCAGAACTGCGCTTTGCTGATCGGCAAAAAACTTTTCATCCCCCACTGGACGCCGCGAAAACAGCTTGCTATACGGCGCGAACCGTTCCGGCGTAGCTCAGCGGTAGAGCAGTTGACTGTTAATCAATTGGTCGTAGGTTCGATCCCTACCGCCGGAGCCAATTCCCCCAGATCACCCCGTCAAAGCGTCGGCAAACTGCGTGCGCAAGGTCCGTTTCAGAACCTTACCCGTGGCGTTCAACGGCAGAGCGTCGATGAACACAACCTTGTCCGGCACTTGCCATTTGGCGATCTTGCCATCGAAGAAGGTTAGCAATTCTTCTTCTGACGGCTCCTCTCCCTCGGCCTTCACGGCAACCAGAATCGGGCGCTCATCCCATTTGGGGTGCGGGACCCCGACCACGGCGGCTGTGGCGAGTTTTGGATGGGCAACTGCGATGTTTTCCAACTCGACCGAGCTGATCCATTCGCCGCCTGATTTGATGATGTCCTTGGAGCGGTCGCGGATCGTCATGTAGCCGTCGGCATCCAGTGTTGCGACGTCCCCGGTGGCGAACCAGCCGTCCTGCAAAAGCGCCTCGTCCTGCATCTGGAAATAGCTGTCCAGCACCCACAGGCCGCGCACCATCAGGTCGCCCTGGGTTTCGCCGTCATGGGGCAAGTCGCTGCCATCGTCATCCACGATCTTCAGCTCAACCCCATAGGGAGGCCGCCCCTGGCTTTCGCGCAGGCGGTGCTGCTCGTCGATCGGCAGGTCGCGATGTTTGGCAATCGGGACATTGGTTGTGCCCAGCGGGCTCATCTCACTCATGCCCCACGCGTGGACGGTGTCGACGTCGTAGACCTCACGGAAGGTTTCGATCATCGAGGGTGGGCAAGCGGCGCCTCCGATCACGGTGCGTTCAAGACTGGCGAGTTTGCTGTCGGATTGCCCGGCATGGGCTAGAAGACCCTGCCAGATCGTGGGAACGCCCATCGCGACCGTCACGCCATAAGTGTCAATCAAGTTGACCAGCGCCTCACCATGCAGTCCCGGCCCCGGCAGAACCATGCGCGACCCGGACATGGCACAGCCATAGGGCGACCCCCAGGCATTGACATGGAACATCGGCACCACGGGCATCACGACATCCATCGCCGAATAGCCAATGACGTCTCGCGCATTCGAGGCAAAGCCATGCAATACGGTCGAGCGATGGGAATAGAGCACCCCCTTGGGATGGCCCGTCGTGCCAGAGGTATAGCACAGGCCGGAGGCCGTGTTTTCATCCAAGTCCGGCCATGCGAAATCCGCATCACCCGTCTCGATCAATTCATCATAGAATTGCAGCCCGTCGATCTGCGCGGCCGCATCCTCATCACGAGGGCCCATCAGCACAAAGTGATGAACCTCGCCCAGCCCCTCTTGCAACGCAGCGACCAGAGGAATGAAGGTGGCATCAAAGAACAGAACGCGATCCTGGGCGTGGTTGATGATGTAGGTCAGCTGCTCGGGGAAGAGGCGCGGATTGATCGTGTGACACACGAAACCTGCACCCGAGGTCGCATAGTAGATCTCAAGGTGGCGGCGATTGTTCCAGGCCAGGGTGCCGATGCGGTCCTGTGGTTCCAGTCCAAGCTTGGTCAGCGCAGATCCCAACCGGCGAGCATTGCGCGCCACTTCGGACCAATTGGTCTGCGTTACGGTGTCGTCCGTCTCAACCGACACGATTTCCGTCTGACCGTGGTAGCGCTCGGCGTGATCGATCAGTGACGAGATCAGCAAGGGCTGCGTCATCATCTGTCCCAGCATGGACATCCTCCCTTTTTTTGTTCAGGCCACGCTGTCGGCGGCCATTCCGTGCTTTGAGTGATACGCGGGCCTGTGGCCGGGTGATCAATCATGACGGTTCATTGGGAAGAACCCTGCCAAGCAATTATTTGTCTGACAATAAAAAGATTGCAGCCTGAGATTGCCCCGGGCCGCAATTCACCACGTCAATTGCGGTGACGCAGGGCATAGGCGACCAAGGCCGCAGTCGAGCCATCCTTGACATCCGCACTCTCTTCTCCGTCCACGATCGGCCCGAGTGAGGTGGCAAGTTCTTTGCCCAATTCGACGCCCCATTGATCGAAGGAATTGATGCCCAGAAGGACGCCTTCCACGAACACCCGATGCTCATAGAGCGCGATGATCTGACCCAACACAAAGGGCGTCAGTTTGGGATAGATCAACGTGGTCGAAGGCCGGTTGCCCGGAAACACCCGATGCCGCGCCTGACGGTCGAGTTCGTCGCCTTGCAAGCCTTTGGCAGCCATACGAGCGCTGGCTTCGTCAAAAGTCCTGCCGCGCATCAATGCCTCGGACTGCGCGAGGCAGTTGGCCAGAAGCAGGCGGTGATGATGGGCCAGTTCAGGCTCATGCCCTTCAGCGGCGACCATGAATTCGCAGGGGATCACGTCGGTGCCCTGATGGATCAGCTGGTAGAAAGCGTGCTGGCCATTAGTGCCCGGCTCACCCCACACGACAGGCCCGGACGGCACCGAAAGCGCGCGGCCATCCATTGCAACCGATTTGCCGTTCGATTCCATCTCGAGCTGCTGAAAATAGGCCGGTAGGCGCAGCAGCCTTTGGTCATAGGGCAACACCGCGCGGCTAGCATGGCCCAGCACCTGGCGATGCCAGATCCCAACCAAGGCCAGCATCACCGGAACGTTCTCGGCCCAGTCGGCCGAGCGGAAGTGCAGGTCCATCGCTTGCCCGCCTCGTAGGAACGCATCGAACGCATTTGAGCCAATCGCGATCATCACCGGCAAACCGACAGGTCCCCAGACAGAGTACCGCCCGCCGACCCAATCGGCGAAGCCAAACACGCGGTCCTCGGGGATGCCGAAGGCCTGCGTTTTGTCCAACGCGCTTGAGACGGCGGCGAACTGCTTGGAGGGGTCTCCTCCGCCCTCGCTCATCCAGGCCCGCGCGGTGCGGGCGTTGGTCATGGTTTCAATCGTCGTGAAGGTTTTCGAGGCCACGATCACCAGTGTCCGGGTCGGGTCCAACTGGCGCAACGTATCCGCGATATGCGCGCCATCGACGTTCGAGACATAGTGCAAACGCGGCCCATCATGGTAAGGCGACAGCGCATGGGTCGCCATCACCGGCCCGAGATCCGAGCCTCCGATGCCGATATTCACCACATCGGTAAAGCTGCCCCCTGCCCCGGCAGCGGTTCCGCCACGCACCTCTTCGGCGAAAACACTCATCCGCTGCAAGGTGTCCAAAACGTCCGGCATGACATCCTGACCATCGACCTGAACCGCGCCGCCGTCCAGATTGCGCAATGCTGTATGCAACACCGCGCGATCTTCGGTCTCGTTGATCTTCTGGCCGGAGAACATCGCCTCGCGGCTCGCGGCCAGATTGGCTTGGTCACACAATTGGGTCAGCGCATCCCGGATCTCGCCGTCGATCTGCGTTTTTGAGTAGTCGAACAGCATATCTCCGGTTGAGGCGGAGAAATCCTGTGCCCGATCTGCGTCCGCTTCGAACAGGTCGAGAATGCACGCCTGCTGCGATGCTGCCAGTGCTTTCAATCTATCCAGCTGCATGGCTCACTCCGCCCAATGAACGGTCATGCCGCCCAACACAGCCGCAATTGGGGCCTCTTCGGGGGGTAGAGACATAGCCTTCTCCAGCGCTTCCCGCTTCTCGGCGCCGAAGATGATCAGATGTTTCGACAACGCCCCATCCAAAACCGGAGCCGTCAGGGTGATGCGCGGTTCCGGTTGCACATCCGTCCGCGCCACGGCCAGTGTCGGCGCATTGCTGTCCAGCGCCTCAGCCAACCCCTGCATTCCCGGAAACAGCGAGGCGGTGTGCATATCGCCTCCCATTCCCAACACCAGTACCGACAAAGGCAGCACTGGTGCGATCAATGACTCGATCTCAGGCAGTGCGTCCTCAGGAGCGGCCCCCGGGACGTAGAGAGGTACATATTGCGCAACCGAGGCGCGGTTGGTCAGAAGACGCTCCCGGATCAGACGCTCGTTCGAGCGATCACTGTCCGCAGGCACACAGCGTTCGTCGGTCGGCAGCACGCGTATCCGCGCCCAGTCCAGATCTGCGGCACAGAGGACATCGAAAACCGGCCCCGGAGTCGTTCCGCCCGGCACCGCAAGGGCCACTGTGTCATCATGCAACAACGCGGCCTCCAATTCTCCGGCCAATGCGTTGGCCACGTCGATCGCCAACATGTCGCGGTCGGCATATTCCTGAATATTCATGGCTTGATTCCTTGCCAGTGGCGACCGTCTCGTTTCATCAGCAGCTCGGCGTCGCCCGGCCCTGTGCTGCCACTGTCATAGGGTTTGGGGACATCACCCCGCGCCTGCCATCCGGCGATGATCGGATCGGTCCAGGCCCAGGCGGCCTCAACCTCATCACCACGCATGAACAGGGTCTGGTTGCCCCGGATCACGTCCATGATCAGCCGTTCATATGCGTCAGGCGGATCCTGATTTTCCGGACCGAGTGCCTCGGCAAAGCTCATGTCGAGCGGGACGTCAATCAGACGCATTCCACCCTGCCCCGGTTCCTTGATCGTCACCTTCAAGGTGATCCCCTCATTCGGTTGCAACCGGATCGACAGAGCGTTGGCGTGTCGCCCTGCGGCCTCGCCAAAAATCGAATGCGGTGCGTCCTTGAATTGCACGTTGATCACCGAGGAGCGCGCCACCAGCTGCTTGCCGGTGCGCAGGTAGAACGGCGTCCCGGCCCATCGCCAGTTGCTGATATGCGCCTTCAAGGCCACGTAACTTTCCGTGGTCGAGCGGGGATTGCCGACAACCTCGCGATAGCCTGACCCATCGGCCTCTGCGGCGAACTGCCCACGTACAATGTGGTGCGGCTCAACCGGATCGAGCGCACGGATCACCTTAAGCTTTTCGTCCCGCACCGCATCCGGATCGAATTTGGCGGGCGGCTCCATCGCGATAAGACACAGCAGTTGCATCAGGTGGTTCTGCACCATGTCGCGCATGGCTCCGGCACGCTCGTAATAGTCCTCGCGCCCTTTGACGCCGACCGTTTCGGCCACGGTGATCTGGATGTGATCGACGTATTGGCTGTTCCAGAGCGGCTCGAACAACATGTTGCCAAACCGCACGGCCATCAGGTTCTGGACGGTTTCTTTCCCCAGATAGTGGTCGATCCGATAGATCTGTCCTTCGTCAAAATGCGCCGCCAGCGTCGCGTTCAAATCCCGCGCGCTGTCCAGATCGTGGCCAAAGGGTTTCTCCACCACGATCCGAGTGTCCTCGGTCGCAAGCGCATGCGCGCGGATACGTTCGGCCAGAGGGGCAAACAGGCTGGGACCGACCGAGAAATAGAACGCCCGCACCCGGTCCGGGGTCAGTTTGCCTGCAAGCTCATCCCACCCACCGGTTGAGAGCGCATCCAGCCGGACGTAATCTAGGCGCTGCAGGAAACCTTGCAGATTCTCAACCTCACTAGACCGTCTGGGCGCATAGCTCCGCAACGACTCGGCCACGAGGGTCCGGAACGCATCCGTCGAAAGCTCACTGCGTGCCGCCGCAATGATGCGTGCGCTTTCGGGCCATTGCCCCGCGCAGAATCTGCGAAACAAAGCGGGTAGGATCTTGCGCTGCGCAAGATCTCCGGTGCCGCCGAAAATGACCAGATCGAAAGGATCGACGGGAATGACGCGTGAAACCATGAGTTGTCCTTAACCTGCCCCTAAGGTCATGTCCAATGTTAGCGCAATCATCAGCACTTCTTTTTTCCGTCGCATGACCTGAAAACCGCCTCTTATGCGATGGGTTAAGCCAAAGTAATCCAAATCACTGAGGGACGCGGCGGTTTTCCGATATAGATGTAACAGGATCATTCCAATTTGGGTTGTTGAGATGAACAAGTTTCTGTTTTTTCTGTTTGCATGTTTCGCCGCCCCGCTTTGGGCGCAAGAGCGTTTGGCGCTGGTGATCGGCAATGATCAGTACAACTCGGTCGTTGATTTGAAGAAAGCCGTCGCCGACGCCGAGGCTGTTTCCGACAAGCTGGAAAATCTGGGCTTTGAAACTATCCAAGGTCTCAACCTCGACCGGCGCGGCATGAACCAGAAAATCGCCGACTTTACGGCTCGGCTTGAGGCTGGCGATACCGCTTTTGTGTTCTTTGCCGGTCACGGCGTTGAGATCGACGGAGAGAATTATCTGCTGCCCACCGATATTGTCGCGCCCTCGTCCGGCGAGACCGATTTCGTGAAGTCCGAATCCATCGCCCTGTCGAACCTACTGGACCGCGTCCGCGCCACCGGTGCGCGCACTTCCATCGCGATCATAGACGCCTGCCGCGACAATCCGTTTGAAACCGTTTCCGGGCGCAGCGTAGGGCGCACCCGCGGCCTCGGTCGCATCAACGCGCCTGAGGGTATGTTCGTGATCTTCTCAGCCGGGGCTGGCCAGATGGCGCTGGACCGCCTGAGCGATGATGAACCAGCCCAGAACTCGGTCTTCACCCGCGCATTGCTGCCACGACTGTCAGAACCGGGTCTTGAGCTGCGCAGCATGGTCTCAGACCTGCGGCGCGAGGTGCGCGATCTGTCCCGCACCGTTCAGCATACGCAGATCCCGGCCTACTATGATGAGCTTTTGGGTGAGTTCTATTTCACCCCAGCTGTCGCAACAGCCCCCCGGAACGCACCAACGCCCCCGACGGATGACATGCGCGCGGATCTAGAGCTTGCCCGCTCGGTCGGGACGGTGACCGCGCTGGACGCCTTTCTTGAGAAGTATGAGGAACAGTCCGAGAACTACTCCTACGAGGTAGCTCTGCAATTGCGCGACAGCCTTGCCTCGGTTGAGCTACCAATCGAGACAGAGCGCACTCCGGCCCCCGAAGCCTTAGACACCCCGGTCATTTCAGATTCGCGCGAAGTGATGCGCGCCACGCAATCGGCCCTGAACGCGCTGGGCTGCAGTGCCGGAGGTGCAGATGGTGTCGCCGGACCACGCACCCGCCAGGCCTTTGCGCGCTACCGTGAAGCGAGCGCGTCGCGTTTAGGGGCAGATGATTTGGGAACTCAGCACGCATTGGAAGAGTTGCAGGGCAAAAGCGGCACGATCTGCAAGGTCGTCGCTGCACCGGCACCCACACCGGCCCCTGCCCCGTCTGTGTCAACGAGTGTGACGATGGCTGGCACCTGGCAGTTCAAGGCCACCTGCGCGGTGGTCGTCAAAGTGACCGGAACGGTGCGCTACTCTCATGCCGGTGGCAATAAATACACCGGAAGCCTCACCGACTCGCTGGGTCAAACAGCCAATACGGTGATCTACGTGAATGACCAACAGATCAGCGGCACCGATTATTTCCCCGGCATCACCGTTCAATGGCGCGGTCGTTTGGCTGAAGATGGCAACAGCTTTACCAGCTCGGGCTCAACCGGGTGTTCGGTCTATGCGTGGCGGGCCGGATAAGGCGTCAGTTCACGCGGAACTCACCCACCATATTGCGCCATTCCCCCGGTGCGATCATCTTTCGGTGGGTGAACTTGACCGAGTGCAAAGGGCCCTCAATCTCACGCTGCCAAAAGTCGATGAATTCGAACAGTTTCGGATGATCTGGCGCCAGATCATATTCCTGCCAGATGAACGTGTTCAGTACATGGATATAGTCAGGCATATGGTAGAAGAATTCCGCCGTCGTCAGACCGTATCCCTTCAGCATCAATTCGGTTTCGCTTTGCTGCATTCAGACCTCCGATTTTATTCAGGGTCTCTCTATGATAGCAGCAAAACCACCTAACAGTTGGATAACAAGATGTTACCCGAGTGTTACTTTGGATTTTCGCGCGTGGATTCGTTGCTTGCTTGCACCTTATGTGCCGGGTCTGATAGAGTGGAACCACAAAATATAGAGTCTGCACAAGAAACGAGCAGTTTACGTGAGCGATACGCCAGAAACACCTGAAAACATGGATGAAACCCCGCCCGAGCGCCCTGTCTATGACGGCCCGACGGTCTCCATCGAATCCGAGATGCGCACGTCCTATCTGGACTATGCCATGTCGGTCATCGTTTCCCGCGCGATCCCCGATCTGCGCGATGGCCTGAAACCCGTGCATCGGCGGATTTTGTACGCGATGCATGAGACCGGTAACACGCATGAAAAGGCGTATCGCAAATCGGCCCGTCCGGTCGGCGATGTGATGGGTAAATACCACCCACACGGCGATAGCGCGATCTATGACGCGCTGGTGCGGATGGCGCAGGATTTCTCGATGTCGCTGCCGCTGTTGGATGGTCAGGGCAACTTTGGCTCGATGGACGGCGATAACCCGGCGGCCATGCGTTACACCGAAGTGCGGATGGACAAACCTGCCGCTGCCCTGCTGGCCGATATCGAAAAAGAGACGGTTGATTTTCAGGACAACTACGACGGCAAAGACAAAGAGCCGACCGTCCTGCCCGCCCGTTTCCCGAACATGCTGGTCAATGGCGCAGGCGGTATCGCCGTGGGTATGGCGACGAATATCCCTCCGCACAATCTGGGCGAGGTAGTTGATGCAACGCTGGCGCTGATTGACGACCCGGATCTGACCTCGGAACAACTGATCGAATACGTCCCCGGCCCCGATTTCCCGACCGGCGGCGTCATGCTTGGCCGCTCCGGTGCGCGCAAAGCCTATCTGGAAGGCCGTGGCAGCGTCATTATCCGCGCCAAGACCCGTGTCGAGGAACTGCGCAAAGATCGCTACGCCATTGTCGTGGATGAGATCCCCTATCAGGTGAACAAAGCCTCGATGATCGAAAAGATCGCCGAAGCAGTACGTGAGAAGCGCATCGAAGGCGTAGCGCATGTTCAGGACGAATCCGACCGCAAAGGCGTGCGCGTGGTGGTCGAGCTGAAGCGCGATGCAACGCCCGAGGTGGTACTGAACCAGCTTTATCGCTTCTCGCCGATGCAGACCTCCTTCGGCTGCAACATGTTGGCCCTGAATGGTGGCCGACCCGAGCAACTGACCCTGCGCCGATTCCTGACATCCTTCGTCGACTTCCGCGAGGATGTGGTAGCCCGCCGCACCGCTTATGATCTGCGCAAGGCGCGCGAGCGTAGCCACATATTGTGTGGCTTAGCCGTGGCCGTCTCTAACGTGGACGAAGTGGTTGCCACCATCCGGTCGTCAGCCGATGCTGCAGAGGCGCGCGAAAAGCTGATGACGCGCCGTTGGCCTGCGGCCGAGATCGAAGGCTATCTGCGCCTGATCGACGACCCGCTGTCCAAGATGAACGACGATGGCACCTATAACCTGACCGAGGTTCAGGCCCGCGCGATCCTCGAATTGCGCCTGCAGCGCCTGACCCAACTGGGCGTCAAAGAGGTCACGGACGAGCTGGAGCAACTGGCCGCCAAGATCAAGGAATACCTCGATATTCTGTCCTCGCGCGAGCGCATCATGTCGATCATTGGGGACGAACTGCGCGAAGTGCGCGATCAGTTCGCTGTCCCGCGTCGCACCGAGATCGTCGACTGGTCAGGCGACATGGAAGACGAGGACCTGATCGAGCGGGAAGACATGGTCGTGACTGTCACCTCGGGTGGTTACATCAAGCGCACGCCGCTGGCCGATTTCCGGGCGCAGAAGCGTGGCGGCAAGGGCCTGTCGGGGATGCAGACCAAGGAAGAGGACGTGGTCACCACCCTCTTCGTGGCCAACACCCATACGCAGCTGCTTTTTTTCACGACCGACGGGATGGTCTACAAGCTCAAGACGTGGCGCCTGCCGCAATCGGGACGGACCGGCAAGGGCAAGGCGATCGTCAACATCCTGCCGATCCCGACCGGAGTCTCCATCGCGGCGATCATGCCGGTCGACGTCCCTGACGAGGAATGGGAAAACCTTCAGGTCGTCTTCGCCACAAGCGCGGGCACCGTGCGGCGTAACCGCCTGTCGGACTTCACCAATGTGAAGCGCAACGGCAAGATCGCCATGAAGTTCGAGGATGAGCACGCCGAAACGAAACTGATAAACGCGCGCATCTGCTCGGAAGAGGATGATGTGATGCTGGTCACCAAATCCGGCCGTGCGATCCGCTTCCCGACGACGGACGTGCGGGTGTTCAACAGCCGCTCTTCGGTCGGTGTGCGCGGTGTGCGCCTCTCCGGCAATGACGAAGTGGTTTCGATGTCCGTCATCCGCCACTTCGATGCGACCTCGGATGAGCGCGCTGCATACCTCAAGATGCGCCGTCTGATGGCTGGCGTCACCGATGAGGCCGAGGGCGATGAGGATGAAGGCAATGCCGACAGCGTGCTGCCTCAGGAACGCTATGCCGAGATGTCGGCTGCGGAGAACCTGATCCTGACCATCACAGCGGGCGGTGCAGGCAAACTGAGCTCCAGCCACGACTACCCTGTCCGTGGGCGCGGCGGTATGGGCGTGGCCGCGATGGACAAGGCGATGCGCGGCGGCGAACTTGTCGCCTCGTTCCCGGTCGAGATTGATGACCAGATCATGCTGGCCACCTCCAAAGGTCAGTCGATCCGAGTGCCGGTCGATGGCATTTCCTTCCGGTCCCGCAGCGCCGGCGGCGTGCGGGTATTCAACACCGGCAAAGGCGAAGAGGTCGTCAGCGTCGCCTGGATCGCCGATCAGGGCGATGAGGACGAGGCCGAGGAATAGTCTTACGGCCATGGAACATGAAACAGGCGCTATCCGAACCCGGGCAGCGCCTGTTTTGATTCAGCGCCTCAATAGATCAGCCACAGCCCAAAGCCGATCCTGGCCCCAAATGCTCTGGCCGTCGACGTGGAAACTGGGAACACCCCAAAGGCCATTGTCTTGCAGCCTGTTTTGGTTCTGCTCAACCCGCGGACGCCAGGTCTGGGAGGTCAGCTCATCGCGCGCTTTGGCCCAATCCAGACCGGCGGCCCTGACAATATGGGATAGCCCCCTATCACTCGCCGCGTCCGCACCCTCGGACCAGACCGAACGCATGAAGGCAGAGCAAAACGCAGCCATCCGACCTTCGGATTCGGCGTAGTCGAACAAGGCATAGCCGCGCTCGATCCCGCTCCCCAAAGGGTCGCAGATGCGGCCAAACGGGATACCCAGTCGCCGCGCCTCGCGCATGCAATCTTGCAAGATGTATCGGGATTTCGGCTTGGGCACCGGCAGACCACGCATCAGCATCGGCAGCACCGGACGCAGGATCAGTTCAGCCCTGTAGTGTTCTGCCAATTGCTGGACCCGTTCAAAAGCTAGATAAGAATACGGGCTGCGGAGGGAGAAAAAGAACTCCAGAGTTTTTGGGGTGTCCCCTTTGCGGTCAAACACCGGCTCTGGGGGCGGCACCAGAAGGGGACCGGTACCCAGCCCGGCGCTTTGTAACCTGTCTTCCAGATAGTGCAGTCGGTCCACACCCCAGTACCATTCACCGCCATAGTAAAACGTGCCACCCAGGTAGTGTCCCATCGCGCGCAACGCCTGATCCCCGGCGCGCATAGCAGCGGCGGGATCACTCTGTTTGCCCGCAGGTAAATCCCGCCCAGCCCATTGGGCGGCGCTAATGGCTTTGAGATGTTGCGCGAAATCCGGCTCTCCAAGATGGGCGGCCAGATGAGCGTTGACCTCTGGCGTCACACCATCCGCTTTCGGAACGTCCAGACCCAGCTTTTGCGCCAAACGCACCGCATCCTTGTGGGCGTTCTCGCGAAGCGCTTTCGGATCGGGAACCGCCTCGGATGGTGGGCCTGAGATCAAATGCGGGCGCAGCGAAATGTCATAGCGCGCCTCGAATGCTGGCAAAACCTGCGCGGTCAGCGCGCAATACGGGTCTGATGCATCGTGGAAATAGTGAACCTCGGGCTGTGCGCCACGCGCCCTTCGGCGCAGATCATGCAGGCCACGACGCGCGTTTTGCAGTCCTCGGCTGGTGATGATCTCGGCCAGCCGGGGTTTTACGAAAGATGTGAAGGGCACAGTCGTCTCCGCAGGGGTCAGATGCCCTACCCTAGCCACTCCCGCGCGGAATACCACGCGGGCACACGGCAACGTGAGTGGTCCGGGTTACAGCCCGTAGAGCGCGCCGAATTTCTGCTCAAGATAACTCAGCAGCGGGTCCGGCCCCGGTTCAACACCACTTGCACGCTGGATGACCTCACGCGGGGCGTAGAGTCCGCCATATTGCTGGACATTCTCGCGCAGCCAAGTAGTCGCGCCCGAGGTATCGCCTTCGGCCAATTGCCCATCCAGTCCCGGCACGGCGCTGCGCAGCGCCTGATAGAGACACCCAGCATAGACGTTGCCCAGAGAATAGGTCGGGAAATAGCCGAACAGACCCACGGACCAGTGGACATCCTGCAAACACCCGTTCGAGGGCTTGTCGACCGCATAACCGAAATCCGCCTTGAAGCGGTCATTCCATGTGGCCTCAAGGTCCGAGACCTGCAGGTCTCCGGCCATCAACGCGCGTTCCAGATCGAACCGCAGCATTATGTGCAGGTTGTATTGCACCTCATCCGCCTCGGTTCGGATATAGCCGTTTTGGACGTGGTTCACAGTCGCGTAGAAGGCGTCGGCATCCGCGATCCCGAAATCTCCGAAGGCGTCGCGCATCTGGGTGAACAGCCATCCGGTGAAGGCGCGCGAGCGGCCAAGCTGGTTTTCATAGATCCGGCTTTGGCTTTCATGCACGCCCATCGACACGCCCTGACCCAGAGGTGTCAACGCGTAGTCTGGGTTGATGCCCTGTTCATAGGCGGCGTGGCCGACCTCATGAATGGTTGAGTAAAAGCAGTTGAACGGGTCAGTCGCGCTGGTCCGGGTCGTGATCCGCACGTCCGAGCCACTGCCCGAGCTGAACGGATGCACCGCCTTGTCGACGCGGCCCCGGTTCAGGTCATAGCCGAACGCAAGCGCGAGTTTTTGCGACAGGCGCATCTGTTCGGTTTCGTCGAACGACCCCTCCAGCGCCTTTGGGGAAGGTCGATCAAGAACCGCTGCCCGCAGCGCTACCAACCGGGGGCGCATCTGATCGAATATCTCGGCAATCTGCGCTCCGGTCGTATAGGGTTCATAATCCTCGACCATGGCGTCATAGACGTCACCGCCCTGCGCCAGCGCGGCCCCTTCCTCGCGCTTCAGCGCGACCACTTCTTCCAGCACTGGCAAGAAGGCCGAGACATCCTCGTCCGCGCGCGCCTGCGCCCATTTGCCTTGCGCGGCAGAGGTGACCCGAGCAAGCGCCTTGGCCAGATCGGCGGGAACTTTGATGGTGCGTTCATAAGACCGGCGGATTTCGCGTAGCTGGGCCTGACCCGAGGCATCATTCGCGTTGGCTTGGTCCAGCCATTCGGCCACGCGCGGGTCGGACTTGCGCGCGTGCAAAACGGCCTCGATCGCGGTCATTTCCTCGGCCCGTTGCGGTGCGGCTCCGCGTGGCATCATGGTCTCCTGATCCCAGCCAAGCCGGCCGGCAATCTGACCAAGGGCCGAGGTTTCACGTTGAAAGGCCATCAGGTCGTCAAAGGCGCTCATCGGGTCACGCTCCACGGATTGAGGTTGCAATGGGGTAGCCGCTCAGGAAGCGCGCGCGCAGGATCAGGGTCCAGACCACGACGGCCATGAACTGGTGGAAAATGGCGATCTGCCAAGGGGCTGCATAAACGACCGTGACAATCCCGACCACCACCTGCAGCGACAGGGCCGCAAAGGCTGCGTTGAAGGCGAAACGGGTCTGTGGATGGGCGCTGCCCTGCCCCCGACGCCAGACGATGAAGGCGAAGATGAAAAGCAGATATCCCGCGCAGCGATGGATGAACTGCACAAGACCGGGGCTTTCGAAGAAGTTGCGCCACATCGGTTCCAGCATGGTCGCATCTGGCGGCAATAGCTGCCCACCGATCAGGGGCCAGTCGGTGTAGGACCGGCCGGCGTCAATCCCGGCGACCAGCGCACCGATGAGTATTTGTAAAAAGGTGAAATGCAGGAGGCCGGTCGAGAGCGAGAACAGTTTCGCCTCTTTAGCGCGGCGCGCCTGCATCAGGTCGCGCTCGTCCCGGCCCAGTTCAAAGATATACCATGCGAGGAACCCAAGGATTACGAAGGCCAAGCCGAGATGTGTCGCAAGACGATAGCTTGCAACGGCCGTCATCCCTTCGCCCTGCGTGACGCCCGAGGCAACCATCCACCAGCCGACGGCGCCCTGAACGCCACCCAAGGCACCGGGGATCAGCAGTTTACCCGTCCAACCCGTGGGGATTTTGCGCGCGATCAGGAAGCCAAAGAAGCCAATCGCCCAGACAAGACCGATCACGCGGCCCAATTGGCGGTGGCCCCATTCCCACCAGTAGATGAATTTGAAATCATTCAGCTCCATCCACTGGTTTTGGATGCGCCACTGGTCGATTTCCTTGTATTTGTCGAATTCGGATTGCCAGTCGGCTTCGGTCATCGGCGGGATGGCCCCGGTGATCGGACGCCATTCGGTGATCGACAGCCCGCTATCGGTCAGCCGGGTCAGCCCCCCCACGGCGATCATCACAACGACCAGAGCGAACAGGATCATCAGCCATGCCCGGATCGCCTTGCGTGCCCCGCCCCGGCCCTTGTCGATCATACCGGGTTGAACGGCCTGTTGTTTTTCGGTGTCTGAGACTTCTTCGAAGATGCTGCGCTTGGCGCTCATGCTGTCCTCATATGTCCTGGATTTGGTCGCAAGCTAGGGCCAGTGAGGGGCAAGGTCCAGCCTTACCCTTTGTCTTTCCAACGGACCATCTGACGCATGACACCGTGCAACATCTGCACGTCCGCCCGCGTCATCCGCATCCGCGACCACAGGTTGCGCAGATTGGTCTTCATACCCTCGGCCTTTTCCGGCGGGTAGAAGAAACCGGCCTCTTCCAGCCGGTCTTCATAGTGTTCAACCAACTTCTCAACCTCGATCCCGGTCGCCCAGTCGCCCTTGCCCAGATCGGTGGCCTCATGCACCACATCACCGGTCTGGCGCATCCACTCATAGGCGGTCAGCAGCACGCATTGCCCAAGGTTGAGCGAGGCATATTCCGGGTTCACAGGCACGGAGATAATGGCGTTGGCCTTGGCGATGTCCTCATTCTCAAGCCCCGCGCGTTCGGGACCAAACAGAACGGCGACCTTTTCGCCCGCGGCAACCTTTTCAGCCGCGATCTGCATGGCGCGTTCCGGGCTGTAGACCGGTTTGGTCAACCCGCGTTGCCGTGCGGTGGTCGCAAACACAAAGGTCGTGTCGGACAGCGACCCCGCCAGATCGTCAAACAATTGCGCCTCATCCAGAAGTCGACCAGCACCGCTGGACATCGCAACCGCCTTAGGGTTCGGCCACCCGTCCCGAGGGGCCACGATCCGCATTCGGTCCAGCCCGAAATTCCACATCGCCCGCGCGGCGGCACCGATGTTTTCACCCATTTGCGGGCGCACGAGCACAAAGGAAGGCTGAGAGGTGTCACTAGGCATGGCTGTCTCCGAAAGTTCTGCCTGCTCTAATCACCCAGCCCCATCAGGGCAACCCGATCCTCTTCTTCTGTTCCCAAATACCTCCGCCGGAGGCTTAAAAGTTTGCTTCCCCCGCTCAATCCGCTAAACCGCGCCAAAGAATGAAAGCGAAGGACGCGCTAATGGACACCCCCGAGCAGCCTCAGATCTATCTGATCACACCGCCGACCATCACGCTTAGCACCTTCCCCGACCAATTGGCCCGGGTTCTGGATGGGACCGAGATCGCTTGCATCCGGCTGGCCTTGGCTGGGAATGACGAGGACACGATCGCCCGAGCCGCAGATGCCTGCCGCGAGGTTGCGCATGCACGTGACGTGGCCATCGTGATCTCGAACCACGTTCTGCTGGCGCAACGGCTGGGGTTGGACGGTGTGCATCTGGACGACGCGGCGCGCTCGGTCCGGGCTGCGCGCAAAGAGCTTGGTGCAGATGCGATTGTCGGCAGTTTTTGCGGGTCCTCCAGCCATGACGGCATGACGGCTGGCGAAGCAGGCGTTGACTATGTCGCCTTCGGCCCGGTCGGAGCGTCTTCTTTGGGCGACGGCACTCTTGCCGAAAAGGACCTGTTCCAATGGTGGTCGGAAATGATCGAGGTCCCGGTCGTGGCGGAGGGCGGCCTGACCCCAGACTTGATCCGCAGCCTGTCCCCGCATACGGATTTCTTCGGCATCGGCGATGAAATCTGGTCGGCCGAGGACCCGTCGGCCGCTCTGAACGAGCTTTTGTCCCATATGGCTAGCTAAGTATCAGGGGCTCGGCCAACCAATAGACGGCAATTCCCGCAATCAGGATCGAGACCAGAACGGATATCCGGCCTCGCATCCTCTCAGACGCCCCGGCAATCAGAGTTGAGGCCGCAAAAACTGCGGCAACTATTGCGTAAAGCGCCGCCAGCACCCCGCCCGCATAGCCGAATATTGCGGGCGGCAAATGATCAGGTGGCACCCCAATCGTCGCCAGCGATGTGCTTAGCGCGATCCCACACAACAATCCGGCCCCGAAAACGGCCAGCAGACGGAATACGGTCAGTCGCCTGAGAACTAAATTCCACAGCGCCAAAACGAGGGTTGCGGAGGTAAGCGCCTGAGACGCGACTGCAAAGGGCAACGCAACCGCGCCGTAGACCGAAAGCGCCATACCGAAGATCAGCCCGAGGGACACAAACAGCAACTGCGCCAACAGCGGACGCAGGCTGAGGGTCAAAAAGACCAGCGATAGCACAATGGCGATCTCGTGATAGCCATGCGGCAGGATGCGAGACAGACCCTTGGGCAGAAACACCTGCAGCACCTGTTGCGGGCTGAGCGCGGCACCGCCTTGCAACGGGATCAGAGGGCTGACCTCTCCGGCGACCAAATAGCCCGTGTAGGGTGCGTCGACACGCTGTTGTTTCACGACGGCAGGCCCGTGCCCCTCGGGCCATGTCAGGCGCAAACTCGACGCGCCTTCCGGCAGCGGCGCGGCCAGCAACAGCTTTGACAAACGCGGAGAATCAGGATCGCCGACAATGGGAATGCGCACGCCCTCATAGGACAGGCGGGCCGGGCCTGCGAGTTCGACCCTAAGCGTCTCGGCCCAGTCTTTGACAAACGACCGAACCTCAGGCTCCAGCTCTGAGGAGACCCGCCGACGCAACTCTCTGAACCGGGCGTCATCGGCGAAGTCAGGGCGGGCTTCAGGGTCGATCCCGGCCACGAACATCTCGGCATTCAGCGTGACCTCAAGGAACAGAGTGTCTGCCTTGGTCCAGAACTCGACAATCGTCGGCGCGGTCTGAGCCCTCGCGGGCCACGCCGAAAGCACCAGAAAGACAGGCAAAATCAGGAGGAAACGGAAAATACCGTTCATCTGCGACGCTCATCAATAAAATCATCAATCATACAGATCGAGTGTCCCGCCGAACGCATCGGATCGCAAGTCGAAACGACCGCGGGCGAGATCACAGAGGCCTTATCTCTGTTACCGCTGACGTTCTGACTTGCACGGCCCTCGGCGCTGCGGCATGACAGCACCATGACTCAGAACAGTGAAATCCTGTGTATCGGCTCGGTCCTGTGGGACGTGATCGGACGTTCGGCCAGTGCCATGCGGCAGGGATCTGACGTGCCGGGGCGGATCACTCGCCTGCCCGGCGGCGTCGCCATGAACATTGCCATGACGCTGGTGCGGTTCGGCATGACCCCGACCCTGCTGACCGCCATTGGCCGCGACCCGGAGGGTGACGAGCTGGTCCACGCTTGCGCCCGGCTGGGCATGGTCACCGATCATATCTACCGCTCGCAAGACCTGCCGACCGATCGCTACATGGCGGTCGAAGGAGCCAACGGCCTCATCGCGGCCATCGCTGACGCCCACTCGCTTGAGGCTTCGGGGGCGAAAATCCTGCGCCCATTGATGCACGGGCCGCTGGGCTATGAAAACACGCCGTTTGAAGGACCGATTGCGCTGGACGGCAACCTGACGCTGGACTTGCTGGAAGAAATCGCCCAAAGCCCCGCCTTCGCCAAGGCGGACCTGCGGGTTGCACCGGCCTCGCCTGGCAAGGCCGAACGTCTACTGCCCTTCCTCAAACACGCCCGCGCGACGCTTTATGTGAACCTCGAGGAGGCTGGCCTGTTGTGTCAGCGCGAGTTCACCGATTCAGAATCCGCCGCCAAAGGCCTGCTGGACCGGGGCGCTCTGCGCGTTCTCGTCACCGATGGCGGCAATTCGGCCACCGTTGGCTCGGCCTCGGGCGTTCTGACCCAGACACCTCCGTCCGTGCTTGTGACCCGCGTGACCGGCGCGGGCGACACCTTCATGGCCGCCCATATCGCTTCAGAATCAGACGGCGCCGACGCGCAAACGGCTTTGACCCGCGCGCTCCACGCCGCTGCAACCTACGTTTCAGGAGAAACTCCGCTGTGATCCCTATCCACTACTCTGCCGAGGTCCGCGCCGCCAAAGACGCAGGCCACCCCATCGTGGCGCTGGAAAGCACCATCATCACCCACGGCATGCCCTACCCCCAGAACGTCGAGGTCGCCGCACAAGTGGAACAGGACATCCGCGATGCCGGAGCTGTGCCGGCCACAATGGCCGTGATCGAAGGCGTGCTGCATGTGGGCCTTGAACCCGACCAGCTGCAGGCGTTGGGACAGGCTCAGGGCGTTGCGAAAATCTCGCGTGCTGATATGGCGGCCTGTATCTCAACCGGCGGGACCGGAGCCACAACCGTGGCCGCAACCATGATCGCCGCGCAATATGCGGGGATCGAGGTGTTTGCCACCGGCGGGATCGGTGGCGTCCATCAGGGGGCCGAGACCACGTTTGACATCTCAGCCGACCTGCATGAGCTGGGTCAAACCCCTGTGACGGTCGTGGCAGCGGGTGCCAAAGCGATCCTCGATCTGGCCAAAACGCTGGAAGTGCTGGAAACGCTGGGCGTTCCCGTCATCGCCTATGGTCAGGATGCCTTCCCCGCCTTCTGGTCCGCGCAATCCCCCTATGCCGCACCGCTGCGCATGGACAGTGCCGAGGCCATCGCAAAAGCTCATGCGACGCGCCGCGCGCTGGGCCTACCGGGCGGTCAGCTGGTCGCGAACCCGATCCCGGCCGCAGACCAGATCCCGGCCGAGGAGCTGGCCCCGATCATCGCCGCTGCCCAGGCGGATGCAGATGCTCATCGGATCACCGGCAAGGCCGTCACGCCCTATCTGTTGCAGCGGATCTTTGAAAAGACCGAGGGCCGCTCCCTCACCGCGAACATCGCCTTGGTGCGCAACAACGCGCGATTGGCGGCGAATATCGCTAAGGCACTGGTAAACGGCGCGTAAACCTGCCCTATTGCACCGGCGCATCGGACTGCTTAGGTAGTTTTGCAAACCACTCGGACCTGTAATGAACACACCGTTTGACGAAGAACCACATCGCCGCCCCGGCCTGTTCTCGCGCCTGCGCGCTTCGTTCCTGACGGGTATCGTTGTCATTGCGCCTGTCTGGCTGACAATCTGGCTGATCTGGTCCGTCGTGGGCTGGATCGACAGCGCCGTTCTGCCGCTGGTGCCACAACAGTTCCGCCCCGAAGAATATGTGGGCATCAACCTGCGCGGCGTCGGGGTCATCATCTTCCTGGTGTTCACCATTCTGGTCGGCTGGGTTGCCAAGGGTATCTTGGGTCGGTCCTTCATCTCGTTCACCGAGAGCCTCGTCGATCGGATGCCGATCGTCCGTTCGATCTATTCCGGGATCAAACAGATCTCGGAGACGGTGTTCGCGCAGACCGAACGTTCTTTCGAGAAAGCCTGCTTGGTGCAATACCCACGCCGAGGCATCTGGGCCATCGGCTTCGTTTCGACAACCGCAAAGGGTGAGGTCAGCAATCGCGCCGAAACCGGCGGCAACCTCCTGAGCATCTTCATCCCGACAACGCCCAACCCAACCTCCGGCTTTCTGCTGTTCTTCCCGGAAGAAGATGTGATCCTGCTGGACATGTCGATTGAAGAGGCCGCAAAGCTCGTGATCTCGGCCGGTCTGGTCTATCCCAACGAAAAAGACCCGACGCAGCCGCCCGAATGATCAGCCGAACATCGCGGGAAGATCAACAGTACTGTGCTGCCCAAGATCATCCTTGTGGCGCGCCAGAAACCCATCTGCCGCATCGCGACCCGCGTGCTTCAACTTGTGCAGGATCACCGGATTGGGCACCGTTTTGGTCGCCACGGACAGGCTGTTCATCAGCTCATTATCCGCAATCATGTGGACCAACACACGGCTCATCTCACCGGCTTTCAACTTACCCTCTTCCAGCAGCCGCTGAACGAAATTGATCGCCCGCAGTTCGCGGAACAGGGATGAGTTAAAGCTGATCTCGTTGATCCGGTTCTGGATTTGCTGAGGCGTGACCGGCAACTCGTCCCGTTCCAGAGGGTTGATATTCACGATCACCACATCATCGGGCAGGTCACCCTCGAACAACGGATACAGCGCCGGGTTACCGGTATAGCCACCATCCCAATAGGCCTCGGTCCTGTCGGTTTCGGGGTCGTAAATCTCAACCGCTTTGAACAAGGTCGGCAAACAAGCCGAGGCCAAAATCGCATTGGTCGAGATTTCATCGCCCGTGAAGACGCGGATCTTACCGCTGCGCACGCAAGTCGCGCACACAAACAGACGTGGCCCCTGATCAGCGCAAACCTCATCAAAGTTGAACCGATCCACCACGGATTCCAGCGGGTTCGAATAGAACGGACCATAGGCATAGGGCGACACCATCCGGGACCAGGCATCGCCAATGGAATAAGGCAGCGAATACTCCATTGCCTGAGCAATGCTCGCAGGCTCCAGCCCCCTGAACCAGTTGGCCATACGCATATCACCAATGGCCCCCATGCGTTTCCACAACCCGTCCAGCCGCGCCCGCGCGCCCTCACGCCCGTTCGCGACCATGCCGGACTTGAACGCAGCCCCATTCAAAGCCCCGGCCGAGGTTCCGGTGATCGCCGCAACCTCAATATCCTCTTCATCCAAAAGCCGGTCGAGAACACCCCAGGTGAACGCCCCATGCGCCCCACCGCCCTGCAAAGCCAGATTGATCCTTTTCATGCTTCCGCCTCTTCATCTGGCCAAAAATACCTCGGGGGTATGGGGGCAGAGCCCCCATGAAAGCTCACAAAGCCGTCCAGCCCCCATCGACAGAGATCGTCGTGCCTGTGATCTGCGCAGCCGCATCAGAGCAGAGGAACTGAACCGTACCACCCAATTGCTCGACAGTGGCGAACTCCTTGGACGGTTGCCGCTCCAGCATGACGTTCTTGATTACGTCCTCACGGCTCATGTTGTATTCCTTCATCGTGTCGGGGATCTGCGCTTCGACCAGAGGGGTTAGTACATAGCCCGGACAAACTGCATTGCAGGTGATCGGCTCTTGTGCGGTTTCCAATGCGACGGCCTTGGTTATGCCAACAACACCATGCTTAGCCGCCACATAGGCCGCTTTGAACGGAGAAGCCGTCAACCCATGGGCCGAGGCGATGTTCACTACACGCCCCCACCCACTCGCGCGCATCAACGGCAAAGCGGCTGCAGTCGTGTGGAAGGCCGAGTTCATGTTGATCGCAATGATCGCGTCCCATTTGTCGATCGGGAACTGGTCAATTGGCGACACGTGCTGAATACCCGCATTGTTCACCAGAATATCGCAGGAGCCCGCATTCTCGATCAGGGCTCGACATTCATCCCCTTTGGACATATCGGCCTGAATGTAGCGCGCGCTCGTACCCGTCTCTTTCGAAATCTCTTCCGCCAAAGCGTGATCTTCATCGCGAGCTGTGAACGAGTTCAGAACCACATCAGCCCCGGCCTTCGCCATCTCGCGCGCGATGCCTAGACCGATGCCCGAATTTGATCCCGTGATGATTGCCGTTTTTCCCGAAAGGCTCATGACTGCATTTCCTCTGAGTTCACCTGACACGCAGAGTGCCATGCTGCACCTGCAAAGAAAACGGGGAACTGCAGAATGAGTACCTGCAAATCTGCCAAAAAAAACGCCCGCACGAAGCGGGCGTTAAGTTATTGAGGCAGGTTTCATACAGGCAAGAAACCTATCGAGCAGTGAGACCTTTATAAGCAATTCTGTGCTTTCGTCCAAGCTAAAAGTTTGAAAACAAGAAAAATCATCGCTACGATGAATCCCAACAAAATAAGGCCAGAGCAGGATTGTTTCCAAAATGAGCCCGTATTTTTCACACCCGCTTCGTGGTTTGGCAGCGGGAATCGCCCTGCTTTTTGCGTCCTCTTTGGCACAGGCAGAATCGACTCATGGCATAGCTATGTATGGCGACCCGGCCTTACCACCGGATTTTGTGTCTCTACCCTATGCGAACCCAGAGGCGCCCAAAGGCGGCAAAGTCGTTTTCGGAAATACGGGCGGCTTTAACAGTTTGAACCCGTTTGTGCAAAAAGGCACCCCTCCGTGGCAGTTAAGATTTTGGACCCACGAGAGCCTGATGGGCCGCTCCTGGGACGAACCTTTCACTCTTTACGGGCTGTTAGCCGAATCGGTTGAGACTGCGCCAGACCGCTCTTGGGTGGAATTCACCCTCCGGGACGAGGCTCGATTCTCCGACGGCACCCCGGTCACAGTTGACGATGTGATCTGGTCCTTTCAGACCCTCGGGACCGAAGGACATCTGCGCTATCGCGGTCTCTGGTCCAAGATCGACAGTATCGAACAGACCGGTCCTCGCTCGGTCCGGATCAGCTTTAACGAGGCTGACCGCGAACTTGCATTGATCGTAGGGCTGCGCCCAATCCTTCAAAAATCCCAATGGGAAGGGAAAGATTTTGCCAACGCGCAGTTGCACGACGTGCCAGTTGGCAGCGGACCCTATGTGGTCGAAGATTACGAGGCCGGTCGCTACGTGAACCTTCGTCGTAATCCGGATTATTGGGGCGCTGATGTTCCGTTTCGCCGTGGCACGATGAATTTCGATGACATCCGGATTGAGTTCTACGGCGATGCCACCGTTCTGTTCGAAGCCTTCAAAGCCGGAGAGCTTTCCGCCGTGCGTGAGTTCAACGCCGACAAATGGGACACGCAGTACAGCTTCCCCGCCGTTCAACGTGGCGATGTGATCAAGACCGAGATCCCGCATGGTAAGCCCTCGGGCATGACCGGGCTGGTGATGAACACCCGCAAAGCTCCGTTCGACGACTGGCGCGTGCGTGAAGCCCTGATGCTGGCCTTCAACTTCGAATTCATCAACGACACGATCACCGGCGGTGCACAGTCGCGGATCTCATCCTATTTCTCGGGCTCTGATCTGGCGATGCAACCGGGACCCGCGACGGGGCGCGTTGCGGACCTGTTGGCGCCCTATAGCGCAGACCTGATCCCCGGAACGCTTGAAGGCTACGCCCCACCCGAGGGCGACGGCTCGGCCCGCAATCGCGCGAACCTGCGTAAGGCGGCAAAACTGTTGGCCGAGGCTGGCTGGACCATTCAGGACGGCGTGCTGCGCAATGCAGCGGGTGAGCCGTTTCAGATCACCGTTCTGCTGCAACAAGGCGATGGTGAGATGCAGACAGCGGTCGAGATCTACACCCGTGCGTTGGAACGTCTGGGCATTCAAGTCACGACTGAGCGTGTCGACAATGCGCAATATACCGGGCGGGTATCTGAGCTAGATTTCGATATGACTCCGTTCCGCCGTGCCCTGTCACTGTCGCCGGGTAATGAACAGCGCCTTTATTGGGGCAGCGAGTCCACCGATGCGCCGGGCACGCGCAACCTGATGGGTGTCGCCTCACCGGCTGTTGACGGGATGATCGACGCCATGCTCGCTTCGGAAAGCCGTGAGGATTTCGTGGCCGCCACCCGCGCCCTCGACCGCGTTCTGACGGCGGGCCGATACGTGATCCCGATCTGGAGCTTCGACGTCGGTCGTATCGCCCATGTCAGTGCACTGAAATACCCCGAGACCCTGCCGATCTACGGCGATGGCCCGCAATACATGCCCGAGGTCTGGTGGTACGCCGATTAGAACCACGCGCATAGGGTGTAACGCACCGGACCTGACACCTTATGCACGTGGAGATCGGCAAAAACTGGCACATTCCGCGATGAACAAAATCATGAGCTCATAGCGCAAAGCGCCCCTATATATGGGCATTTCACCGGATTTTGCGCCAAACCCGCCGCGTAAACCTGGCTCTGATCGGCATAATTCTGATCAGGCCAGGGGTGCGACATCTTGTCATGTCTTCCGCTGCGTCAACTCGTCCGTACGCTGTTCATAGGGGAGAGCCGTCCTGAAACCCGAAGAAGGAAAGCTCGCAGATGCTGAACTGGACCGATCTGACACAAGACTGGAACGCGTGCTACGCCCGCGCGAAACGCCGTTTTCCCAACCTGAGGGACAAGGACATGCCGCGTGTCGGCAAGGATCGCAAACAGTTCGAAGCCTATCTGGCCGAACGCCATCACCTGACCGTCAATGAAGCCCACGAAGAGGTCGAAGATTTTTTGTTCACGGAATCACTGAACCGCGAATTGAACTGATCCTAGGCCAGTGACGTCACCCAGAGGATGGTCGCATCCTCATCGCTGACCGAAATCACATTGTGCCCCATGCTGCCGTCGTAATAGGCGCTGTCGCCCCGGCGCATCTCAACGGGTTCGTAAAACTCGGTATACAACCGCACGACTCCGGTCAGGACGTACATGAACTCCTCCCCGTCATGGCGCACCCAACCTTCGAACTCATCCATCGAGCGGGCGCGGACGCGGGCGCGATAGGGGAGCATCTGCTTTTTCGTCAGGGTTTCAGCCAGCAACTCATGCTCATAGGTGGCAGTGGCATGTGCAGCCCCCTCGCCGGACCGGGTCACGGCCATACGACCAATCACCTGCTCACGCTGCGGCGGGGTAAAGAGCTGAGGCACCGAGATCTCCAACCCGATGGCCAGCTTTTTCAGCGCATCGTAGGTGGGTGACATCTGACCATTTTCGATCTTGCTGAGCGTCGAACGCGCCAGACCGGCCTGCGAGGCTGCCTGCTCCAGCGTCCAGTTGCGCGCCTTGCGCAATTCGCGCACGCGGGCGCCCAGGTCCAAAGGCTCGGGTTCTGTGTGTTCGCCTGCATCGCGGGCAATGCGGATCAGGGATTTGGGATCTTGGGTACTCATGACTTCGTCTATAGGGCGCACAAGCCGCGCTTGCAACGCGCCATGGGCCGGGTTAGCCAGTTGCCATGCTGTCAATCTTCGATCAGGGGCCACCGACGCCCTGCCCGACCCCGTTTAATCTGGCCGCTCATGTGCTGGGCAGGGCGGATGCGTTGGCCGATAAAACCGCCCTTTCCGTGTTGCGCCAAAACGGGTCCGAAGACTGGAGCTATCGCGCATTGAAAGCCGCTGTTCTGGGAACGGGTCAGGGCCTTTTGCAGGCCGGACTGCACCCCGGAGACATCGTGCTGATGCGTCTTGGAAACACCGTCGAGTTTCCGATCGCCTATCTTGGGGCTATCGCCGTCGGCATCGTGCCTGTTCCGACTTCATCGCAACTGACCGAACCGGAAACCGCCCGGATCATCGCGGAGCTTTCGCCCGCCGCCATCTTGCGCGACCCCTCTGTGGCCTGTGCCGAGCACCCCAATCAAATCCATCTGGACGACCTGATCGCCATGCATGACCTGCCACCTGCGCAGTTCGACATGGGCGACCCCGAGCGTCTGGCCTATGTGGTGTATACCTCGGGCACCTCGGGCAAGCCCCGCGCGGTCGCCCATGCTCATCGAGCGATCTGGGCACGTCAGATGATGGTCGATGGCTGGTACGGGCTGACTAAGAAGGATCGCCTGTGCCACGCGGGTGCGTTCAACTGGACCTATACGCTGGGCACCGGCCTAATGGATCCGTGGACGATCGGAGCTTCGGCCCTGATCCCTGAACCCGGCACCGATATGTCTCAATTACCGCAAATGCTGCGCCAAAACCGCGCGACGATCTTTGCTGCGGCACCGGGTGTTTTTCGCAAGATGCTGTCCGGTTCGGATCAGATCGAACTGCCCGAGCTACGCCACGGTCTTTGCGCCGGGGAAAAGCTGTCTCGGTCCCTGCATACCCAGTGGGAAACGGCCACCGGAACAGAACTTTACGAAGCGTTTGGCATGTCCGAATGTTCGACCTTCATCTCGTCCAGCCCGACCCATCCAGCGCGCGGAGATTCCCTCGGGCAACCTCAACCGGGCCGCCGCGTCGCGATCCTCGGGCCGGAGGGGCCTGTGCCGCAAGGAAGCGAGGGGACCATCGCCATTCACCGCTCTGACCCCGGCCTGATGCTGACCTATCTGAACGCCCCTGAAGAGGCCGCCGCCCGACTGCAAGGCGAATGGTTCCTGACCGGCGATCAGGGCGCCATGGCCGTTGATGGGCAGATCACCTATCTGGGGCGAGACGATGACATGATGAATGCAGGCGGCTACCGCGTCTCGCCAGTTGAGGTCGAATCCGTCCTATCCCGCTATCCCGGCATCACCCAGGTCGGGGCCGCAGCCGTCGAGGTTAAACAGGACACATTTGTGATAGCGGCCTTCTACTCCGGCCCCGATAGACTGGACGAAGACGCTCTGCACGCCTATGTCCAAGCCAATCTGGCGCGTTATAAACAGCCGCGCGCCTTCGTTCACCTTCCCGAGTTGCCAACCGGCGGCAACGGCAAACTCCTGCGCCGCGCGTTGCCGGCCTATTTCAAGGCGTCCACCCCATGAGCCAAACAGACACCCAGACCGTCAAGCTTGATATCCTGTCCGATCCGATCTGCCCGTGGTGCTACATCGGCAAAACCCATCTGGACAAAGCCTTGGCAAAACTGCCGGACCATCCGTTTGTGATAGAATGGCACCCGTTCCAGCTGAACCCCGACATGCCGGATGCAGGCATGGATCGGCGCGAATATCTGGAACGGAAATTCGGCGGCAAGGACGGTGCGGTACGGGCCTATGCGCCCGTGGTTGAACATGCCGAGAATGCGGGCCTCAAGATCGACTTTGAGGGGATGAAACGCACGCCAAACACGCTGGACGCGCATCGCCTGATCCACTGGGCCGGGATCGAGGGCAAGCAGAACGCCATTGTGGATGCTCTGTTCGACGCTTACTTCGTTCAGGCCCGCGATATCGGCGACCCGGAGGTCCTCTCCGACATCGCCGATAGCGCAGGCATGGACGCGGCGGTGGTGATGAAATTGCTCAAATCCGACGCCGACCGCGAGGATATCCGCAACCGCGACACCCACTCACGTGAGATGGGCGTCAGCTCGGTCCCGACCTTCATTGTTGCCAATCAACATGCCGTTCCGGGCGCGCAACCTCCTGAAATGTGGGAGAAAGTGATCGGAGAAATCATGTCTCAACTTGAGGCTTCCTCTGCATAGAAGCACAGAGGTCTGTGCGAAATTCCGGTCTGGCGCAACCTGATCCGTCGTGATAGCGCGATCAGGTAAGGAGTCCCCATGACCAACCGCATGTCTCGTGGAGAGTTCATTGCGCTGATCGCAATGATGTTCTCGACCATCGCCTTTTCGATCGACTCGATGCTGCCTGCCCTGCCCGAGATCGGCGCGCAGCTCAGCCCGGATGACGTCAATCGCGCGCAGCTGATCCTGACGTCTTTCGTGCTTGGGATGGGGATTGGCACGTTTTTTACCGGCCCTCTGTCGGATGCGTTTGGCCGCAAACCGGTCATCTATGGCGGTGTCGCGCTTTATATTGCGGCCTCGGCCGTGGCTTGGGCCAGTTCCTCGCTTGAACTCGTTCTGGCGGCCCGCGTGGCACAGGGTCTGGGCGCGGCAGGTCCGCGCGTTGTGGCTATGGCTGTCATCCGCGATTTGTACTCGGGCCGGATCATGGCGCGCATCATTTCGATCGCAATGCTGCTGTTCACGCTTGTACCCGCCGTGGCACCCATGTTGGGGGCCGGAGTGATCGCCCTGTTCGGCTGGCGCGGTATCTTTATGTCTTTTATTCTGTTCGCCGTGATCGTCTGCGTCTGGATGGGAACCCGCCTTCCCGAGTCGCTGGCCGTAGAAAACCGTCGCCCCTTCCGCCTGCCGCTAATGGTCGCCGCAACGAAAGAGATGTTCGCCCACCCGACTGTGCGCCTGTCGATCATGGTGCAAACCCTGTGCATGGGGATTTTGTTCACCATGCTGACCATGGTTCAGCCCGTCTACGACGTGATCCACGACCGAGCTGAGAGCTTTCCGTTCTGGTTCGGGTTTGTCGCTCTTATGTCCGGATCGGCCAGTGTATTGAATGCGGCCCTCGTGGTGCGCGTCGGCATGCGCCGCATGGTAACATGGGCGCTCGGGGCGCAGATCGGCATCACGGCGCTGGTGATCGTGACCAATTCCTTCCCGCTTTCGCCCGACGCCTCGTTTGGACTGTTTGTTGCCTGGCAAACCACCGTGTTCTTCATGGCGGGTGTCACCATGGGCAACCTGAACGCCATCGCGATGGAGCCGATGGGGCATATCGCCGGAATGGCGGCCTCTGTCATCGGCTCGGTCTCGACAGTGCTCGCCGCGGCCATTGCCGCCCCGGTTGGGCTACTGTTCGACGGCTCAATCATGCCTTTGACCACCGGCATTCTGACCATGTGTATTGTGGCCTTTAGCCTAATGATCCACATGGGGCGCATCGAAAACAGACTGCTCGCCTGAGGATTTTCAGCCCGGATCAAACGCGCTACGCTGTCCCGACCAACATGGCGGAGGGTCAGTTATGAGTGAGTACTACGATCTGGGCACCTATTCCTGCCCTGTTTCAACAGCATCCGCTGCAACCCAACTCTGGTTCGACCGAGCGCTGGTCTGGACCTATGGCTACAACCATGATGAGGCCGTCGCCTGCTTTGAAAAAGCTGCCGAACATGACCCGAACTGCGCCATGGCGCATTGGGGCGTCGCCTACGCAGCCGGCCCGAACTACAACCTGCCGTGGGACTTGCAAGACGACCGAGGACGGCAAAAAGCCCTGACAACGGCCTTTGACGCGATGCAAAAGGCGCTGAGCCTAACCGATGGCTGTACCGAGGTTGAAAAGGCTCTGATCCACGCCCTGCCGTCCCGCTATCCGCAGCGCGAAACGACCGAGGGCATGCATGAGTGGGACTACGATTTTGCCGACGCGATGCGCGCGGCCTTCAAGGCTCAGCCAGATCATCTGGACCTGCGTACAGTCTATGTTGAGGCGCTGCTCAACCTGACGCCGTGGCAAATGTGGGACCTGTCGACTGGGCAGCCCGCCGAAGGGGCCGCCACACTTGAGGCGCAAGAGGCGCTGGAGTGGGCCATGCACAACGACCACGACGCCATGTCTCATCCCGGCCTTCTGCACCTTTATATCCACCTGATGGAGATGTCCCCAACCCCCGAAAAGGCCCTGAAAGCGGGCGATATCCTACGCACTCTGGTCCCCGATGCAGGCCACCTTGTTCATATGCCAACGCATATAGATATCCTCTGCGGCCACTATCAGAACGTGGTGCATTGGAACCAGAAAGCCTCGGAAGCGGACCTGAAGTATTATGAGCGTGAAGGGGCGTTCAACATATACACCGGCTACCGTCAGCACGACTATCATTTCACCATCTATGGCGCGATGTTTCTTGGTCAGATCGAACCGGCCCTGCGGGCCAACCAAGGTATTTGGGACACGACCCCCGAAGAGATGTTGCGCATCGAGAGCCCGCCCATGGCAGATTTCTTTGAAAGCTACATGTCCATGGGGCCTCACATCCTGATCCGCTTTGGCCGATGGGAGGAGGCAAAAGCGCTGGCGCTACCCGACGACCCCGACCTGTACCGCACGCTTACAGCAACCACCCACTACGCCCGCGCGCTTGCTTTCGCCGCGACCGGCGACGTGCCCAAAGCCGAGGCCGAGGAGCAGCTTTTCCTTAAAGCAAAGGACCGAGTGCCCGAGGCTCGACGGTTGCACAACAACCGCGTCATCGACCTGCTGGAGATCGCGACCGAAATGCTGCGCGGTGAGATCGAATACCGAAAGGAAAACTATGATCTTGCCTTCGCTCACCTGCGCCGATCTGTCGAACTGGACGACACCTTGCCCTACGACGAGCCTTGGGGATGGATGCAGCCCACCCGCCACGCATTAGGTGCGCTGCTGTTCGAACAAGGCCATCTGACCGAGGCGGAAGCCGTGTACCGAGAAGATCTGGGACTTGACGGAACCCTCAGCCGCGCCTCGATCCATCCGGACAATATCTGGAGTTTGAAGGGCCTGCACGATTGCCTGAAAGCACGCTTCGATACGATTGAGCTACCTCAGATCAAACAGAGGTTGGATTTGGCCCTGGCAAGGGCCGACCGCGCAGTCGCCGCATCCTGTTTCTGCGCCCAGTCCGCCATGCAGACCTGAATCGCGCTGCGCGCGATGCTTCCGGCGGAGGTATTTCTAGCCAGATGAAGTCCGGATCGCCTGCTGCATCTGGCCGGAAATACCTCGGGGGAGTCGCGGCTTGCCGCTGCGGGGGCAGCGCCCCCTTCCCCGCTATCCGCCTGTTTTGGCCTTTTTTCTTTCTGCCACGACTTTCTCAGCAAGGTCACGCGCAATCGCAAAAGCGCCTTTGATCTTGTCGCTGTCATTCTTCCAGTCGCGCCGCACAACGATTTTGTTGTCTTTGACCTTCGCCATGCCGCGCTGGTTCTGGATGAATTCGACCAACCCTTGCGGCGAGGCGAATTTATCATTGTGAAACTGGATCGTCGCGCCTTTCGGCCCGCCATCCAGTTTTGCAATACCCGCGCGCTTGCACATGGCCTTGATGCGGACGACCAGCATCAGGGTGTTCACCTCTTTTGGCAGCGCCCCGAAGCGGTCAATCAGTTCCGCGGCAAAGCCCTCAAGTTCGACCTTGGTCGAGAGCGATGACAAACGGCGATAGAGGCCCAGGCGGACATCGAGGTCAGGCACATAATCCTCGGGGATCAGTACCGGTACGCCCAGATTGATCTGAGGCGCCCATTGGTCATCGGCGTCCGAAAGCCCTTCCATCTCGCCGGCCTTGATCTTGGCAATCGCCTCTTCAAGCATCGACTGGTAGAGTTCATAGCCCACATCGCGCATCTGGCCGGATTGTTCTTCGCCCAACAGATTTCCGGCCCCGCGAATATCGAGGTCCTGACTGGCCAGCGTGAACCCGGCCCCCAGCGTATCGAGCGACCCCAGAACGCGCAGGCGCTTTTCGGCGGTGGCGGTCAGCTTCTGGCGCGGCTTGGTTGTGAGGTAGGCATAGGCGCGGGTTTTTGAGCGCCCGACCCGACCTCGGATCTGATAGAGCTGCGCGAGGCCGAACATATCGGCCCGATGCACAACCATGGTGTTGGCCGTTGGGATATCCAACCCACTTTCCACAATGGTCGTCGCCAGAAGCACGTCATATTTACCATCGTAGAACGCGTTCATGCGGTCGTCGAGTTCACCTGCCGCCATCTGCCCATGAGCGACGACGTATGTCAGTTCTGGCAATTGCTCCTTCAGGAACTCTTCGATCTCAGGCAGATCCGAGATGCGCGGCACAACGTAGAAGCTTTGCCCACCGCGATAGTGTTCGCGCAGCAATGCCTCGCGGATCGTCACAGCGTCGAACTCGCTGACGTAGGTGCGGATCGCCAGTCGGTCGATGGGTGGTGTGCCAATGATTGACAGGTCGCGCACTCCGGTAAGTGACAGTTGCAGCGTCCGAGGGATGGGCGTTGCGGTCAGTGTCAGAACGTGGATATCCGAGCGCAGTTGTTTCAGGCGCTCTTTGTGGCCAACGCCGAAATGCTGTTCCTCGTCGATGATCAGCAGGCCGAGATTGTTGAAACGGACACCTTTCGCCAGCAGAGCATGGGTGCCGATCACAATATCGACTGTCCCGCGCGCCAGCCCGTCTCGAGTCTGTTGCGCCTCTTTCGCCGAAACAAAACGCGATAGCTGCCGGACCTCCAGAGGGAAGCCTCGGAAGCGTTCCTTGAACGAGGCTGCGTGTTGACGAGCAAGCAGAGTGGTCGGCGCAACGACGGCTACCTGCACGCCTGACATGGCGGCGACAAAGGCCGCGCGCATGGCGACTTCGGTCTTGCCAAAGCCCACATCGCCGCAGATCAGACGATCCATCGGCGCGCCGGAATGCATGTCCTCCATCACCTCGGAGATTGCGCGCAGCTGGTCGTCGGTTTCCTGATAGGGGAAACGCGCGCTGAACTCCTCCCACGCGTGGGGCGGTGGGTCCATCACGGGAGCTTTGCGCAGGGCGCGTTCGGCCGCGATGCGGATCAGCTTGTCCGCCATCTCGCGGATGCGCTCTTTCAGCTTGGCCTTTTTCGCCTGCCACGCGCCGCCGCCCAGACGGTCCAGCAGCCCTTCGTCGTGGCCGTATTTGGACAGCAGCTCGATATTCTCGACCGGCAGGTACAGCTTGGCTGCTTCGGCATATTCCAGCAGCAGGCATTCACGTGCCGCTCCGGCGGCTGTGACGACCTCCATCCCCATGTAGCGACCGATGCCGTGGTCAACATGAACGACCAGATCGCCGGGGCTTAGGGATTGGGTCTCGGTCAGGAAGTTCTCGGCCTTGCGGCGTTTCTTGGGCTGACGGATCAGGCGGTCGCCCAGAACGTCTTGTTCCGCAATCACGGTCAGGTCAGCCGTCTCAAACCCATGTTCCAAGGCCCAGACCGCCAGATGGAGGCCCCTTTTGCCGATGCGCGTACCATCGGTGACCGGGATCGCCTCGGCCAGACCTTCGTCTTCGATCAAGCCGGTTAGACGCTCTCGCGCGCCTTCGGAATAGGACGCGATCAGCACCGGCCCCTTGTCCAGCTTGCCCTTGATGTGATCCGCCAGAGCACCGAACAGGCTGATGCTTTCCTGTTGGCGTTCGGGCGCAAAGTTCCGCCCGATCCGCCCGCCCGCGTCGATCACGCCGGGTCCGCTGGCCTGCGGCAGAGGGCTGAATTGCAGCACGCGCCGATCGCCCACGGCCCGATCCCACGCCGCGTCATCGAGATAAAGCAAACCCGGCGGTGTCGGCTTGTAAACCGTATCCATGCGTGAGCGGTTTTCCAGCGCCAGCCGCCGTGTCTCATACTGATCGGCAATCGTATCCCACCGCGCCAGACGCGCGGGTGAGACCTGATCGTCCAGAGAAATCGTCGCCTCCGGCAGATAGTCGAACAGGGTTTCCAGCTTTTCGTGGAAGAACGGCAGCCAATGTTCAATGCCCTGATGTTTTCGGCCCGCACTGACGGCCTCATAGAGCGGATCATCCGTGCCCGCCGCGCCGAATTCGATGCGATAGTTCTGACGGAACCGGGTGATGGCGGCCTCGTCCAGAATAACCTCGGATACGGGGGCAAGCTCGATCACGTCAAGCTTTTCGGTGGTGCGCTGCGAGACCGGATCAAAGCGGCGCGCGCCGTCCAGAACGTCTCCGAACAGGTCCAACCGGATGGGGCCGGATTCGCCCGGAGGGAAGATGTCGATGATCCCGCCCCGGATCGCGTAGTCTCCGGGCTCCATCACGGTCGGGCTTTGGGTGAACCCCATCCGCACCAGGAACTTGCGCAGGGCGTCTTCGTCCACGCGTTGGTTGACGCGAGCGGTAAAGGCAGCCTCGCGCAGAACCTCGCGCGCAGGCACGCGTTGGGTCGCGGCATTCAGTGTGGTCAGCAGCACGAAACGCTCGGGCATCTGGTGGACCAGCGCTGCTAGCGTCGCCACCCGCGCTGCGGCGATATCCGCGTTGGGCGAGACCCGGTCATAGGGCAGACAATCCCAACCGGGGAAAACGAAAACCGGCACATCAGGGGCAAAGAACGCAAGTGCTGCGCGCATCCCCTCGAGCCGCTTGTCATCTCGTGCCACATGGCAAACCGGCCCGCCCGAGCGCGCGATCTCGTTCAGGACAAGCTGTGCGTCATACCCTTCGGGGGCACCGCCGACTGTCACGTGGTTCGGAGCCTTCATCCCTGCCCTTTCAGATTTCGCTATCCCAGAACGCCGATTGAAAGGTTCTGATACATGCCCCACATCGAAGTGACCAGTATCGAGATCATGCCGATGATCTGTGTATAGAGGCGGCATCGTGACAGCGTCTTGGTAACGCGATCCAATGTCAGATTATGCCGCCGCAAACGGCGTGCGTGGACAATGTTGATGAAGGTCACGACGACCAAGGGAAACAATAGCAGGAACACGGCCTGTGCGAATTCAACCCAATAGTAAAAGCCCAGCGTCGCCAATGCGGTAAAGACGAAACAGGCCATTGCCAGCATCACCATGCCGGACGCCTCGACATAGTAGAGAATGCGGTTGGTATTGATGCGCACGATGTCCAGCAGGTCGATCTCAAGCTGGCCTCCGACGCGGCGCGCACGGACCACCATGTCGTAGGGCACGCCCATCGTCCAGTGACTGGCTGAAGACCACGTGACCGCAAGAACAATCCAAAACCACAGATTCGAAAAGCTGCGCATGTCGATGAGTTCGAAAATCTTAGAGTACCAGTCCAAACGCAGCCCTTTTTTCACAATCCTCAGGGGGGTTCTGTCGCGATGGCGCGTCCATTGATGCCCTTGAGCCCTCGGCAAATTCATGCCACCCAATGCAGCAATGTTCAAGGAGGACGCGCCATGAAACCGACCATCGCCCCCTACCCCAAAACCCGATTTCGCCGGGCGCGTCAGTCCGATGCGATCCGCGGGCTGGTGCGCGAGCATACGCTGACCACCGACGATCTGATCTGGCCGGTTTTCGTACGCGACGGCGAAGGTATTGAAGAGCCCGTGCCCTCGATGCCCGGCGTGATGCGGCGGACGGTCGACTTGATTGCCAAATCAGCGGTCGAAGCGCAAGCCCTTGGAATCCCAGCAATCTGCGTCTTTCCCTATACCGATGCGTCGCTAAAGACCGAGGATTGCGCCGAGGCCTGGAACCCCGACAACCTCTCGAACCGCGCGATCCGCGCGATCAAGGCCGCGGCGCCGGATATCGCGATCATGACTGATGTTGCGCTGGATCCGTACAACATCAACGGCCATGACGGCTATGTGGTGGATGGCGAGATCGTGAATGACCAGACCGTTGAGGCGCTGGTCAAGATGACACTCGCTCAGGCCGAAGCCGGGGCCGACATCATTGGTCCGTCAGACATGATGGATGGCCGGATCGGCGCGATGCGATCGGCGCTTGAGGCGGCGGGTTATCACAACGTGATGATCCTCAGCTATGCCGCGAAATATGCCAGCGCCTTCTACGGCCCGTTCCGCGATGCGGTTGGTGCCTCGGGCGCTCTGACCGGCGACAAGAAAACCTATCAGATGGACCCGGGAAACTCGAACGAGGCGCTGCGCCTGATCGAACGTGATCTGACCGAAGGGGCCGATATGGTGATGATCAAGCCGGGTATGCCCTATCTGGATATCTGCCGCCGCGTGAAAGACACGTTTGGTGCGCCCACATATGCCTATCAGGTCTCGGGCGAATACGCGATGATCCATGCGGCGGCGCAGAACGGGTGGATCGATGGCGACAAGGTGATGCTGGAGAGTCTGCTGGCGTTCAAACGCGCGGGTTGCGACGGAATCCTGACCTATTTCGCGCCGCAGGTCGCACGGGCTCTTCAGGGCTAAAACCCCGGCACCTCGCGATTTTTTGCCGACTGTTTCGCGGGCCGTGGCAGCTTTGTCGTGACATGCAGGGCCAATCGGCGTATTCTTGCACATAAGATCGGGAACACCCGACGTATCAGGCACAGTTACAGAGAAAAAAACCATGAGCAGTTCCACTCTTCCCCGACTAAACCGTCGCGGCTTTGCCTTGGGCATGGCAGGTCTGACCCTGACCGCAGCCTGCGGCAACGGCGTCGGAAACTCGAACGCGGCCACCCTTGATGCCCGTGTCGACGCGACCCTCACTGAGATGTTTGCCCGCTACCCCAACACGGTCGAGATCGCAGAAAAAGCCAACGGCATGCTCGTCATGCCCCTGATCACCGAGGCCGGTTTCGTATTCGGCGGCGGATATGGTCAGGGTGCGCTACGCATCAATGGAGCCACGGTTGACTATTACTCGGCCGTCAAAGGCACCGCGGGTCTGCAGATCGGCGCGCAGCAATATGCCCACGTGCTGTTCTTCATGACCGAGGACGCGCTGAACGACTTCCGCCGCTCCAGCGGTTGGACAGCCGGTGCCGATATTGGCTATGTGGTCAGCGATCAGGGTGATCAGTTGTCAACCGATACGACCACCCTGCTGAGCCCGGTCTTGGCGGCCATCTTCGGCCAGGCGGGCCTGCAGATCGGCGCGACCGTCGAAGGCATCAAATACACCCGCATCATTCCCTGATTTTGCACTACCACGCCCCTCACTGAAGGACCTCGTCCCCTCTTGGGGCGGGGACTTTTTCATTGCCACTTCAAGACAGGTTTCCGCAGTGTTCCTCTTTCGGTCAGGGCGGCCTTGAAGTAACCTCTCGCCACGTGAAGAACGAATACAAGTGGGACGTCCATGGCTCTTGTCTTTCGCTGGTTGATACGCATCACCACGGGTCTTGTCCTGCTGGTACTTGCCGCCATCGGACTGGTCTATTTTCTGGCCAGCCAATCGCTGCCCGAATACGATCAAACCCTTGAGGTACAGGGCGTCACTGCCCCGGTTGAGATCATTCGTGACACGGCGAACGTGCCCCATATTCTTGGCGAAACCGACCCGGATGTGTTCTTTGGCTTGGGCTATGCGCACGCGCAGGATCGTCTATGGCAGATGACCGTCATGCGCCGCACCGCACAGGGCCGCCTGTCCGAGGTTTTTGGCGCGCGCACCGTTGCCGTCGACAAGCTGCTGCGTCGGCTTGACCTCTATGGCCTGGCGCATCGCTCGGTCGAGGCGCAGGACGACTATACCAAGGCTGCACTGCGCGCCTATTCCGCAGGAGTCAACGCCCGCCTCACACAGATCAACGAAGAAGCTTTGGGCCGCGGCGCGCCCGAGATGTTTCTGTTCAACGCCCCCGTCTCCCCCTGGCAACCCGGCGACAGCCTCGCGGTGATCAAACTGATGGGATTGCAGCTGTCGGGCCACCTGAAGGATGAGGTTCTACGCGCCCGCACCTCGCTGATGCTGGACGATCCCGCGCGGCTGATCGACATTCTGCCGGATGTGCCCGGAGCCGGTATCGCCGCCCTGCCCGAATATGCCCAGCTGTTTCCCGGCCTGCCGCGCTATGCCGCGGGGACGCCGATGCCGGATACGCCGCTGTCGCCATTCCCCAAACGTGGTTTAGCCGGAGCGTCAAACGCATGGGTTGCCGCGCCGTCACGATCGGCCAGTGGCGGAACTCTGTTGGCCAACGACCCGCATCTGGGTTTCAACGCGCCCGGCGTGTGGTACCTCGCGCATCTGGACCTTGCAAAGGGCGGCGTGATCGGTGCAACGATCCCTGGTATTCCCGCCGTGATGAGCGGCCGCAGCGACCGTCTGGGCTGGGGCCTTACTTCCTCCTATCTGGACGATCAGGACCTGCATATTGAGCAGCTCAACCCTGACAATCCCGAAGAATACCTGACCCCCGACGGGTTCAAGGAATTCCAGAGCCGCCCTTCGATCATCGAGATCAAGGACGAAGCCCCCATCACTCTGACCCTGCGCTGGACGGAGAATGGCCCGGTTCTGCCCGGCAGTCACTATGATCTGGAAACGATCACGCCACCGGGCCATGTCGCATCATTGTCCTGGACCGCACTCAGCCCGAATGACACATCGATCAGCGCTTCAATGGCCCTGATGAACGCTGATACCGTACACGAAGCCATTGACGTCGCAGAGAATTTTATTGCGCCGTCGCAGAACCTGTCTCTGGTCGACACCGAAACGATTGGCCTGAAACTGATCGGAGCAATCCCTCAGCGCGACCGTCTGAACCAAAGCAAGGGGCGTATCCCCACCCCCGGCTGGATTGCAGAAAACCGGTGGCAAGGCCGGATGCCCTATGCCACCAACCCCGAGTTCACCTCACCCGCCGGTGGTCTGCTGGGCAATACCAACAACAAGATTATCGACCGTCCATTTCCCAACCATGTCTCGTTCGAATGGGGTGACACGCAGCGCGTTCACCGCTGGGAACGGCTGATGCAATCACGCGAGGTCCATACCCGCGACAGCTTTATCGAAGCGCAACTTGACACTGTCAGTTTCACCGCTCGCTCGCTACTACCGCTGATCGGAGCTGATTTGTGGTTCACCGGTGCCTCGGCCCCCGAAGGCACGCCCGAGCGCCAGCGCCAGATCGCCCTGACCCTGCTGGCCGACTGGAATGGCGAGATGAACGAACATTTGCCCGAGCCTTTGATCTATGCCGCGTGGCTGCGTGCCTTGCAAATCCGCCTGATCGGGGATGAACTCGGCCCTCTGGCCAGTGAGTTCAAACATGTCGAACCTCTGTTCATCGAACGGGTTTACCGCGACATTGATGGCGCGTCGGTCTGGTGTGACGTGCGCCAAAGCGCCCCGGTCGAGACCTGCTCGGACATGGCAGAGCTGGCGTTGGATGACGCGCTGATTTGGATCGCCGAGACCTACGGCACCACGCTGGAATCCCTGCGCTGGGGCGATGCCCATCAGGCCACCCATGATCATCCTGTCCTCGGGAATGTTCCGGTCCTGCGCTATTTCGTTAACATTCGCCAATCGACCAGCGGAGGCGATAACACTCTGCTGCGTGGACGGACATCAGGCGAAGGCCCCGATCCCTTCTTGAACGTGCATGGCGCAGGGTATCGCGGCGTCTATGATTTCGCCGATCCTGACAGTTCGGTCTTTATAACCGCAACCGGGCAGTCCGGGCATTTCCTGTCACGCTACTATGACGATCAGGCACAGCTGTGGCGGCGTGGAGAATACATCCCGATGTCCCTCGACATTGATCTGGCGCGGGCCGCTGCGGTGGGTATCACCACACTCACCCCGCAATAATCCGCCCATTCGGCGACTCCTCGCCCCGATTTCCGAGGTGTCGTGGCATGATCTGTGGTTTCGTCCTACCATAATCGGGCGACACCGCATCTACTGGGGGGGATCATGGCCAGCCTACGGGATACTCTGAACACGCTTGCGCGCGACTATGCCATCGCCTGGAGTTCGGGCGACCCAGATTCGGTCGCCAGTTTTTATGCACCTGACGGGCAGATCATCATCAACCGAGGCGACCCTCTCAAAGGCCGGGACGCCATCGCCGAGATGGCCCGAGGGTTCTATGCCGAATTCCCCGACCTTGAGGTCCGTTGCGACATGCTCCGCTGGGCTGGGTCACATGCGATCTTTGTCTGGACCCTCGAAGGGCACCATGCGGAAACCGGCAATCACGTGGTCACGCGGGGTTGGGAGGAATGGGAGTTGACCGAAGACCACAAAGTACAATCCTCTTTGGGCTGGTTTGACGCCGAGGACTATCAAAGACAAATCGACGGCAAATAGCCTTCAAAGCCCCGCAAACTGCGCTGCCTGTTTGTCAGTCCACAGCACGGTGATCTCAAACCCATCTTCGGTTTGCTCTTCGGATCGGACCACATCCTGCCGGAACAGCCACGCGCGCTTGTTCCCTTCAGCGAAGCTCAGCGAGAGAGTGGTTTCACGCCGGACCCCCTGCAGTTTTATCGCGATATCAGCCAGCAGAGGCGTGATCCCATCCCCGGTCACGGCCGAGATTGCAAAGATCGACGGATCGCGGTCAGCGCGTGCCAAAACCGCCTCGCGCTCTTCGGCGTCCAGTAGATCGGTCTTGTTCCAAACCTCCAGCATCGGCCGCTCATCATCGACACCCAGTGAGGTGAGAATCGCCTGAACGTCATCGGCCTGCGCTTGTGACTCGTCATGGCTGATGTCGCGCACATGCACGATCAGATCCGCGCCCAGAACTTCCTCAAGCGTTGCCCGGAATGCCGCGACCAGTTCGGTCGGCAGATTCGAGATGAAACCCACCGTGTCCGACAGGATCACCTCGGGGCCGTCGGGAAGAACAACGCGGCGCATGGTCGGGTCCAGCGTGGCGAACAGCATGTCCTTGGCCATCACCTCGGCCCCCGTCAGGCGGTTAAACAGGGTGGATTTGCCCGCGTTGGTATAGCCCACAAGCGCCACGATCGGATACGGCACCTTGGCACGCGCAGCCCGGTGCAAAGTGCGCGTCTTGACCACCTTTTGCAGCTGCCGACGCAAACGCACCAGTTGCTCATCAATCGCGCGGCGGTCGGCCTCGATCTGAGTCTCACCGGGGCCGCCAACAAAGCCCAACCCGCCCCGCTGGCGCTCCAAGTGGGTCCAGGCCCGGACAAGCCGCGTGCGCTGATAGCTGAGCGCGGCCATCTCGACCTGCAACACACCTTCGCGGGTGCGGGCACGGTCGCTGAAAATCTCAAGGATCAAACCCGTCCGGTCGAGGATCTTGACCTTCCACGCTTTCTCTAGATTGCGCTGCTGAACCGGTGTCACGGGGCCGTCGATCAGAACCAGCTCGACCTCGCTTTCGTGCAACCGTTCTGCCAGCTCGTCGATCTTGCCGCTGCCGAAAAGAAGACCCGGCTGGGCGCGCGGCAGGCGCACGATCTCTGACCCGATCACGTCCAGATCGGGCATTGCGGCTGCCAGTGCAACCGCCTCTTCCAGCGCGGGTCCGGGGACGCGGCGCTGTTCATCTGATTTGATTTCAGGATGCAGCACCCAAGCCCGGGTGCGCTTCCTTTCATGTTCCATCAAGAGGCGTCTTCGCCCTCATACAGGTTGATCGGCTGCGATGGCATGATGGTTGAAATCGCGTGTTTGTAGACCAACTGCGACTGTCCGTCGCGGCGCAACAATACGCAGAAATTGTCGAACCAAGTGATCACACCCTGCAATTTCACGCCATTGATCAGGAAAATCGTGACCGGGACTTTTGCTTTCCGTACATTGTTCAGGAACGCGTCCTGCAGATTCTGTCTGTCCGAAGCCATATTTTATTAACTCGCCATTGTTCTTGCTACGCGCTGCGGACCAACGCGCTCCCTCTGGCAGAGTATGGAGTGACGCGCACAGATATTCCAGACGAAAAATCAGGCAGTAACGCTGGGCACGCGCAGTGGTTCAATCCCGCCACAGGGTCGGCGTGATCAGCGCGATGATCGCCAGCGTCTCAAGCCGACCGATCACCATCGCCGCGCAGAGCGTCAGTTTGGCCCCGCCCGACAGGTCAACCAGGCGGATCGGGACATCCGTCGCAAGCTCGATCAACGGTCCGGTTGTGCTGAGAGCAGCGACACTCAGCACCATGGCCTGCTCAAACCCCGACCCCATCAGGGCCAGTAGGAGGTTAAACAGGGCAAGGGTCAGCGCGAACATCATCAGGAATATCCACGCGATGAAAGCTCCGTCGCTTTGAATGCGGCGGTTACCGCCGCCGGTACCACTGACCGAAGATGGGTGGATCAGCCGGTCAATCTCGCGCGCGCCGTTAAGGTAGAGCGCAAAGACCCGCAGCAATTTGACCCCACCTGCCGTGGTCGCGACACCGCCACCAACCAGCGCCAACCCCATCAGAACCAAGCCCGGAGTCCCCAGACCCGAAAGCTGCTGGGCATCGTTCCAGTTCGCACTCTCGAACCCGGCTGTGGTCAGGAAAGCGAGGCCCGTGAACAGCATACCCCAAATGACGTGTAAGGCTTGCAAGGGCTGCAGCTGGCCTCCGATTTCATTGACCCCTGCCCAAACGCGGAAGAATAGCAGCACAGCGACCGCCAACACGATGAACAGCCCGATCCGGAACTCGGGGTCCTTGTCCAGCCGGGCAAAGCCGCTGGCGGCCGTGTCGGTTGAAAAGGTCAGGCGTGACAGGGCGAAAAGCAGGAAGAGAAACAGGATCATCTCCCCCGTGATGCCCGCCTGAGCGCCCTCCAGTCCGCCAACAGGAGAGATACCCGAGGTCGCCATCACCGACATCGCATGGCAAATCGCGGTCAGGCCCTGCTCTCCGGCGATCAGCAGTAGGATGCAGACTACGACGGTCAGGCCCGCATAGATCGGCGTCAAAGTCCGGGTCACGCGCAGCAGGCGGCCACGCGGATCGACCTGCTCACTCTGTGCCACGCCCGAGACTGGTCGACCGGGTTGACCGCGCGCCGTGACCTCGAACCCGCCCAAGGACAGCGGCGCCAAAATCGCGGCAGCTGCAATCCACATCAGCAGACCGCCCATCCAGCCCACCAGCGCGCGCCATAGATGCAACGGCGCGGTGAGGCGACCAGGGTCGGGAAACAAATCTGCTCCGGTCGTGGTGAGGGCACTGACCATGTCGAAATAGGCGTTCAGAAAGGTGGTATTGCCAAGCGCGTCGTGGAACGGGATGGCCAGAAAGATCGGCAGAACGGTGAAGCAACCCAGTAGCACCGCCAACTGCCCCAGCGTCCCCCTCCGCGGCATCCGGTTCGAGGCCGCCAGCGCAATTGCGGATACCAGAAACAACCCAAGCAACCCGGAATAGAGGAAAGACCGCGAGGTATCGTGATCATCCAGCGCCAGCGCATAGCCTGCTGGCACCCACATAGACAGCGCCGAAATCCCCCAGATCAGCAGAAACAGCGGCAAGCGCCGCAAGACCCCGATCCGAGCTGTGACCACACGCGCCATCAGAAGAAATCAATCGAAACCTGCAGCAGCCGTTCGACCTCGGGGACGTCCTTGGCCATAGCAAAGATCGACAGCACGTCCTTTTCGTCAATCCGCAGACTGCCCGTTGGGCGCAACAATTCATCGCCTTTGAGAACCGCACCGACCAGAACACCCTCGGGGAAGTCGATATCGCGCAGTTTCTGTCCGGCCATGGGCGAGGTCGAAAGCACCTCAGCCTCAATCACTTCCGCCTCGGCGTCGCCGATGGAGTAAACCTGCCGCACCCGCCCGTGCCGGATATGGCGCAGAATCGAGCTGACGGTCGTGGCGCGCGGGTTGATATAGGCGTCGATCCCCAGAGGCCCCATCAACGCCACCATGCTGGGGTCATTGATCAGCGCAATCGCCAGCGCACAGCCTTCGGCCTTTGCGCGCACGGCGGCCAGCATGTTGGTACGGTCATCATCTGTGACGGCCAGCATCGCATCGGCACGGTCGATACCTGCCTCGTTCAACAAAGCCGAATCCAGCCCGTCGCCATGCAGGACGATGGTCCGCTCCAACGCCTCGGCGGCTTTTTCGGCGCATTCCCGGTCCCGTTCGATGATTTTGGCCCGCACACGGCTTTCGCGTTCTTCCAGCGTTCGCGCGACCTCAAGCCCGACATTACCGCCGCCGACGATCACCACACGGTCTTGCCGCTTTTGCGCTTTGCCGAACACCTCCATCGTCCGGTCGACATCCTTCACGCTGGTGAAGACATAACATTCATCACCAACGAACAGCTGATCTTCGGATTCAGGCGCAAACAGGCTGCCCTCGCGCCGGACCCCGACCACGATCGAACTGAGGGTGGAAAACAAATCGGTCAATTGCCGCAGAGGCGTGTTCACGATCGGGCAATCCTCGTCGATCCGTATGCCCAGCAGCTGGGCCTTGCCGTTCATGAACATCTCGGTGTCAAAGGCGGACGGGGCTGACAAGCGGCGCATAGCGGCGGCGGCGACCTCACGCTCGGGGCTGATCACCACATCAATTGGCAGGTGGTCGCGGCGATAGAGGTCCGAGTGGATCGCCTGAAGGTAGGATTGCGACCGCAAACGCGCGATCTTGCGCTGGATGGCAAAAACCGAATGGGCCATCTGGCAGGTGACCATATTCACCTCGTCCGAATGGGTCGCGGCGATGATCATGTCGGCATCGCGCGCCCCTGCCCGTTCCAGCACATCCGGATAGCTGGCGAAGCCCGCGATCCCCTGCACGTCCAGCGTTTCCGTCGCTCGGCGCACAAGATCAGGGTTGTTGTCCACCACCGTGACGTCGTTCAGCTCGCCCGATAGATGCCGTGCGATCTGCCAGCCAACCTGACCCGCACCGCAAATGATGACCTTCATGTTTCTGGCCCTTCTGCCTGAAATCTTTGAATGACAGATGGTCCTGAGAGGGTCAATTGAATTGTCATACCCGACCTTTTCGGGCAGAATAAGCATATGAAAACACTCGTTCACCTGCTTGTTCCAGTGATGCTGCTCACCGCCTGCGGCCCGCTTTCCATATACTATCGCGAGGGGGAAAGCGTGTCGAAGATGCAGGAACAAACCACTCAGTGTAAGGTTCAGGCGCTTGAACAAGCACCGGTTGCCAACCAGGTCCGTCAGGGCCCGCCGACCTATTGGCCGGGCCGCACCTATTGCGACGGAAGCGGACGGTGCTATCGCAGTGGCGGTTGGTGGGAGCCGGGGCGCATATACACAGTCGACGTCAACCAACCCCTGCGCAACACCGTTGAGGCACAGTGCATGGCGCAGAAAGGGTTTCGCCCTGTCAGCCTGCCGCCTTGCAAATCCGGCGTGAAGTCCCGTGTTCCGGCAACCCGCACAACGACCCTGCCTCCGCTGAATACTGAATCCTGCTTCGTCAAATTCGATGACGGGTCGTTTCAGATCATTACGCCCGGTCAGGCCGGCTGACGGAGCGCTCGTTTTCGCGCCAATGCGACATGCGCAAGGATCGCAACCGCGTAGATCCCGATCACTGTGATCAACATGCCACCCTCCCCCGTCCACCCAAGGACGGCTAATAGGACAGGCGTACCCAACAGGTTCCCCGCATTGCCCATCTGCGCCATGGCGCCGTAGCTGAGGGCCTGCGTCTCGGGCGTTTGGTTCAGGATTGGCACGGCGGCAAAGCTACCCCCTTGCACCAGACCCAGCACCGCAAACAGACATATACAAACCAGTTCGAGCGGTACGCCGAGGAACACCCCGGCTATAGCAAATATTCCGAGCGCAAATCCCAGATTGACGACCGCGACGCAGGACATGCGGGATAAGAGGATCGGGACCGCGAGCCAGCTCAGAACAATGCCTGCCAAAGGCATGAGGCCCGCAACCGTCGCGGCATGCCCCTCGGGCAGCCGACCCGGCAGGATGGCCAGTAAAGAGACGAAGGTTAAAGTGTAGAAGAACCAGCCTATGGCCGGGGCCGACACAAAGGGCGACTGGTAGGTGCGCAGATGCACGTCAAAGAGTTCGCCCCAACGCCAAGGGGCAGCACCCTGGGATGGTTGAACCTTTAATCCACAAAGCAGGATCAGACCCGCGACGGCGATCATCAGGCCGCCGTGCAGAGCGAAGAAGAACGGCAGCCCGAAATGCTCAACGACCGGCAGGCCGATCCAGGCGTTCAGAGCGAAGGCCACACCGAAGAATGTGCTCCACAATACCATCGAGATATTGCGCCCCTTGCCGCTGGTAATCTGCGCAATCAGAGTGGGCGCAGCGACGACTATGACGAGGTGCGAGACCCCCTCGACAAACCGAGTGGCCAGCATGGTGTAAAATCCGGGAAGGCTCGCCTGAAAGATCGACAGCGCGCCGCCCAGACACAACCCTCCAATCAGCAGTTTCAACGCCCCGACGCGCCCGACGACGGCACCGGACACAGCACCCAGAACCGCGCCCAACAGGCTGATGATCGACAACAGCCACCCCATGCTCTCGGCATGATTGGAGTAGAGCAGCACAAGTTCGGGAAATGGTACGGCAATCTTGGCAAATTGCGTGGCCGCGCCCAGACCGGCCAACCAGAGAAGAAGAACCTGAGATGTTTGTATCATGGAGCGCTTCTACAGCGCCTGCTCAGCCCACGGAACGCATAAATTATGCGCGCGCTTTTGTCCCGCTGACTAGGCGAACCGGCGTTCCATCAGAAAGGTATAGACGTTCCCAGAAGATTTCTCCGGCACTGATCCGAATACAGTCGTGAATCGCCTCGGAGGTCTGGAACGCCTTAGGCGCGGGCGTATGCAGATCCCACCATCCTTCGGCCTCCAACTCGGCCTCGGCCTTCTGGATTTCTTCGGTCGCGAACTGCCATAGCGATACCCCCAAAAGCGCGTTCTGACTGGTTTTCCAGTCCCTTGCCCGACTAGCGGAATAGGCAAGGCATTTGTGGCTCGCCTCTTCCACCAAATGAAGGCAATCGGAGGAATTCATTACCAAGCGCCGCAACGCGCTATCGTCGGATCGCTTTGGACCAAGCACGGCAAAGACCGCTTGCTGAGTGTCCGGAGGCGGCGTTTGCCCGCCTCTCTCCCAACGTGAGATGGTGGCCTGATCCACCTCCAGCAGCTCGGCCAGATAGGCCTGTTTGTACCCGACGGATCGGCGCAACCGTTTCAGGCGCTTGCCGAAGCCCGGATAGCCCCGGGTCTCAAGCCGCTTACCCGTAGTTGGCGCGCCGATACCCATCGTGAACGCTCCGGCAGATTACTCTGCCGGTTCCGGCTCATCAATTTGTGCAACGCGCGCGCCCGATTTGTTCGAGGTCACAACGCCCAGCGATTTCAACTTGCGGTGCAGCGCGCTGCGCTCCATCCCGACAAAGCTGGCCGTGCGGCTGATATTACCACCAAACCGGTTAATCTGGGTCAGCAGATACTCCCGTTCAAACGCTTCACGCGCCTCGCGCAGGGGCAGAGTGGCCAGCGCACCGGACAGGACCACACGACCCGAATCCTCGGCCTTGTCCTCATCGCTCGGCAGCTCACGCGCCTCAATCGGGCCTGTGCCATCGCCGAGGATCAGAACACGCTCGATCAGGTTCTTCAACTGACGGACGTTGCCGGGCCAGGTCATGGTTTGCAGCAGAGCAACCGCTTCCTCGGACAGTTCCCGAACCGGCAAGCCCTGCGTTTCATTGCACATTTCGATGAAATGCTGTGCCAGAACCGGAATATCCTCACGACGATCCTCCAGCGAGGGTACGTCAATCGGGACAACGTTAAGGCGGTGATAAAGTTCCTCCCGGAAACGCTCGGCCACAATCTCATCATCGAGGTTCTTATTGGTCGAGGAAATCACGCGCAGATCGACCCGCACCTTGTCCGAGCCGCCAACGCGCTGGAATTGCTGATCGACCAGAACCCGCAGAATCTTAGATTGGGTCCCCAAGGGCATATCAGCTACTTCGTCGAAATAGATCACGCCGCCATGGGCCTCTTCCAGCAGGCCCGGCTCCACACCGCGTTCGCTGCTTTCGCGTCCGAATAGAACCTCTTCGACCCGCTCCGGCTCGATTCCGGCGCAATTGACCGTCACGAAGGGCGCATTGGCCCGGTTGGAATGCGCGTGGATATAGCGCGCCGCGATTTCCTTGCCCGAACCCGCCGGTCCGCTCAGCATCACACGGCCGTTCGACTTGGTGACCTTGTCCAACTGGCCTTGCATCGCCCGGAACGAGGCCGATTTGCCGATCATATCCGAGCAGCTGACCTCTTTGCGTTTCAGCGAAGCATTCTCGCGACGCAAGCGCGAGGTCTCCATCGCGCGGCGGATCACGACCATCAACTGGTCGATATTGAAGGGCTTTTCGATAAAGTCATACGCGCCCTGTTTGATTGCGGCGACGGCGATTTCGATATTGCCGTGACCCGAAATAATCACCACCGGCACATCCGGGTTGTCGCGCTTTACCGCCTTCAGAATATCAATCCCGTCCATGCGGCTGTCTTTCAGCCAGATATCCAGGATCAACAGCCCCGGCGGTTCGGAATTAATAGACGACATGCACTCATCTGAGTTCGCCGCCAGTCGGGTTGAATAGCCTTCGTCCTCCAGAATGTCGGACACCAGTTCGCGAATATCGCGTTCGTCATCTACGATCAGAATGTCGCTCATCTTTGGCCTGCTTTCATTATGTTGGTTTTAATCGCCTGCTTCTGTGGCGCTGAATTGGATGGGAGGGTCGCCCCCGGTAAACGGATCACGGCCATTGCGCCGAAATGGTCCTGTCCGTCAAAGGTGGGCGCGTCTTCTAGCGTCAGCGCTCCGCCGTGTTCTTCGATGATTTTCTTGACGATAGGCAGGCCCAGCCCGGTCCCTTCGTCGCGTGTGGTTACATAGGGCTCAAACAACCGCGCACGGTCTTCCGGCAGCCCGATCCCGTTATCCGCGATGGTGATGATCGTCCCAGCATCGTCGCTGGAGACCGCCACCTTGATCTGCGGCTTCAGGTTTTCAGGAGCGCCCTTTTCTTTAAGGCTTTCAATAGCTTCTCCGGCATTCTTGATCAAGTTGGTGAACGCCTGATTCAGCATGGTCGCGTCCACATCCACAGGGATCGTTTGGTCTGGAAGATCCGCATCAATCTGCACTTCGGGTTGACCAGCCTGTTGCAGCAGCACCGCCTCGCGCACCAGCGCAACAACATCTTCTTCGCTCCGTTCAGGCTCGGGCATGCGCGCGAATTTCGAGAACTCATCCACGATCCGCCGCAAGTCATTGGTCTGACGCACAATCACGTCGGTCATGGAGACAAGGATATCGCAATCCTTTTCATCCAGCTTGCGCGAGAATTTCCGCTTGATCCGCTCCGCACTCAGCTGAATCGGGGTCAGAGGGTTCTTGATCTCGTGTGCAATCCGCCGGGCCACATCGCCCCACGCGGCCATACGCTGCGCGCTGACCAGATCGGTGACGTCATCAAAGGCCACAACATAGCCCTCAAGCCCGCCATCTTCGCCCCGCCGCGTGGCCATCCGCACCAGCAGGTTCTCCAACTGGCCTTTGCGGGTTACCTTGATCTCACCTTGCACGGCCTCTTGCCCGCTGCTTTTCAGGCTTTCGAACAGAGGCAGGAACTCGGGCACGGCGATGCCAATGGCCAGATGCTCTTCGCCCCGGGACCAATCCAGCAGCCGCTCGGCAGAGCGGTTGACGAAGGTCACGCACCCTTCCGGGTCAACCCCCACCACGCCCGAGGTTACCGAACTCAGCACCGAGTCAAACAGGCGGCGGCGGCTTTCGATCTGCTGAGTATTCTCAAGCAGCGTGTCCCGCTGGCCTTTCAACTGCCGTGTCATCTGGTTGAAGTACCGACCCAGCATGGCGATTTCGTCATCACTTGCCTCTTCGATCACTTGCACGCTCAGATCGCCGGCACCGACCCTTTGCGCCGCTGTGGTCAGGCGCCCCACGGGCCGCGAGAGGCGTTCCGCGAACCACATCCCCAGCGACATCGCTGCAAGTATCAGGATTAGCGCAAAGCCCAGATAAAGAAGACCGAACTCGAAAAGCACCCGCCCACGTTCGCTTTCAAGCTGCTGATAGAATTGCGCGGTTTCCTTGGTGTCATCCAGCAGCGTCAGCAACTGGCCGTCGACCTCACGACTGACATAGAGGTAGCGGTCCAGATACGCCTGCAGGGGCACAAGCGCGCGGAATTCGTTGTTCTGCCAATCCGCGATGATCAGAAGGCCACTTTCGGTGGCTGCGGCCATCTGCTCGGGGGTCGGCGCTTCGTAGTTGAACAGGTAAGAGCGATCGCCACGCGACCTGATCTCACCGTCGCCGTCAATCACATAGGCCTCACGCAGGCCACGCTGGATCTGAGCCTGCCCCTGCGCCAGAACCTCGCGCAGTTCCGCATCCGAGATGTAAAAATCGCGCGCGCGCGCATTGTCGAGGAAAAGCGCCAGAACAGCGGCGTCTTGTGTCAAGCCCTGCCGGTGCTCAAGCTCATAAGCCTCGGCTGCCGTCAGCGAAGACCCCACAACCTGCCGAACCCGATCCGAGAACCACCCCTCAAGGCCGATATTCACCGTCAGCCCGGCGAAGATCGCGACCGTCACTGTCGGCACCAACGCCAGCAGAGTAAACGCGCCGATCAAACGCAAATGCAGGCGCGACCCCGCCGATTTGGCCCGCCGCGCTGCGATCAGACTGCCCAACTGGCTCATCACCAGAGCCGCAACGACCAGCACGTAAACAAGGTCAGCCAGCAGAATCAGGCGCAACGTCGGGGCAGTTGCGCCCAGATCGAAAGGACCAATGACAAGATATGTCGCAAGCGCCAAGACCGGCCCCAGAAGAACCAGCCCGAAGGTGCTGTAATTGCGCAGTTTCCGGGATCTGCGCCACCGGTTAACCGATGGGAGAATCCCGCTCTGTGCCCGGGTTGCCACCGTCTGCCCTCATCCTGATGTGCTGCTTTCGCAGCGAACCGCCATATCTCGTGGTCTATTCCCGGGCGATACCCGAATGCCACGCTTTGTGTGGCGATATTACATCAGTTTGCGACGGCGTGTCACCTGAATATCGAGGTCCGTGATCTTTTTCCGCAGCGTATTTCGGTTAATCCCAAGTAAATCCGCGCATTTTGCCTGGTTTCCGCCGGTGGCCTCCAGTGCGATTTCGATCAACGGCGCCTCAACTTCCCGCAAAATGCGCTGATACAGGCCCGGAGGTGGCAGCATATTGCCGTGCAGATCGAAATAGCGGCGCAGATGGCGTTCAACCGAGGTTGCCAGCTTCTCACGCTCTCCTCCACCCAGAACGGGTTCGGCTTCGGGTTGGCTGCCCAGAACCATCTCGACCTCGGCCTTCGAGATCTCATCGGACCGGCTGGTCAGGCTGAGCCTGCGGATCGCGTTCTCCAACTGCCGCACGTTGCCGGGCCAGGAATAGCGCCGGACCAGCTCAACCGCATCGGCGCTGAGCCAGCGTTTGGACCCAAGGTCCTTTTCCTCACGGGCCAGAAAATGCTCGGCCAATAGGGTAATATCATCCACGCGCTCGCGCAGGGCTGGAACGTGAATCGTTGCGCCGCAAAGGCGATAGTAGAGATCCTGACGGATACGCCCGCCTTCCATCCCGGCTGTCAGATCCGATTGGCTGGTGGCCATGAAGCGAGGCACGTGATCGCCCGGTGTGTCCATCATCCGGACGATCCGGGCCTGAATCTCATCGTCGATATCGGCAATCTCATCAATCAACAGCGTCCCGCCGCGCACTCGCGCCATGACGCGCGCAGGGCCTTCGAGGTCACGCAGATCAGCCGCCGTTGCCGTCACAAACGGTAAGGTACGACGGTCCGAAAAATCATGAATAGCCCGCGCGATCAGTGACTTACCGGTCCCACTTTCACCAGAAATCATGACTGACAGATCGGTGTTCATCACGCGCGCCACCAGACGATAAAGCGACTGCATCACCGGCGTACGCCCGACCAGAGGCAACTCATCCGGGCGTTCATTCTCCTGCGGTTCGGGGTCGCTCTGCAGGCGTTGCTTCTGCTCCAAGGCACGCGCCGTCCGCTTCATCAGGTCCGGCAGGTCAAACGGCTTGGGCAGGTAATCGTAAGCATCCGCCTCGGCCGCTTGGATCGCGGTCATGATCGTGTTCTGAGCCGAGATCACGATCACCGGCAAGCCCGGCCGGTCCTCGGCGATCTTTGGCAGCATTTCCAAACCGTTGCCGTCCGGCATGACCACGTCCGAGATCACCACGTCCCCTTTGCCTTCGCCAACCCAGCGCATCAGCGTGGTTAGCGAGGATGTGGCATGCACCTTACATCCGGCGCGCGTCAGAGCCTGTGTCAGAACGGTGCGGATCGTGCGGTCGTCATCCGCGACCAGAACGGTGCCATCCATCAGATACTCTCCTCTTTCGGTTTTTTATTTTCAGCCGGCGCACGGCGCAGCGACAGTTTGAAAACGGTCCGCCCAGGAACGGAATCAACGGAAATCCAGCCGTCATGGTCCGAGATGATCTTGCTGACCAAGGCCAGCCCCAGCCCTGTCCCGTTTTCCTTGCCCGAGACAAAGGGGTCAAAGATGTCACTGCGGATTTTTTCCGGCAGGCCCGGACCATCGTCGATGATCTCTATCTGCAGCGGCAGCGAATGTCCCGATCCATCACTGCGGCGCAGGCGGAAGGAATGTTCGAAATAAGTGCGCAGGCGGATTGTACCGCCCTGCGGACCAGCCGCCTCGGAGGCGTTTTTCAAAAGGTTCAGGACAACTTGCAGAAGTTGATCCGGGTCGCCAAAGGCCAGTGGCAGCGAAGGGTCATAATCCTCGACAATGGCCATATCCGCGCCAAAACCCAACAAGGCCGAACGGCGGGCGCGGTCGAGAACATCGTGGATGTTGACCGGCTTGAAATCCGGTTGCTGCAGGTTTCCAAACTGCTCGACCTGCTCCAACAGCTTTACGATCCGACGGCTTTCAGCAACGATTAGATCTGTGAGTTCAAGGTCTTGCGGCGCGATATTCATGCTTAGCAATTGCGCGGCCCCCGTGATCCCCGCCAGTGGGTTCTTGATCTCATGCGCCAGCATTTCGGCCATTCCGATGGCGGATTGCGCCGCGGATTTGACCGTATTGCCCCGCGTCATACGCCCTGCCAATTCGCGCGGGGATATGATCATGATCATCGATCCAGGATGCCCAACCAGCGGTGCAATCTGCAAGGCGCATTGCAGTGGTGCGCGATTGCCCGACCCCGCATCCACATCGTTGACGAACAAAGGCGTTCCCTGAGCACGCGCGCGGTCAAAGGCTTCCTCTAGCGGCGCATCAACGGCGATCTGATCCCAGACGGGGTGGCCGATCACCGACTTGCGCGAGGCGTTCAGGAACCCCTCGCCCGAGGAATTCACATCCGCAATCCGGTCGTCCTGGTCGATAATGAAAGCCGGAACCGGCAGCGAGTTCCAGATGCTCTGATCCGAAGTCATGCTGCCACTCCCTGCTGACACTCCAGCGCATCGCCCAACAGGCGCAGCACATCATCCGTATCGCGAGAGGTCAGAACCGCCCGACGCAGAGGCGCGGGCGTTCTGGCCTCATCCATGTACCAGCCCAGATGTTTGCGGGCGACGCGGAGGCCAAGGTCCGTGCCATAAAAGCTCAACATCGCCTGATAATGCGCGCGCACCATGTCGATCAGATCCGCGCTTTCGGGGATCTCCGGCGCGTCGGTGCCATAGACCTCATGGCAAATCTGCGCCAGCAGCCATGGCTTGCCCTGCGCCCCTCGGCCAACCATGACGCCATCCGCGCCGGATTGCTTCAGCGCTGTGCGGGCCGCATCCGTATCCACGATGTCCCCATTGGCGATGACGGGGATCGAGACCGCCTCTTTCACTGCTCGGATCGCCTGCCAATCGGCACGGCCTTTGTAAAACTGGCAGCGCGTCCGTCCGTGAATCGTGACCATCCGGATCCCCGCCTCCTCGGCCCGTCGCGCCACGTCAGGCGCGTTCAGCAACGCGTCATCCCATCCAAGCCGCGTTTTCAGCGTCACGGGGACATCGACAGCCTCAACCACGGCCTCGATCAAACTCAGGGCGTGATCCGGTGTCTTGAGCAAGGCCGAGCCGGAATAACCGTTGGTCACCTTTTTGGCAGGACAGCCCATGTTAATGTCGATCACGCGCGCGCCACGATCTGCCACCTGACGGGCAGCCTCGGCCATCCAATACGCTTCACGCCCGGCCAGCTGAACCGCTGTGTTCTCCACATCTGCCGACAGCTCGGCCCGCTCGCGCACGCCGGGTTTGGCCTGAACCATTTCCTGACTGGCGACCATTTCACTGACCACCATGCCCGCGCCAAAGCGCATCACCAGATCGCGGAACGGGCGATCCGTGATTCCAGCCATCGGGGCCAGTAACACAGGCGGAGATACGGTTTTGTCGGCGAGGTGCAGCGTCAACGTGCTCAATCCTTGGGCAATTGCGGATTTGATATCGAATTCGAAGCATATGAACAACAAAACGACGGCCATCAAGCCTGCAAAATCATCACTTGCCTATTTTTTAATCACATTACCATGGGTGATTGCCTCTGCATTCACCGCCCCCTAAACAAAGCGCAGGATTCCGGAGAAACCCGACCATGACCACAGCCGCCATAATCGTTGCCGCAGGGCGTGGACTGCGCGCAGGAGGCGGCACGCCCAAGCAATGGCGCGCGCTGGCCGGTCGTCGTGTGGCGGATTGGACGATCGACCGGTTCCGTGGCCTTGTCGACCACATCGTATTGGTCTTGTCGGACGAAGACGCTCCGGCCTGGGAAGAGTTTCGCGAGACCGAACTGATACTGTGCGCAGGTGGTGCGGGTCGGGCAAGCTCGGTTCGTAACGGACTGCAAGCATTGGCAAATCATCAAGTGACCCGTGTGCTGATCCATGACGTGGCACGGCCCTGTGTCTCGGAACATCTCATTCAGAATGTCCTGAGCGCACTGGGTACCCACCAGGCCGCAGCCCCCGGTTTACCCGTTACGGATGCGCTTTGGATCGGGCATAATGGCTCGGTTTCTGGGACGCAGGACCGCAGCAACCTGTTTGCCGCGCAAACCCCTCAGGGATTTGACTACGATGCCATTGTCAAAGCACATGCCGCGCATCCGGGTGGCGCTGCGGATGATGTTGAGGTCGCACGGGCCGCAGGTCTTGAGGTTTGCATTGTGCCGGGCGACGCGGACAATCTGAAAATCACCCGCCCTGAGGATTTTGGACGGGCGGAACGGATAATGGGAACGAATATGGATGTGAGGCTGGGCAACGGCTATGACGTGCATCGTTTTGGCGATGGCGATCACGTGATCCTCTGCGGCGTGAAGGTCCCGCATGAACGCGGGCTGCAAGGGCATTCCGACGCGGATGTCGGCATGCACGCGGTCACCGACGCGATTTACGGTGCGCTGGCGCAAGGGGATATCGGCCAGCACTTCCCGCCCTCAGACCCGCAATGGAAAGGCGCCGCAAGCGAGATCTTCCTGCGCCATGCGGTCGAGCTGGCCGAGACGATGGGCTACCGCATTTCGAACGTCGATTGTACGCTGGTCTGCGAATACCCCAAGATCGGCCCTCACGCCGCGAAAATGAAAGAAGAAATGTCTAAAATCATGGGATTGCGTGCTGATCAGGTCTCGGTCAAGGCAACCACGTCCGAGCGTCTGGGCTTTACCGGCCGTAGCGAGGGCATCGCGTCGCTCGCCACGGCATGTCTGGTGAAAGCATGAACATCGCGCGTCTGATCGGAACCGTCTGCGGGGTTGGATATCTGCGCCCTGCCCCCGGCACTTGGGGTTCACTTGCGGCCCTGCCTCTGGCCTGGGTCCTGCACGTTTTGGGTGGCTTCCCCTTGCTTGTACTCGCGACGCTCGTGGTGTTCATCGCGGGCCTTTGGGCCACAAAGGTGATGACCGCCGGGCAAGAGGATCACGACCCCTCCGAGATCGTCGTCGATGAGGTCGCAGGCCAATTCATCGCGCTCTGGGCCATTTCCTACCCAAGCTGGGCACACGGGATCGAGATCACCGCGCTCTGGCCCGGTTGGATCGCGGGTTTCCTGCTGTTCCGGCTGTTCGACATCACCAAGCCCGGCCCGGTCGGCTGGGCCGATCGCAAAGGAGACGCGATGGGCGTGATGCTGGACGATGTGATCGCCGGGATCTTTGCCGCCATCGGTGTGATGGTTCTGGCCGGGACCGCACATGGAGTGTTGGGCCTATGACCGTATCCGAGCTGCTGGACCAAGCCAAAGCCCAAGGCATCATGATCGCGACCGCAGAAAGCTGCACGGGCGGCATGGTGGCTGCTGCTTTGACCGACATCCCCGGCAGCTCGGCCGTGGTGGACCGGGGGTTCGTCACCTACACCAACGAGGCCAAGCAGCAGATGCTAGGCGTGCGCGGCGAGACACTGGACGCCTATGGCGCGGTCTCAGAGCAGGTCGCACAAGAAATGGCCGATGGCGCTCTGTACCAGTCGCGCGCGCAACTAGCCGTGTCGATCACCGGCATCGCAGGCCCCGGAGGGTCGGAATTCAAACCCGAAGGCCGCGTGTGCTTTGGCCTTGCTGCCGCAGGGCAACCCACGCGCACCGAAACTGTCGAGTTCGGTGCTCTGGGGCGCGAAAGGGTCCGTCAGGCCGCGCGGGATCATGCGCTGGAAATGCTTTACTCCGGCCTTTCGCAAAACGCTTAAATTTACAGCATAGATACTGCAATGACGCAAATATAAGCGTCAGTTGACAAAAAGCCACCTAAATAGGCGTCTTTTTGCACCTCTGCCTCTTTTTTCCTCGATCCAGCTCAGCTTCAACCCGCCGCACATCACTCACGAGGTGTCGGCCGTGGCGGTTTGCCCGGCCGACGCCCAAACGGCAAAAAAGGAGACCGGCCCATGAACGGAGCCGATACAGCCTGGATCATTGTAGCAACCGCACTGGTCCTGTTCATGACATTGCCGGGCCTTGCCCTGTTCTATGGCGGGCTTGTGCGTGCCCGAAATGTCCTCAGCGTGTTTATGCACTGCTTCTCGATTGCCTGTTTAATGAGCATCCTTTGGCTGGTCGCGGGTTATTCCATCGCCTTCGGGCCCGGTGAAAGCGGTTTCTGGGGGGGATTGGGCAAAGCGTTCCTGAACGGTGTTGATGCCGACAGCCTGGCGGGCACCCTGCCCGAAATCCTGTTCTTTGCCTTCCAGATGACCTTCGCGATCATCACCCCCGCCCTGATCGTCGGCGCCTATGTCGAGCGGGTTGGCTTTGGCTTCGTCCTCACCTTCTCGGGCCTGTGGATGCTGCTGTGCTACGCGCCGGTGGTCCATTGGATCTGGGGCGGCGGGATGCTGTCCGATGGCGGCATTCTGGGTGAGATCGGTGTGCGCGACTTTGCTGGCGGCATCGTTGTTCACGAGACCGCCGGTCTGGCCGCGCTGATCATCGCCGTGATCCTCGGCCCACGCCGCAACCGCACGACGCCTCCGCACAATCCGGGCTTTGTCATGATCGGCGCCGCGATGTTGTGGGTCGGCTGGTTCGGTTTCAACGGCGGTTCGCAACTGGCCGCTGACGGAGGCGCCGCGATGGCCATGACCGTCACACATCTGTCCGCCGCAACTGCATCCCTGACCTGGGCACTGTGGGAGAAGATCCGTTTTGGCAAAGCCTCGATGGTTGGTCTGGTCACAGGCACCATTGCAGGTCTGGCCTCGATCACTCCGGCCTCGGGCTTTGTGGGTCCGGTGCAAGCGCTGATCATCGGGGCCGTTGCAGGTGTACTGTGCCAGGAGGCCGTCTTTGTCATCCGCAACAAGCTGAACATTGACGACACGCTGGACGTCTTTGCTGTGCACGGTGTCGGGGGCATCTTTGGCACCCTGATGATTGCGCTGTTCGGTCTGGGCACATGGGCAGCACAACTTGGAGGCCTTTTGATTGTGGGTGCCTTTACGGCAATTGTCACCTTTGTGTTGATTAAGGTGGTTGCAGCCATCACTCCGCTTCGCGTAGACGCCGAGACCGAGACAAATGGCCTCGACCTGTCGGTACATGGCGAGCGCGCCTATGACATGAGCAGCTAAGCCCACCTTGGTTGCCCATCGCCCGAAAGGGCAAAAGCGGACCTGTCGCGGGTCCGCTTTTTCTTTGTTCGGCCCTCTCGACTCCGGGCCGATGGACAGGCTATCAGCCCGCAACACTCTTTCAGCCCCGAGGTTTGCGCCATGATCCCCAGTTCATTTCCCGACAGCTCTGAAATTGCCCGCCTGACCGCGCGGATGCTGCTGGAGATCAAGGCCGTTCACTTCAACTCGCGTGAGCCGTTCACGCTGGCCAGCGGCCTGCCCAGCCCCACCTATATCGATTGCCGAAAGCTGATCTCATACCCACGCATCCGCTCGACCCTGATGGACTTCCTGACCGTCACCGTGATGCGCGAGGCGGGGTTCGAGGCGTTTGACAATATCGCGGGCGGTGAGACAGCCGGCATCCCCTTTGCCGCCATGGTCGCCGAGCGGATGGCCCTGCCCATGACCTATGTGCGCAAAAAGCCCAAAGGCTACGGCCGCAACGCCCGCATTGAAGGCGCAATGAGCGAAGGGGAACGCGTGCTGCTGGTCGAGGATCTGACCACTGATGGCGGCTCCAAGCTGTCCTTCGTCGATGCGATCCGTGAAACGGGCGCGACCTGCGGCCATACCGCGGTGATCTTCTACTACGGCATCTTCCCCGAGACCGAGAAGACCCTCGGCGATCACGGCGTGAAGCTCCATTCGCTGTGCACCTGGTGGGACGTTCTGGCCGAGGCCAAAGCGCAAAAGGCCTTTGACGAAGAGACCCTTAGCGGTGTCGAAGCCTTCCTGAACGACCCGCGCGGGTGGCAGGACGCGAATAAATCGTAAGATTCGGCCTGTGGGTAAGCTGGGGATAGTTGATTTTCGAATCGATCCAAAGCGCGCCTATCTAGTCGAATTTTGCGCCCGTCACACCAAATGTTGCGATAGCTTTCGTCCCGTGCAAAACTGGGCGGAAGTTATCCCCATTCAGATGGGCAGTTATCCCGAAGCCGGGGGCGGTTATACCAACTTACCCCCATTCATTTGCAGATAGCTTGAACCGGGGCTTGGCGTGTAGAACCTCGGAACGGGCAGCGGGGACAAGATGAACGAGATCAGCAGTATCGAGCAGGCAGCGGCGCAGATTCAAAACGCCGAGACCATGCCGCATTCCATTGAGGCCGAGCAGCAGCTTCTGGGCGCGATCCTGACCAACAACGACCTCTATGACCGGGTTGCTTCGATCATCGGGGCCGAGCATTTCTACGACCCGGTTCACTCGCGGATTTACGAGGTCGCGGCCAATCGCATCGCAAAAAATGCGCTGGCTTCACCCGTTACGCTGAAATCCTTCATGGCAGATGACGAAGGCCTAAAGGAGTTGGGCGGACCCGCCTATCTTGTCAAACTTGCTGGCGCTTCGATAAGTGCCTTCGCGGTGCATGACTATGCCCAAATGATCTATGACCTCGCCATTCGTCGCGAGCTGATCCGACTGGGCCGGGACATCTCGGACAAGGCGGCGCGGGTCGATGTGTCCAGCGAGCCCAAAGAACAAATCGTAGAGGCCGAGCAACAACTCTATCAGCTTTCTGAGCAGGGCCAGACCGAACAGGGTTTCCAATCCTTCCTGAAGGCGGTCACAGAAGCCGTCAACGTCACCAATGAGGCGTACCAGCGCGGTGGCGGCATGGCGGGGATTTCCACCGGTCTGGCCGACTTGGACAAACAGTTGGGCGGGTTGCACCCGTCTGACCTGATCATTCTCGCGGGTCGTCCGTCGATGGGTAAAACCTCGCTAGCGACCAACGTGGCGTTCAACGTAGCCAAGGCTTACAAGCGCGGGCTGAAACCTGATGGCAGCGAAGGCGCGATTGATGGCGGCGTCGTGGGATTCTTCTCGCTCGAGATGAGCGCCGAACAGCTGGCGGGTCGTGTTCTGGCCGAAGCCTCGGAAATCTCCAGCCACAAGATCCGTCAAGGTGACATGACCGAGGCCGAGTTCCGCCGTTTCGTCGATGCCGCCAAGGAACTGGAAGCCTGCCCGCTGTTCATTGACGACACGCCCGCCCTGCCGATCTCGCAGCTCGCGGCGCGCGCACGGCGGTTGAAGCGGACGCATGGGTTGGACCTGCTGGTGATCGACTATTTGCAGCTGTGCCGGGGCATGTCCGACAACCGCGTCAACGAAATCGCCGAGATCTCGATGGGCATGAAGGCCATCGCCAAAGAGCTGAACATCCCGGTCATCGCCCTGTCCCAGCTGAGCCGTCAGGTGGAAAGCCGCGACGATAAACGCCCGCAACTGTCTGACCTGCGAGAATCGGGCTCGATCGAGCAGGATGCCGACGTAGTGATGTTCGTATTCCGCGAGGAATACTACAAGGAACGCGAAAAGCCCGGCGATCACGAGCTGGAAAAGATGGAAGAGTGGAAGCAGGCCATGGAGCGCCTGCATGGCAAGGCCGAGGTCATCGTCGGCAAGCAGCGCCACGGCCCCATTGGCACGGTCGAGCTGTCGTTCGAGGCACAGTTCACCCGCTTTGGCAATCTGGTCAAGCCCTGGCAACAGGGCGGCGAGATTGAAGGTTACTAAAAGTCACCTTAAATATCCAAATAGCCGAATTTGAATGCCAATCGTCGTGTGTTAGTATGTACTGAATGACGGCACCTACTGCCGGATTTTAGCAAGGCCTACGTCATTGCCCGCAATCATCTCGGAAATACGATACAGAAACGGGCCGAATTTTGCGCCGGACGGCGATTTCATCGAAATCCGCGTTCCCACAGGTACGGATGTCTCGGGCCTGAGGGTGCAGGTTTACAACGCCAATGGCTCCGTCCGAAGCTCCACGGATGTCGACACTGCGCCGGTGAACACGGTCAGCGGTTTCGACTATTACGTGGTCTCTGCCCGCATCAATCGTCTTGGCGCGGTGTCGCTGGACGACAATGGCACTGTGCTCAGTTTTGTGTCCTTCGACAATCAAGTCACCGCAACGCAAGGCGCGGCGAGCGGGCTGACCTCAACCCAGATAGGCAGCAACGGGACAGATGACACCTCGTCCCTCACCTCGACCGATGGGGTGAATTTCGTCGAGAACCCCAACCCAAGCCCCGGCGCGCCCTGTTTCACAACGGGCACTCTGATCGGCACCCCTCGTGGCAAGATTCCCGTTGAGGCACTCTGCACCGGAGATCAGGTTCTGACCGAAGATGGCCCGCCCGAGACACTGCGTTTGACCCTGTCGCGCAGCCTCAACCGGGCCGAGTTGATAAAGACCCCGCGCCTGTTTCCGGTGCGCATCGTCGCTGGAGCGCTTGGACAGTCTCTGCCGAAACGTGATCTTTTGGTCTCGCGCCAGCATCGGATGCTGATCCGATCTCCGATTGCGCAGCGCATGTTCGGGACCGAATCCGTTTTAGTCTCGGCCATTCAGTTGACCCGAATGCCCGGCGTTTTCGTCGACACCAGTGTCTCGCAGGTGATCTATCACCACCTTGTGTTCGACCGCCACGTGGTGCTGTTTGCCGAAGACGCGCCCAGCGAAAGTCTGTTTACCGGCCCGCAGGCGCTGCAATCCATGGACGAAGCCTCACGCGAGGAGTTGATGATGCTGTTCCCGCAACTGGCTCTCTTTGCCGCCCCACAGCCCGCGCGCTACATTCCAAGCAATAAACGCCAACGCAAATTGGTGACCCGGCATCTTAACAACAACAAGCCGTTGCTTGACGAGCTGCGATAAGACGGGCCTCCTGCGTGGGTCGCTCTGAACGATCCGCCGTGCAAAAGACCTTTGACTTGTATCGCTGCACAATCCCAGTGCGCACATCGCTGCCAGTCAAAAGCCCCTCAAACCTACCCAAATTCCTGTGTCAGATGGCCGTATGCCGCCTATCTTGCGGATTTTCCTGACAGGTTGTGTACGATCCCCTCTTGACCTGCCGCATTCCAGTGTCATGAACAACTCCATGAGTACCGCACGTTTGACGATCAATCTTCAGGCGCTCGCCAGCAACTGGCGGGCGCTCGATGCAAAAACGGATGTCGAAACCGGCGCCGTAGTTAAGGCCGACGCCTATGGTCTTGGGGCCGAACCTGTCGCCTGGTCCCTGGCCGAGGAAGGTGTCCGCAAGTTCTTTGTCGCCGTTGCCGAAGAAGGCGCAGACATTCGCGAGGCGGTAGGGCCCGGACCGATGATCGCTGTATTCTCAGGTCATATGGACGGGGATACCGAGCTGCTGCGCGATAACGACCTGATACCCCTGATCAACTCGGGCGAGCAATTCCAACGCCACCAACAGGCTCTGCCTGAACATGGGTTCGGCATCCAGCTTGACACCGGCATGAACCGTCTTGGACTGGAGCCCGCCGACTGGGCCGAGCTGCGCCCTCGGGCCGAGGCGTTGAACCCGGCGGTTGTGATGTCTCATCTGGCCTGCGCGGATGAACCGGACCACCCGATGAACCAGCAGCAGCTATCCGCGTTTCGCGGGATGACCGACGGGATGACGGCCCCCAGGTCTCTGGCAGCCACCGGAGGCACTTTGCTGGGGCCTGAATTCCACTTTGACTTCTGCCGTCCTGGCATTGGCCTTTACGGCGGAATGCCCTTTGCCGAGGCCAAGCCCGTCGTCACCGTTGATCTGCCGGTCGTGCAGGTGCGCGACGTCGCGGTCGGAGAAACCGTGGGCTATGGCAACAGCTGGACGGCACGCCGCCCGTCGAAGATCGCAACCGTCACCGCCGGATACGCCGACGGCCTACACCGCGCCATTGGCGGCGGCATTGATGCCTTCGCAGGCGACAAGCCCTGCCCGGTCGTCGGTCGGATCTCGATGGACCTAATCACCATCGATGTCACCGATCTGGGCTTTGAGCCAGAGAAACTGCGCATCCTCAACGGGCATCAGACCGTCGATGATCTGGCCGAGGCCGCCGGCACGATCGGTTATGAAATCCTGACCTCAATGGGCCGCCGCTATTCCCGAGGGTACGTGGAATGAACCCGCTGTCTATGCTGGGTGGGTTGGGCCGCACAGTTCTGACCCTGCTGGCCGCGTTTGGGCGCGTGACCCTGTTCGCTCTGGACTCGCTGTCGCACATTCTGCGCCCGCCCTACTACCCGCGCGAGATCGCGATGGCGCTGCTGAATATCGGCTGGCTGTCGCTGCCCGTGGTCGGCCTGACCGCCATCTTCACCGGCGGCGCGCTGGCTCTGCAGATCTATGCAGGTGGCGCACGGTTCAATGCCGAGGCCGTAGTCCCTCAGATTGTTGCCATCGGTATGGTGCGAGAGCTTGGCCCGGTTCTGGTCGGCCTTATGATCGCAGCCCGCGTGACCTCCTCCATCGCGGCCGAAATCGCCACGATGAAAGTGACCGAGCAGATTGACGCGCTGGTCACCCTGTCGACCCATCCGATGAAGTACTTGACCGCCCCGCGCGTGCTGGCGGCGCTGATCACGGTGCCGATCCTTGTCGGTATCGGAGACATCATAGGCATCATGGGCGGCTATACTGTGGCGACACAGAACCTCGGGTTCAACCCGGCTGCCTATCTGCAAAACACGGTCAACTTCCTTGAAACCCGCGACATCGTCTCATCCCTTGTCAAAGGCGCAGCCTTCGGCCTGATCGCGGCCATCATGGGCTGTTATTACGGTATGAACTCGGGCCGAGGCGCACAGGGCGTGGGCCGCGCCACCAAAGGCTCGGTCGAGGCAGCAGCCGTGCTGATCCTCGCTGCCAACTTCGTTCTGACAGGAGTGTTCTTCTCGCTATGATCCGGATGGAGAACGTCAAAAAGTCCTTTGATGACAACCACGTGCTGCAGGGCATGAACCTTGAGATCACCAAGGGCACCTCAATGGTCATCATCGGTGGGTCCGGCACGGGCAAATCGGTCGCGCTGAAATGTATCCTCGGCCTGATCAAGCCCGACAGCGGTATGATCTATGTCGATGGCAAGGACGCCAGCAAGGGCGACCGCGACGCGTTTCTGGCGCGCTTTGGCATGTTGTTCCAGGGTGCGGCGCTGTTCGACTCGCTGCCGGTCTGGCAGAACGTAGCCTTCCGCCTGCTGCGCGGCTCACTGAAACGCCCCACGGATGAGGCGCGCGAGATCGCCATCGAGAAACTGCGCCGTGTGGGCCTGAAATCCAACGTCGCCGACCGATTTCCGTCCGAGCTGTCGGGCGGGATGCAGAAACGCGTGGGCCTTGCCCGCGCCATCGCCGCCGAGCCAGAGATCATCTTTTTCGACGAACCAACGACCGGGCTGGACCCGATTATGTCCGGCGTCATCAACGATCTGATCCGAGAGATCGTGACCGAGATGGGCGCAACCGCCATGACCATCACCCACGACATGACCTCCGTCCGCGCAATTGCTGACAATGTGGCGATGTTGCATGACGGGGTGATCCAGTGGACTGGGCCTGTGGGTCAGATGGATGCCTCGGGCGATCCCTATCTGGAGCAGTTCATCAGCGGGAGTGCGGAAGGGCCGATTGAGGCGGTGCGTTAATCTTCGCTCTTTGCCATCCACTTAGTCGAACGTTCGATAATGTCCTGCGGAATAGCTTCTGCGCGCCTTGTCTGCAGGTTGAGCAAAACGCATTTGAAAACAGTGGAAAATGTCGTTTCACTGTCCGTAACTCGAATTAGTTTGTGGCTGAAGGTCATGGATTTCGTTCCTACCTCCAGGATTTCGCTTTCCATCTGTATCGCTTCGCCGGCACTCAATTCCACAAGAAAATTGCTGTCAGCATGGACCACCGCAAAGGATAGCTTTCGTCCCGATCGCATGTCTTCGGCCGTAAGCCCCAGCTCTGACTGCAACGCAAAAACGGAATCCGAGCATGCAGCAAAATACTTGGACACATTCATATGCCCCAGAAAATCACAGTCTGATGGATCGACAATTGACTTGTAGGCCACAAAACCCGACATCGTTCCTCCCCGTCTAAAAATAACTCAGTGGCGAGTACCGGTTTAAGTTAACCATAACAAAACATCGCCGCAAAATCTGAAATCTCGCCGAGACGCACAGCTAATGACCCTTCGCCTCGCCACCCTCTCCCTCCTGATCCTATACCCGATCGCGTGGTTCGCCCCACTGATGCGCGCGGGCCTGCTACCGATCTTCGGACTTTCCGAAATCAGCGTCATCACCGGCCTCCAATCTCTCTGGAAATCCGACATCTTCCTCGCGCTGGTCGTCACCGTCTTCGCCCTCTTCGCGCCCTACATCAAAACCATCGGCACCGCCTTGATCCAATGGGACCTGCTGGATGCCCGCGTCCAACCCGCGCTGAACATCTTGGGCAAGCTCGCCATGGCGGATATCTTCCTCATCGCGCTCTACATCACGCTGGCCAAGGGCATCTCTTACGCGACCATCGAGACGGCCTGGGGCCTCTACCTGTTTACCGGCTGCATTCTGGCCTCGATCGCGCTGGGATATATTACTGAGATGACATCCACATCACGAAAAGCTTAGACCGTGTTGATTGAAAACACATTTCTAAGTATCATCGTTATATTTCGAGCAGCAAAGTTCTAGTGTGTACGGGTCCGCAGAGGATCACCTTGCGTGTTTGATATGTCCTCCGCTTCGGCCCAATTTGTATCGGTTTGAGAAGGAGATGGACGACCATGCCCGCCCTCAACAACATTACATTGCAATTTCAGAATGCCTTTTTAAGACTGACTTTTTTCATGATCTGCGTCGCAGCCCTCGGCGCGGTGGTTGCAACCTCACTTTCGGCGCTGGGGGTTTTGCCCTGGCTGTCCCTTCAGGCCGGATTCGGCCAGACCGGCGTGATCGACGCTGGTATTTTTGTTCAGATCGGCCTGACCTGCCTGATTCTCATGCTGGGCTTCTACCTGCCTTCAAGCGCCCGAATGATGGCACTCGAGAACGCACACAGGAAGTTTTCGCTGAACATGCAGGATATCGTCGAGGCCTACCAGATCGCCCATGCTGCCGACCGCAGCGGCGTTTTCGCTCTGGCCTCGGAATTCGATGCGGTCAAAGAGCGTATGGCGTTTCTGCGCGACCATCCCGACCTTCAGGCGTTGGAACCTGAGATCCTGGAAACCGCTGCTCAGATGAGCCAGATCAGCCACGAACTGGCCGAAACCTATGGCAACGACCGGGTCGAACGCGCCCGGATGTTCCTGAAACAGCGGCAGGAAGAGGTCGAACTGTTCCAGCAACGGATCGAGGACGCACAGACCATCCTGCACGAACTCAGCCAATGGACCCGCGATATCGAGATCGAGGAATCCATCGCCAAATCCCAACTGTCGCGCTTGCGGGATGAACTGTTCGAACTTCTACCTGAGCTTTCGGCACAATTGCAGACACCCCCCGACGGCAGCGACCCAAGCGCCTCCAGCGTGGTCGCCATGTCGCCCCCTCGCGCCGCGGAATAGGCGCGTCAGCGCCCGGCGCACCCGATGGCCCGCAGGGCCTGAGGACGCGGCTTGCCACCGGCGGAGATGAAAGCCCACAAGGGCTTGAAGAACCGCCCATCCTCGGGCACCAAAGGCCTCATGGCAAAGACGACTTCTTTCTCCTGTTCGGCCTGCGGTGCGACACATACAAGATGGTCCGGGCGGTGTGACGCCTGCGGCGAATGGAACACGATCACCCAGGACGTGCCCCTGTCGGCGGGCCCGGCCAAGAAATCCCTCGGCGGCAAGCGGGGCAAGTCCATTGCACTCACGGACTTGTCGACCGAGGAGACCCCGCCACCCCGAACACTCAGCGGGGTGGATGAGTTGGACCGCGTTCTCGGCGGCGGCCTCGTCCCCGCTTCGGCCCTGTTGGTAGGCGGCGATCCCGGCATCGGCAAATCCACCCTTCTGCTGCAAGCCGCAGCGCGTTTTGCCCGCGCAGGCGTCAAAACAATCTATGTCTCGGGGGAAGAAGCCAGCGCGCAGGTCCGTATGCGTGCCCGCCGTCTGGGGCTCGAGGACGCGCCGGTCCAACTCGCGGCTGAGACCAATCTTCGCAACATCCTGACGACGCTTGAGGCTGAAAAACCCGGCCTCGCTATCATCGACTCGATTCAGACAATGTGGGCCGACAATGTGGACAGCGCGCCCGGCTCGGTGTCACAAGTCCGGGCTGCGGCACATGAATTGACCACCTTTGCGAAACGACACGGTGTTTCGATCGTCATGGTCGGCCATGTCACCAAAGAAGGTCAGATCGCAGGTCCGCGCGTTGTCGAACATATGGTCGACACCGTTCTCTATTTCGAAGGCGAACGCGGCCACCAGTTCCGTATCCTGCGCGCAGTCAAGAACCGTTTCGGCCCCGCAGATGAGATTGGTGTGTTCGAGATGACGGGCAAAGGGCTGGCGCAGGTCACCAACCCCTCCGCCCTGTTCCTGTCGGAACGCGGCACGCCCAGCCCCGGCTCGGCCGTTTTTGCCGGAATCGAAGGCACCCGCCCCGTCTTGGTGGAATTGCAGGCACTCGTCGCCCCGTCGCCGCATTCGCAACCCCGCCGCACCGTCGTCGGCTGGGATAGTGGGCGGCTGGCGATGATCCTCGCCGTGCTCGAGGCCCGCTGCGGCATCCCCTTCGCGGGTCTCGACGTCTATCTGAACGTGGCCGGAGGGCTGAAGGTCAGCGAACCCGCCGCCGATCTGGCTGTTGCCGCAGCGTTACTAAGTGCACGCGAAGACAGCGCCTTGCCCGCCGATACGGTCGTTTTCGGAGAAATCTCGCTGTCCGGGGCACTTAGACCGGCCCCTCAGACCGAAAACAGGTTGAAAGAAGCACAAAAACTTGGTTTCACATCGGCAATCGCTCCGGCGGGCGGCAAAACCGGCACTGTGGCAGGTCTGACACTCACCCGACCCTCTGATTTGGTGGGGTTTGTTGGCGAAACCTTCGGAGCAGGTTAAAGTCCGGCCCTAAGGGGCAGAAAAGAACAGGCGAGGGCCATGGAAGGTTTTACAATTATTGACGGGGTTGTGGCCCTGATCATCGTGCTGTCAGGCATTCTGGCCTATTCGCGCGGTTTCATGCGCGAGGTTCTTGCCATCGCGGGTTGGGTGGCAGCAGCTGTCCTCGCATTCATCTTCGCACCGCAGGCCGTGCCGCTGGTCAAAGAAATCCCGGTGGTCGGAGACTTCCTGCGCGACAGCTGCGAATTATCGGTAATCACTGGCTTTGCAGCCGTGTTTGCAATCGCCCTGATCATCGTCAGCATCTTCACGCCGCTATTTTCGTCGCTGGTGCAACGGTCTGCACTGGGCGGTCTGGATCAGGCGCTTGGCTTCTTCTTTGGCATCGCGCGGGGCATCCTGCTGGTCGCTATCGCGTTCTTTGTCTACGACACCGTAATGACTGGCCAGTCCTACACGCTTGTAGACGAAAGCCGCTCGGCCAAGGTGTTCGAACAGTTCAGCACCCAGATCGAAGAACAAAACCCCGAGGCCGCGCTGGGTTGGGTCACGGCACAATACGAAGAGCTGGTGGCCAGCTGCACCGCAGGCGACGCGACCCCTGCTGCGGAAACCACCGACAGCTAATTCATACAGAATGTTCATCGAAAAGCCCGGCCTCGCGCCGGGCTTTTTTTATTGAAAGAACCCCTCACCCCCGCAGACAGTACAGCGAGTGGTTTTCAAACCGAAACAGCCATCACAGCGGCTGGAAATCGGTTTACCCAGAATATCACGGCTTTTGACCACTTCACCCGCACCCTTGCAGATCGGACACGGGGCACGCCCCATGCCGCGGCACCGATGACAGCGCCTTTTGGGCGGCTCATCTTTCTTGTTTGGTGAGCGTTCCTGCCACATTCTGGCCCCCTCCCCGATAAGATCCGCGATGAAATTATGCATATGTCAGCACAAATGAATTCATATGTCACCACGCCGCAACTGAAGAAATCAGAACTGCGGCCCGTAGAAATGTGATCCTTTGATGACAGCCGCGTTCTAAGGCAGTATGTGGAGGCCAAACTGCCACGGAATCGGAGCTGTCGGGTTTGTCCTTTCAATGTTCATCTGCCTGCAATGCGGTGATGATGCACCGTTTGGCCTGCAAGATACGAACGGTACGACCCCTCCCTATCCGGCCGTCACTCAACCCTCTCGTCAAAACGTCATAGTAATTGGAGCCCGTACATGTGTGGGATTTTGGGGATCGCAAGCCGGACACATGATGTGTTTGCGGAAATCTATGACGGGCTGCTGATGCTGCAGCACCGGGGTCAGGATGCCTCGGGGATCGTCACATATAACGGTGAGTTCTTTCGCGAGAAAAAAGCCAACGGTCTGGTCAAAGACGTGTTCAACGCGACGGACGCCGAAACTCTTCTGGGTAAGGTCGGCATGGGCCATGTGCGCTATCCCACCGCAGGGTCGCTCAGCGCGTCCGAGGCACAGCCCTTTTTCGTCAACGCGCCTTACGGGATTTATCTGGTCCATAACGGCAACATCACTAACACGGCTGAGCAGCGCGAAAAAGTCACCGGTAAATACAGCCGTCACCTGCGCACCACGTCAGATTCCGAGATCCTGCTGAACGTTCTGGCCGACAAAGTGGCCGACGCGATCAAAGTGAACGGCAATGCCGAGCCCATCCGCAACATCTTTGCCGGCGTGAAGATGACAATGGAGCGTGTGCAGGGTGCCTACTCGGTCATTTGCCTTGTTGCTGGCGTCGGCATGCTGGCCTTCCGCGACCCACACGGTATCCGCCCCCTTTCGGTTGCAATTCGTGAGACCGAGGGCGATGGCAATGACTACGCCTTTGCCTCTGAGGATGTGGCCTTTGGTATCAACGGCTTTACCAAGATCCGTGACCTGAATCCGGGCGAGGCGATCCTGATTGATCTGGACGGCAATATGCACGAGTTTCAGGCCGTCGAAGGCAAGCTGACTCCTTGCATCTTCGAATATGTCTACCTCGCCCGTCCGGATTCCCTGCTGGATGGAGTCTCGGTCTACAAAACCCAGATGCGTATGGGGCAAACGCTGGCCAAGCAGATTCAGGACTCGGGTCTGCAGATCGACCGGATCATCCCGGTTCCCGACAGCGCCCGCCCCGTGGCGCTTGAGGCTGCCAAGATCACCGGCATCCCCTATCGCGAAGGTCTGGTGAAGAACCGCTATGTCGGTCGGACATTCATCATGCCTGGTCAGGAAGAGCGGCAGAAATCCGTCCGCCGCAAGCTGAACGCCATTCCGCTGGAGTTCAAGGACCACAATGTCCTGCTGATCGACGACTCGATCGTGCGCGGCAATACGATCAAGAAGATCGTTCAGATGTGTCGTGAGGCCGGGGCCAAGAAGGTCTACATCGCTAGCGCCTCGCCCCCGGTGAAATATCCCAATGTCTATGGCATCGACATGCCCACCAAGCACGAGTTGATCGCCAATGGCAAAGAGATCGAAGAGATTCGCGAAGAACTGGGCGCGGATGCCCTGTTCTACCAGAACCTCGACGATCTGATCTGGGCCGCCAAGGAGGGCAACCCCGAGATTGAGGCGTTCGACTGTTCCTGCTTTGACGGAAACTACATCACCGGCAGCGTCAGCGGTGACTATCTCGACAGTCTCGAAAACAGCACCCGCGTTAGCAAAAAACGCGAAGACATGCAGGTTGTTGGCGGGTCGTGGAACGCGGCGAAACTGGCGTCGGGCTAAAGAGACAACGCGAATCAGAAAACAACGCAGGCCGTGGGCATCGCTACGGCTTTGGCTGGATTTTGCCGATAGGAATGACCTGATTGCAAAGGCTTCCGGCCCCCTCACCTCGCCGTGATCTGATGCGAGCGGGGTGATCTTTTGATTTACTTTGCGGTTTGGTAGGCAGCGATTCACCACCACTCACACAAGGGGTTCGGACCGGGTTCGAGCCGCAGAAAATGCCAAATGCCAATGTCAAAAGCGCGGCCACGCAGCGGGGCGCGTTGAAAAGAAATTCTGTCTCGGTTCTGGGTGTTTTTGGCCCGAAAGCCGACCTGCGCGCTTTGATGCGCCTGTCTTCGGGACGTGTAAAAGAGGTCAAGCCGGGCAGCCGCGTGGCCTCGGGCACCGTTGTCGCCATTGATGAACACGGGATCATGCTGCGACAAAGCGGCCAGACCCGCCGGATTGGAATTCCGGGGGGCTAGCGCCCTCTTGACGACCCGCGCGCGGACGTTCAAACCGCTGCCATGACCGATCAGACCAAAATTGCCACCAAAGTTGCCCTCGTCACTGGGGCCTCTCGCGGGTTGGGCGCAGCCCTGGCCGAAGCGCTGGCCCCCGAGTATCACATCGTCGCCGTCGCCCGCACCACCGGCGGGCTGGAAGAGCTGGACGACCGGATAAAAGCCAAGGGCGGTTCGGCCACACTTGCGCCCATGGACATCACCGATCCCAACGCGATGGCCACCCTGTGCAGGGGTATTCATGATCGCTGGGGCAAAGTGGATTTGTGGCTGCACACGGCCGTCCACACCTCGGCCCTCACACCGGCGCATTTCGTTGATTCCAAAGAGTGGACAAAGGCGATGAACACCAACGCCAATGCCACCTCGGTTCTGATCCCCTATGTGACACCTTTGCTGGGTGAGGCCGGGCATGCCGTGTTCTTTGATGACCCCAAAGCGGGCGAGAAGTTCTACGGCATCTACGGCGCCACCAAGGCCGCCCAGATCGCTCTGGCACACAGTTGGCAGGTTGAGACTGAACGGACTGGGCCCAAAGTGTCGATTGTGGAGCCTGCCCCGATGCCGACAGCCGTGCGCGCGCGGTTTCACCCCGGTGAGGATCGCGATGTGCTGACCAGCACAGCGGATGAAGCGGCTCGGATTCTGGCGTTGTTGTAGGGAATGGCCCTTTGGGCCATGCCTCCGGCGGAGGTATTTTTAGCCAGATGAAACTGGGATCACGCGATATGGACGCCGTTGCGCCCGGCGAGATCGACGAAGAATTGCCACGCAACACGACCCGAGCGTGACCCGCGCGTCGCCTGCCATTCGATGGCTTCCGCGCGTAAGGTTTCCGGGTCGGCCGACACTTTGTAGGCGGCGCAATAACGGTCGATCATGGCCAGGTACTCGTCCTGATCACAGGGGTGGAAGCCGAGCCAAAGCCCGAACCGGTCGGACAGTGAGACCTTTTCTTCGACGGCTTCGGACGGGTTGATGGCGCTGGAGCGTTCGTTCTCGATCATGTCCCGTGGCATCAGGTGGCGACGGTTCGAGGTGGCGTAGAAGACGACGTTTTCAGGCCGACCTTCGATGCCGCCATCCAATACAGCCTTGAGCGACTTATAGTGCTGGTCGTCATGGCTGAACGACAGGTCATCGCAGAACAGGATGAATCGGTGCGGCGCGGCGCGCAGGTGGTTCAACAGGCGCGCGACCGAACTCATGTCTTCGCGCTGAAGCTCGACCAGTTTCAGGTTTGCGTACTCGGTTTGCAGCGTGCCGTGGACGGCCTTGACGAGGCTGGATTTCCCCATTCCCCGTGCGCCCCAAAGCAGCGCATTGTTGGCCTTGTACCCCGCCGCAAAGCGCCTTGTGTTGTCCAGCAGCGTATCGCGTGAACGGTTGATACCTACCAATAGATCCAGGTCCACGCGGTTGACCTGAGGGACAGGCTCAAGCCGGTCAGGCTCAACCTGCCAGACGAAGGCCGGCGCGGCATTGAAGTCCGGAGCGGCCAGTGGGGCCGGAGCCATCCGCTCTAGCGCGTCGGCGATACGGTTCAGGGCTTGGGTGTCCATGGCGGCCTCCGGGGTCTTAGTCCGACGATGTCAAACCACGTTCGGCTTTTGGCAACAAGGGGTTCCAACGAAAAAGGCGCGCCTGTCATGGGCGCGCCTGTCTTGGGAACAGCAAGAGACTACTTGCCGTCTTCTTCCTGCATCAGGTCCTCATCCGCTTCGGCCTCATCATCATAGTAGCCATCCGCGCGGAGTTGCTCTTCTCGTTTCTTCTCGACCCGGGCGACGAGGAAGATCGATACCTCATAAAGGCCGTAAACCACTACGAACAGAATGATCTGTGTGATCACGTCAGGAGGCGTCACGAGCGCAGCAAGCACCAGAATGGCGACTACCGCGTATTTGCGAACACTACCCAGCCCCTCAGCCGTGACCAGCCCCGCCTTACCCATCAGCGTCAGCAAAACGGGCAGTTGGAAACACAACCCGAAGGCCACGATGAACTTGATTGTCAGGTTCAGGTATTCCTGCGCGGAGCCTTGGAACACCACGCTCAGCGGTGCAGAGGTGGCGCCATCCACGACGGCCTCACCTTCAGCGCCGAACTGCTGGAACCCGAGGAAAAAGTCATAGGCCAAAGGCGTAACGACGTAGAACGCAAAGCTTGCCCCCAACAGGAACATGAAGGGCGAGGCCAACATGAACGGCAGGAACGCGTTCTTCTCGGATCTATAAAGCCCTGGAGCAACAAAGCGCCACATCTGCATCCCGATATAGGGGAACGCCAGTATGAAGCCCCCCAGCAGCGACACCTTGATCGCAACAAAGAAGCCTTCCTGTGGCGAGATGAAGATCAACCCGCAGTCCTGCCCACGCTCATTCAACACCTCACACAAAGGATGAGTCAGGAAGTTGAAAAGCGGCGTAGCAACCGTGAAACAGATGATCATGCCGATCAGAAACGCAACGACGCAGTGAATGAGTCGTGTCCGCAATTCGGCCAGATGCTCGATCAGCGGCGCCGAGCTGTCTTCGATTTCGTCGGTCTTGCTCATGTCTTGTTCTCAGTGTTCAGCGCGGCTTCGGCCTCTTCGGCCTTGGCCAGCGCGTCAGCGGCTTCCTTGGCCTTGCGCTCGGCAGCGGCGCGGGCGGAGGTGGCTTGAATTTTCTTGGCCTGTTCAGCCCTCTCAGCCGCCAGCTTGCCCGTTTCGCTTTCAGGATCGAACTTGGTCGGGTCGATGCTGCTGCTCAGATCCTGAGCGGCCTTTTTCACGCCGTCCATCGCGCTGTTCACAGGATTCGTGGCCGCGTTCAGACCCTTCTTGATCTCGTTCACGCCTGCCTGATCCGCAGCCTCGTTCATAGCGCTGGTGAATTCGCGCGCCATGCCGCGGGCCTTGCCGACAAACCGACCGACATTGCGAAACAGCACGGGCAGGTCTTTCGGCCCCACCACAATCAGGGCAACGATGCCGATGACCAGAAGCTCGGTCCAGCCCAGATCAAACATCCGGGTTTAGACCTTGTCTTTCTCGGTTTCGGGCGTGACGTCCTTGGCCACTTCGGCTGCATCCTGCTCCAGCTCATCCGCGCCTTCCTTGACGCCTTTCTTGAACGAGGTGATGCCTTTGCCGACCTCACCCATCAGAGAGCTGATCTTGCCGCGGCCAAACAGCACCAGCACCACAACAGCGATCAGTAGCAGGCCGGGAAGTCCGATATTGTTGAGCATGTTTATTCTCCTTCTCAAAGGCGCACTGCGCCTGAACCCTTTTCTGATCCCGTGTTTACGCCGCAAGCCGCGTTCTCAAAAGGTGGCCGAGCCAATTCGGGCGGCAAATTTGATGTGATCTTGCGGATTCATGGCTCTCGCTTTTCTCAACTGACAGGTTTATGTCAGTTGCTACGGGCTAGGACAGCGGTATCGCAACCTGGTCAACGGAGAAACACATGACCCATGTCGCCGAAATCGTCACCTTCACCCTGACCGAGGGCACCTCACCCGAGGCCTTCGTCAAACTCAGCCAATCGACCGAGAGCTTCGTGCGCGCAGCACCCGGCTTTGCCTATCGCCAGCTCAGTCAAGGGGAAGACGGTCGCTGGACGGACTATGTCGTTTGGCAAAATATGAAGGCCGCTCAGACGGCGGCTGCAGAATTCCCGCAACAGGAGTTTGCACCGGCCCTGATGGCAGCCATCAACCCCGAAAGCCTGCAGATGCGGCATGAGGCAGTCCTATGGAACATGACCTGACGCAGGTCGGAACGGCGTATCATGCGCCGCACTGATCGTCTGTTCGACATCATCCAGATCCTACGCGACGGGAAACTACACCGCGCGCAGGACATCGCGGACCGGCTCGAGGTGTCGGTCCGTACGATCTACCGCGACATGGATACCTTGGTCGCCTCGGGCGTTCCTGTCGAGGGCGAACGCGGCGTGGGTTACATGGTGCGAGAGCAGATCACCCTGCCCCCGCTCAACCTGACCACGGCCGAACTTGAGGCGCTGAACCTCGGGATGGCTATCGTCGCCGAGGCAGCTGACCCGGACCTGAAAGCCGCAGCCGAGTCACTTGCAGAAAAGATCGACGCCGTCCTGCCCACGCAGGTCGTGGCCGAGGCCGATACTTGGAAATTTGCGGTCTATCCCTTCGCCGATGCCGCGCGCGGATTGGCGCATATGGCCCCGCTCCGCGCTGCTATCAAAACCCGCCAGAAATTGCAGCTGTCCTACCGCCGCATCGACGGCGCACTAACCGAACGCACCATCCGCCCCCTCCATATGGAATACTGGGGCCGCGTCTGGACCCTCACCGCATGGTGCGAGCTGCGCAACGGCTTTCGCGTTTTCCGCATCGACCTTATCGAAACCGTCACCCCCCTGCCCGAGCTTTTCACAGACGAGCCAGGAAAACGCCTAAGCGACTTCGATCCACACGGGTGATCCGCCCTTCATCTGGCTGAAAATATCCCCGCCGGAGGCACGGCCCGGAACGGGCCATTCTGGTCACCTCAGATAAGGTTCAGGATCAACCGACTCAAAACCTTTGCGGACTTCGAAATGAACATACGCATTGTCGCCGCCGCGCAGTTCCGCCAATTTCTGCCCCCGCCGCACGCGATCACCTTTCTTGACGGTGATATCGTCGACATTGGCATAAACCGTCAGCAAGTCATTATTATGCTTCACAACGATGATCGGTACCTGATCGGCATCTGCGGTAATCGCCGCCACTGTGCCTGCCTCGGCTGCAGTGACCGACGTTCCCGGAGCGGCCGCGATATCGATGCCTTCGTTCTTACCCTTGTCATATGTCCGGATAATATTGCCCGCGACCGGCAAGGACAGCGCGGAATTGCCGGAACTTTTGGTCGGCGCTTCAGCTGTGACATCCGGCGCCTCGGGCGCCTCGGCCAAAGGCGCGACCTGCTCATCCGGTAGTGGCTGGGTCGCACTCGGCGGTGTCGGCGTCGGAGATCCCTGCCCCGGCTGCGTCACCTCTGTTGCTGCGACCGGAGCCGCTGCCGCCGCCTGACGCGGGGCAGCCTGGTTCTTGACCGGAATCAGCAGATACTGCCCCTCACGAATGGCGAAATCCGGTCCCAAGCCGTTCCACTCTCCCAGAGCTTCAACCGGCACCTGATAGAGGCGCGAGATGGTAAAGGCCGTCTCGCCCCGCTTCACCTTGTGGCGCACCGGCTCTGGACCAGAAGCGACCGGTGCAGGCGTTGGCGCCGGTTCGACCGGCTTCAGCACCGTCGTCTGCACCCCGCCCGTATCCGGGGCCTGATCAATCGCGTTTCCAGCGATTGAGGCAATATCCACACCGCTTGATGCCCCTACGGATCGCGGCAGGGCCAGAACTTCACCCTCGCGCAGCGTGTCGGTTGTCTGCAAGCCGTTGAACCGCGACAGCTCACCTTCCGGCAGGCCGACCCGAGCCGCAACATCGCGCACTGTATCGCCCCGGCGCGCCACGGCGACCTGATAGTTCGGATAAGTGATCACCCCGCGCGCATCGGGCGCAGGGCGGCTGGTGGTTGCGGATTGCGCCGCATCCGTGGTGGAAAACCCGCCGAGTTGTCCGCGCAGGTCGTAGTCCAACGGCCCTTCGCACCCGGCCAGAATGGCCAGAGCCGCAACTCCGGTCGCACAACGGCGCATCGTTGATTTGGTAACTGCTCTCATGACTTTTGTCCTCAACACCTGCCCCTGTTATCCGGGGTTCCGGCGATCCATTCCAAAAAACCTGTTACGTCTCGTCCTTGCCTAGCCCTTCAAGCAGCGGCACGAACCGAACCGACGTCAATTCATCATAGTCCAGACCGGTCTCGGTGCGCGTCACCTTAATCAACTGCTGCACCGCATCCGACTGCCCGACGGGTAGCACCATGATACCCCCGATTTTCAGCTGCGCCAAGAGCGGGCCTGGCGGGTCCTCGGCCGCTGCGGTCACGATGATCCGATCAAAGGGCGCTTGTTCCGGTAAACCGAACGAGCCATCCGACAGCATCGACGTGACATTGGTCAGCCCCAGTTCGGCGAACAGCTTGCCGGTCTCGCTGACCAGTCGCCTATGCCGTTCAACCGTGTAAACCCGCCGCGCCAGTTTCGCCAAAATCGCCGCCTGATACCCCGACCCGGTCCCGATCTCGAGCACAGTGTCACGCGGACGCACATCCAACGCCTGTGTCATCAACCCCACAACGGACGGCTGGCTGATCGTCTGACCGCAGGCGATGGGCAGCGGCATATCCTCGTAAGCGCGGTCGGCGAACAGGCCGGTGACGAAGCGCCCCCGGTCGACCGCCTCCATCGCGGCCAGAACACGCGCATCGGTCACACCCCGCTTACGCAGGGCAAACAGGAACTGCATGACGGTTTCTGGGTCCAGTCCACTCATTCGATCGACTTCAATGCCTCTAGCGTGTCATGCGCGGTCAGATCCGCGCGCATCGGCGTGACCGAGATATAGCCTTCCAGATTGACCGCCGCGTCCGTGCCGGGCGCGGTCGGGTTGTGCTGGTATCCGCCCTTGATCCACAGAAACCGCCGCCCCGAGGGCGAGCTGTGTGGCTCGACCGAGAAATGCGTATCGCGGCGGAACCCTTGCGAGGCTACGCGGGTGCCCAGAACCTCGTCGGCGGGAACGGGCGGGAAATTCACATTGTAGAACAGGCGGTAGTCGCCTTGCTCTGCAGGGGTCGCGTCCAGAATGCGGCGCACCAGATCAGCGCCAAAGCGACTGGCGGCCTCGAACGGATCCTCGAGCCCCAGATTGCGCGGGCCGAAATACTGGGACAGGGCAATGGCCGGCACGCCCTGCAAAGCAGCCTCCATCGCGCCGCCAATGGTCCCGGAATAGAATGTATTTTCCGCCGAGTTGTTGCCCCGGTTCACGCCAGACAACACCAGATCGGGCGGGCAGTCCTTCATGACGTCATGCAAGCCTGCCAACACACAATCCGCTGGAGAGCCTTCGGCCGCAAAACGCCGCTCATCCAGTTTGGCGACCATCATGGGATGGGTGTAGCTTATGCAGTGGCCGACGCCGGATTGCTCGAATGCTGGGGCCACGACCCAGACCTCACCGTCAGGTCCGGACAGATCCTTTGCAATCGCCTGAAGCGTGATCAGCCCCGGCGCATTGATGCCGTCATCATTGGTAATCAGAATACGCATGACCGTCCCACCCCCGCGTTTCGCCCTTGATAGACCCGACCCCGCGTTGCGGCAAGCAATGCAGGCCCGCAATCTGCGGCTTTCGCGCACCACTTGCGGGTAAATTGCGCTCTATCTAGGGAAAACGAAACAGCGGTCGCGCCGAATGGTCAGCCACATTGCCCGCCCTGGCGCGGGGACAAACACGTTCGGAACCGTCGCCTTGAGGATCGAGCCGTCATAGTCCATCCGAAACTCGACCAGGCTTTCATTGCCCAGGAACCGGGCCCGCTCAACCACGCCGCGCGCGGCGACGCCGTCTGTGGCCGTGGGCAAAGGCCCTTTGCCGTTTCGGTCGAAATCCAGCCGGAGGTGTTGGGGACGGAAAACGATCTCGACATCGGTACCGTCCGGAAAGCCCGGTGCCAGGAATTGCCCGAACGGGGTCTCGGCCAAGGCACCATTCACTTGCGCCTGCAACACGTTGACATCACTGAAGAATGCGACTGCTGCTTTGTCCGCTGGCCGCGTGTAGACGTTGTAGGGCGCACCTTGCTGCACGATCTTGCCGCCCCGCATGAGGGCGATCTCGTCGGCCATGCGCATGGCCTCTTCCGGCTCATGGGTGACCAGCAGAACGGCGGCGTCTTCCTCTTTCAGGATCGCGAGCGTTTCGTCGCGGATACCGTCGCGCAGGCGGTTGTCGAGGCCCGAGAACGGCTCGTCCATAAGCATGATCCGGGGGCGCGGGGCCAGAGCGCGCGCCAAAGCCACCCGTTGCTGTTCGCCGCCGGACAGTTGATGCGGGAACCCGTCGATGAATCGCATCAGATCGACTTTGGTCAAAAGTTCCTCAACCCGGGCGCGTTTCTGATCCTTGCTACCCTTCAGGCCGAAACTCACGTTGTCGGCCACGCTGAGATGCGGGAACAGGGCAAAGTCCTGAAACATCAAGCCAATCTCGCGGCGTTCAGGCGGGACACGGAACACCGTATCACAGATCAGCTTACCATCGACATAGATCTGCCCTTCGTCCTGCATCTCGACCCCGGCGATCATCCGCAAGGTTGTGGATTTGCCGCAGCCGGACGGCCCAAGCAGGCAGGTCACCCGCCCCGCCTCGACCGTCAGCGAGACGTCATCCACCACAACCCGGCCTTCGAACCGGCGGATCATATTGCGAATTTCCAAACGAGGAGGAGGTGAGTTGCCTGTCACAGATGGGTCCTGTTGCCTTTCCCGATCAATTCCAACGGGCTTGAGCGGGGATAGCAACCCCGCCCGTCCGGCGCAAGGGATCAGCTATTCCGCAAGCAGCTCGAAATCGACACCGGCGCGGATTTTTCCGTTCACCTGAACTTCAAGCCGATGCGCGCCGGGCACCAGTTTGAACGTGGTCGCATTGCCTTTGAGCTTGTGGCGTTTGTCCAGACGCAATGCGCCGTCCTTCAGCGCGGCCTGTTTCAGCTTGTGAACCTTGGCCGAAGTTTTCCCGTTAGGGCGTTGAAAGTAAACTATATAATCCACCAGAACCGGTTGATCAGCAGACCCTTTCAAATCGACCGCGAACGCCAACGCGCCATTGATCCGCGCCTCGCCGTCCACTGAAATGGCAGCGGTGACTTCCGCGTCCGGGTCATAACCCAGCATCTTCATCGCCCCCGGATGCCCGGCCTTCACAAGCCCACGCAGGGTATGAGAGACCATCCAATCCAACTCTGCCTCTTCCTGCTCACCTGCCTCGCGCCAACGCTGCAAGCAGTCCAGAACCAGATCGGGGTCCTTTTTCGTGATATCGTTCAGATGGTTCGCAACCGAGCGGGTCACATAGCGCGTTTTGTCCCGATGCAGACCATCCAGCAAAGGCAAGGGGTCGGTCAGCGCGAGACCCACCGCCTGACCCCATGGCAAGCGGGGCCGCGTGCCCTCGCTGACCAGACGGCGCACATGATAGCTGTCGTGTTTGCTCCAACGCTTCATCCGCGCCAAGACCAGATCGGGATGGCTGTTCAGGAACGGACGGATCGCCCATTCCATCGAAAAACGTTGAGTCAGTTCCTCCAGCACATCCAACGCCAGTTCCGGATGCTCAGCCCCAACTGAGACAACCCAATACCCGAGTGGCGCAAAGATGAAATCGCCAAAATCATCATCTGTCTTGCTGGGATCCAAAGGCGGCGGCAAGGCGCGCAGGATCAACGGCGCGACCGCTGGCAAATTGCCCGGAAAGGACTGCTGCAGGCAATCGGCGATCCAGGCCATTCTCTCTTTCAGTTCCAGATCCAACAGGCGCGACATGACCTGCGCTTCGAACGCCTCAGCGTCGAATTCCGGGTCCGCCGACTGGAACAAACCCGCCAGATAGCGGGTTTTTTCCACGTTGAACAATTGGTCCTTCAGAGAGAAATTCTGAGCCATACTTACATCGTCAAATTTGTTGCGCCGCCATCCAGCAAGATGTTCTGCCCAACGATAAAGCCCGCATGTTGAGAACACAGGAAAGCGCAGGCCGCGCCGAATTCCTGACGCGTGCCATAGCGGCGCGCCGGGATCGTGGCGGACCGGGCCGCGCGGGCCTCATCCAGTGAAATCCCCTGCTGATTGGACACACCTGTATCCAGCGACAAGGCGCGGTCGGTGTCATGAATCCCCGGAAGCAGGTTGTTGATCGTCACACCTTGCGGGGCGACCTGACGCGCCGTTCCGGCCACGTAACCGGTCAGCCCGGTGCGCGCCGCATTCGACAACCCCAGAGCCGGGATCGGCGCGCGCACGGATTGCGAGGTGATATTCACCACCCGCCCCCAACCTTTTTCCATCATCCCTGGCAGCAGCGCTTTCATGAAAGCGATCGGCGTCAGCATGTTGGAATCCAGTGCCTTGATGAAATCCTCACGATCCCAGTCCGACCACAAACCCGGAGGCGGCCCGCCCGCATTTGTGACCATAATATCAATATCTTGCGCGGCATCGACCACCTGCGCCTGACCTTCGGCTGAGGTCACATCACAGGCCACCGTTTCAATCGCAACGCCATGGTCCACACGCAACCGTGCCGCCTCAGATTCAAGTGCCTCAGCACCACGCGCATTCATCACCAGATCGACACCTGCTTCAGCCAACGCCTCGGCACAGCCCAGCCCAAGCCCTTTGCTGCTGGCACAAACCAACGCACGCTTGCCGCGAATTCCAAGATCCATTCTGATCCCCTCTGTCTGTTGTTGCCCGCATGTCTAGCACCAGCCAGACAGAGAAGACCAGAATTCAACAGGCCTTAGTAGAAGAACTCTTCCCTCACAATTTTGCCATCGGCCACGTGGTAGACACCCACTTCGCTCATATCGAAATTCTCGCCGCTTTCTATGAACTTGCCCTTGATCTCGAAAATCACGGCAAAGCGGTCGTCGCCATGCAACATCGGATCACTGACCGATACATGGCTGACCTCTGTCGCGCTGTCCCACCATTCGTGTTTGCCGCGAATGGCATCCAGACCTTGGACCTCACGCCCCATGCCAACGTCATCCACCGCCTCGGCCGAGACAGCATCCGCGGCATAGAGTTTACCCAGATTTTCAGCGGTTCGATTTTCGCGGCAACCGGCCACAAGCTCATTTGCAATCTCTTTCAATTCCATTGGTTCACTCCCATAATTTGTTCACTATATGTTCTCTTTGCCACAGCTCGCCGATTCGAACCAGTCCGTTTGTCTTGCTTCGGCGGGTTTCCCCGCCTATACGCGCGCTCATGCTTGATACCGCCTCGAACCAACCCGTATTGCCGCCCGAGATCGCTCGTCGTCGGACATTCGCCATCATCTCGCACCCGGATGCGGGCAAGACGACGCTGACGGAAAAGTTCCTGTTGTACGGGGGCGCGATCCAGATGGCCGGTCAGGTGCGCGCCAAGGGTGAGGCGCGGCGCACGCGGTCGGACTTCATGCAGATGGAGAAGGATCGGGGTATCTCGGTATCCGCCTCGGCGATGTCGTTTGACTACGGGGATTTCCGGTTCAATCTTGTCGACACCCCCGGCCACAGCGATTTCTCGGAAGATACCTATCGCACGCTGACTGCGGTGGATGCGGCTGTGATGGTGATCGACGGAGCGAAAGGTGTCGAAAGCCAGACGCAGAAGCTGTTCGAGGTCTGTCGCCTGCGCGATCTGCCGATCCTGACCTTCTGTAACAAGATGGACCGCGAAAGCCGCGATACGTTCGAGATCATCGACGAAATTCAGGAAATGCTGGCCATTGACGTCACGCCTGCCGCATGGCCCATCGGCGTGGGCCGCGATTTCATCGGCTGTTATGACATGCTGCGTGACCGGCTGGAACTGATGGACCGCGCCGACCGCAACAAAGTGGCCGAAAGCATCCAGATCGACGGTTTGGACGATCCCAAACTGGCCGAACACGTGCCCGAACACCTGCTGGAGAAGCTGCTGGAAGAGGTCGAAATGGCGCGCGAGCTTCTGCCCGCGCTCGACCCTCAAGCCGTGCTTGAGGGGCATATGACCCCGATCTGGTTCGGCTCAGCAATCAACTCATTTGGCGTGAAAGAGCTGATGGAGGGCATCGGCGCCTATGGCCCGCAGCCGCAGGTGCAATCGGCCGAACCCCGTCAGATCTCCCCGGACGAAAAGAAAGTCGCCGGGTTTGTCTTCAAGGTGCAGGCCAATATGGACCCCAAGCACCGCGACCGGGTGGCCTTTGTGCGTATGGCCTCGGGGCATTTCAAACGCGGCATGAAGCTGACCCATGTGCGGTCGAAAAAGCCTATGGCGATCTCGAACCCGGTGCTGTTTCTGGCCTCGGATCGCGAACTGGCTGAAGAGGCATGGGCCGGGGACATCATCGGCATCCCAAACCACGGCCAGCTGCGCATTGGCGATACGCTTACCGAAGGCGAAGCGATCCGCGTGACCGGCATCCCTTCCTTTGCACCGGAATTGCTGCAAACCGTCCGTCCGGGCGATCCGATGAAAGCCAAGCATCTTGAGAAAGCCCTGATGCAATTCGCCGAGGAAGGCGCGGCCAAAGTGTTCAAACCCTCGATCGGGTCGGGCTTTATCGTTGGCGTCGTGGGCGCGCTGCAATTCGAAGTGCTCGCCAGCCGGATCGAGATGGAATACGGCCTGCCGGTTCGGTTCGAGGCGTCTCAATTCACCTCGGCCCGTTGGGTCAGCGGTGAGAAGGCCGAGGTCGAGAAATTCGTCAACGCCAACAAACAGCACATCGCTCATGACCATGATGGCGACATAGTCTATCTGACCCGTCTGCAATGGGATATCGACCGGGTCGTGCGCGACTATCCGGCACTGAACCTGACGGCCACCAAAGAGATGATGGTGTGATCCAACTGCCTGATTGCACAGCCAATCCCGGCTGTGCAATTCTGCCCGCATGAGCGATGACGACCTGACCTTTCCTGGCGGCCTGCCCGACATGCTGGAGATCCTGGAAAACAGGCGCGCGCCTTTTGTGTTCGGCACCCGCCCCCTGCCCGATCTGGACGTTGATCTGGACGCAATGACGCAGCAGATCGTGCCGGAACGCGCGACCCTCGCCCCCGAAAGCGAAGATGCCACCGCGTGGGACCAGAAGCGCGCCAAGATCGCCACCGAGTTCGTCGGCAATTCGGAATTGGCTTTCCTGAACGCCCAGCTGATCGCCAATCTGCGCAAACGCTCATACCCGCGTCACACGCCCGCTTTGTTTCGGCGGCTCTGGGCCGAGCAATCCCCGCATCTGCTTGAGGCGCTTGATTTGCGCTGGCTCGTCTCCTCGGTGCAGACCTTTGCCGATCACGGCGACACGCCGACCCAGCGCGAGGTTGGTCAGGCACTGCGGATGCTGTTCGGGCTGATGAAGCTCTATGAGTTCGAGCGGTTGTTCTCCAAACGCGGACCCGAGGAAACCCATTGGTTTCGCGGCAAAAGCACCGCCCCGCTGCCGTTGCAGATGCAGTCTTTCTCACTGGAGCGCGGCGGGCTGGCCGTGTCGCTGATCGCGCCGATCTGGACCAAGGCGCTGACCGATCCGACCATCGCGCCGCTGGCGGATCAACTGATGACCGAGTTGAACAAAGACCCCGGAACCGTCTTTCGTCGCCTGAAAAAGATGCGCGAACGCCGTCTCGCCCGGATGCAGCGCCGATGACCACATGGGGTGTTGTCTCCATGGTGCGAGGACCCGCGCTGGATATCCTGCGGTTTGCGGCCCATCACCTCGATCTGGGGGGCGACCGGCTGTACCTCTATCTGGATGAGCCCAACCCCGAGGCGCAGCGCCAGTTGGAGCAGCACCCTAAGGTGCAAGTGACACTCTGCGATGACGCTTTCTGGCGTGGCCGGAACCGGACGCGCCCGGATAAGCATCAGGTGCGCCAATCCACCCATGCCAGTTATACCTATCGCAAAACCGATCTGGATTGGCTGGCCCATATTGATGTGGATGAGTTCCTGTGGGCGGACGCCCCCATCCCGGAGCTGCTGGATACCGTGCCCGCAGATACCCCCGCCGTTCGGATCCGCCCGATTGAGGCCATTGCCGGGGCCGAGGACCTGTACAAAGCGCATATCCCCAAAAGCCCGGACCGTGAGGCTTTGGTGCAGGCGCTTTATCCCACTTATGGCGCCCATGTGCTGGGAGGGTTCCTCAGCCATGTGCAGGGCAAATTGATCGTGCGCACGGGTCTGAAAAAGCTAAGTTTTCGCATCCACAACCTGTTTCAGGACAAGACCCTCCTGCCCTGCAAATTCGAACTACCGGGGCTGGAGTTGTGCCACCATCACGCGCCGAGTTGGGAGCATTGGTTCAAGCACTACCGTTTCCGGATGGAGCGTGGCTCGTACAAACCCGGCATGTCCCCGAACCTGCCCCGCGACCAAGGCGGCCTGAACAAGAACGAGCTGTTCAGCCAGATCGAGTCTGCCAGTGGTGTTGATGGGCTGCGTGCATTTTACGATGAACTCAGCGCCGATGACCCGGACGTCCGTGCTCGACTTGAGGCACATGATCAGATCCGGCACCGCCCGTTGCATCTGGATGAAAAAGTGGCGAAACACTTTCCCGGAAGCTGCTGAATTGTTGCAAAAAATGCCATTTCCAGCCGGTTGACCCTGTAGGGATTTCAGTTCATTTGACCCCGCCCCACGTTTTTGTTATGTCCCGCCTCAAGCCGAAACGCGCATGGTGCGCATGGTCAGATCGACCCGGCATGACGCAGACGCGCGGGCCAGGTCAAGTGTCCGCAATAATCGGACATATATGACAAAGTTTACCGAACTGAACCTGAACCTAAAGGTCCTCAAAGCCATTGAGGAAGCCGGATACGAAACCCCCACTCCGATCCAGGAAGGCGCGATTCCGCCCGCGCTAGAAGGGCGAGACGTATTGGGCATCGCCCAGACCGGCACCGGGAAAACCGCTAGCTTCACGCTGCCGATGATCACATTGCTGGCCCGTGGCCGCGCCCGAGCCCGGATGCCGCGTTCGCTGGTGCTGTGCCCGACACGGGAATTGGCCGCGCAGGTGGCCGAGAATTTCGACACCTACTCCAAGCATCTGAAACTGACCAAAGCGCTGTTGATCGGCGGTGTCAGCTTCAAAGAGCAAGAGGCCCTGATCGACCGCGGCGTAGACGTTCTGATCGCCACTCCGGGCCGTTTGCTGGACCATTTCGAACGCGGCAAGCTGCTGCTGACCGGTGTGCAGATCATGGTTGTGGATGAGGCCGACCGGATGCTGGATATGGGCTTCATCCCAGATATCGAGCGCATCTTCTCACTGACGCCCTTCACGCGCCAGACGCTGTTCTTCTCGGCCACCATGGCCTCGGAGATTGAGCGTATCACCGACACTTTCCTGTCCGCCCCCGCCCGGATCGAGGTCGCCCGTCAGGCCACCGCGTCCGAGACAATCGAACAAGGCGTGGTGATGTTCAAAGGCGGTCGCCGGGATCGTGAAGCCAGCGGTAAACGCAAGGTTCTGCGCGCGCTGATCGACGCCGAAGGTGACAAATGCACCAACGCGATCATCTTCTGCAATCGCAAGACGGATGTGGATATCTGCTCGAAATCCCTGAAGAAATACGGCTATAACGCTGCCGCGATCCATGGCGATCTGGACCAGTCGCAGCGGATGAAAACGCTGGACGGGTTCCGCGATGGCTCGCTGCGGCTTCTGGTCGCCTCGGACGTGGCGGCGCGTGGTCTCGATATCCCGTCGGTTAGCCATGTGTTCAACTTCGACGTCCCCGGCCATGCCGAGGACTATGTGCACCGCATCGGCCGCACGGGCCGTGCCGGACGTGAAGGCAAGGCCGTGACGATCTGCTCGGGTCGTGACGAAAAGGCTCTGGATGCGATTGAAAAGCTGATCCAGAAGGAAATTCCGCGCCTCGACAATCCGGTTAAGGACGAACCCAAGCCCGAGAAGCCGAAAGCCGAGAAACCCGCCAAAGCAGCGGAAGGCAAGCGCAGCGAAGGCAAGAAAGAGCGCGAGCCCCGCGAACCCAAAACTCGCGGTCGTGGCCGCAAGGACGATCATGGCCCGGCCGTTGTCGGCATGGGCGATCACCTGCCCAGCTTCATCGCCCTTAGCTTTGATGAACGTCGCGCGGGTTAATTCCTGTCGCCTAGATTGACAGTACCAGCGCCAGAATCGACGCACCCAGCAACAGCATCCCGGCGATCTCGCGCCGGGTGATTATCTCACGGAAAAACAGGGTCGAGGCAAGCAGGCTGAGCAATAGCTCGACCTGCCCCAGTGCTTTGACATAGGCCGCGTTCTGCAAGGTGAAGGCGAAGAACCAGCAGAACGATCCGCAGAGACTGGTCAGGCCAACGAACACGCCGGTTCGGCGCGTGTTCCACACCGCGCGCAACTCGGCCCGGTCGCGCCAAAGCAGCCAGATCCCCATGCTGACGAATTGAAACGTGACCACTGCAGCCAGCGTGACCAACGCACGAAACCACGCGTCGATATCGCCCAGCTCAAGCGAGGCACCGCGATAGCTGACCGAGGAGAAGGCGAATAACACCCCCGAGCCTAGCCCAAGCCGCGAGGCGCGATTGGTCAGATGCTGCCACCACGCCCCGTCCCCTCCGGGGGTTTTGGACAATAGAAGAACCGCCAGAAGCCCCACGACAATCGCCCCTAACGCCCCGGTCGAGACCTGATCGCCCAGCACCACAAATCCAACGATCGCGGTTTGGATGACTTCGGTTTTCTTGAACGTAATTCCGACGGCAAAGTTGCGCTGCTTGAACAGGGCGACGACACAGATCGTCGCAAGTATCTGCGAGGTGCCGCCGATGATCGCGAACACCCAGAACCGCGCGGACAAATCGGGCAGGCTCAACCCGGTGACCTGAATGGCCACGACCAGCCCCAGCAGGGCCAACGGCAAGGAATAGGCAAAGCGCGCAAAGGTCGCCCCCGCCGCAGACAGTTTCACGCTGCTCAGCGATTTTTGCAGCATAAACCGGACCGTCTGAAAACTGGCGGCGGCGATGGTGATTGGAATCCATAGACTCATGAACTCCGTTCTGTCGTTAAATCAGGGTTTTGGCCAGAGCGGATGCGGCACCGGGTCCTTCGCCCGCCAGAAATACGCCCTGAATATCTCGGCATAGGATGTGTAGACATAGGCTTCGTTGCAATCCTGATACCGCTCTTTCCCCGATTGATAGAGCGCGGGTAATTCGTACCATGGGGCCGATGGGTTCATGTGATGAACCACGTGCAGGTTGTTGTTCAGAAACAAGAAAGCCAGAATACCGCGATCTTCAACGATCACCGTGCGGGCGCGTGATTTCTCATGCGCGCGGTGTTCAAGGAAGGTGCGGATCTTCACAAGACCCAGCCCAAAATAGGCCGACATGACATAGGCCCAAATCGGCATAGAGGAGTGTGCGACGACCCACAGAACCACCGCAACTCCGGGGATATGCAGCGCCCATGCAAGAGCGATTGAACGGTCTCCACGGATCAGGCTGTTCCATTCACCCTGCAGAAACATAACCTGCCCAATCGCAGGCCCCAAAACCATGCGCCCGAGAAGGGTGTTGTTGGTGGCAAGCACCCTCTTTTGCCATGCGGACAGCTGCGCCCAGACCTTTGGGTCATGGTAGTTGCTCTCGGGGTCGTCATAGGGATCTGTCAGGTTCGAATCCTGATGATGCGCAAGATGTAGGTCGCGAAACCGGTTGAATGGAATAAACAGGGTCAATGGCAGGGCCATCAGTGCCTCATTCAACCATTTCGTGCGAAACGGATGGCCGTGCAAAGCCTCATGCGTCAACGAGGAATGAAGGGCGGCAACCGCTCCCATCATCGGGATAGCAAGCCACAGGCTCCAACCCGCCACATAGAAAGTGGCAATCAACCAGGCGGCGTAACATGCGGAGATCAGGGCCAATGTGCCCCATTCGGGCGTTTCAGCTTTCCCCATGACGCCCCCATGAGATCCCCGCCCAGACCCGCTCATAGACAATGTAAAGCGTCAGACCGATTGCGGTATTGACCAACGCCACCACGCCGCCCACGGCAACTGACCCGGTGGCGATCAGACCTACCAGCGTCATCATCACAAAACCCATCACATTCCAAATGAGTGCTTTCACGACAGATCTTCGTCGCGTTTCCATTCCGGACCCCGTTTTTTGTTGTTATCACAAAAGCGTTACTCAACGAGTGGCGTGTTGGGAATTCTGAATATGATTAACAAAAATCATCAGAAGTGATATTTATCTCCTTATGATAGAGAAAATCGACAAACGAGTCCGCGCTGCTCAGTTTCGCCAGCGACTTTCCCGCGCGATGGAGGACACCGGTGTCAGCCAAAGCGCCCTCGCCCGACATATCGGTGTCGACCGCTCGACCGTGTCACAGCTGTTAACCGATGAGGGCGCCCGCCTACCCAACGCCCATGTGGTCGGCAGTTGCGCCTCTGCTTTGGGAGTTTCGGCAGATTGGCTGCTGAGCCTCTCGGACCGTCCCGAAAGCGCCGCGGAACTGCTGGCGAGCTCTCTGACCATGACCGAGGCCCCCCGCGCCCTTGTCGATGAGCGTATTTTCCAATGGCATCAAGAGGCTGCCGGCTACAAGATCCGTTACGTGCCCGCCACCCTGCCCGATATGCTCAAGACCCGCGCGATCCTCGAATGGGAATACGCCCCGCATTTGGGCCGCACAGCAGATCAAGCAATTGGCGCGTCCGAGGATCGCCTGTCCTGGATGCGCAGCGCCCAGTCGGACTATGAGATCGCCATGCCTTTGTATGAGATCCGCAGCTTTGCCCTCGGCACCGGCTACTACGAAGGACTGCCGTTACCGGTCCGTCTGGAACAGATCGACCACCTTTTGGACCTCAGCGAGCAGCACTATCCCCGCCTGCGCATCTATCTGTTTGATGCCAAACGTCTGTATTCCGCGCCTGTCACGATTTTCGGGCCCCTTCTGTGCGTATTCTATGCGGGCAGTCACTACATGGCCTTCCGCGACCGCGACCGTATCGAGGTGTTCAGTCGACATTTCGACACCCTGATCCGCGAGGCTGAAATGACCGCCCGCCGTTTCCCCGAATACCTGCGCGGGTTGCGGGCCGAGATTGCAAAGGGCTGACGCCTCAAACGTGCGGTTTTTCAGATCCTGTAGTATAGTGACACCGCGAACGCGCAGACACTCTACGGAGGATGATCAGAATGGACGCACTACAAACCGCTCAATATGCACGCGCCCTCTACTCCGCGCACGGCGACCGGGCCGAGGCGGAAGCCGCTCAGAAGATGCGCGAATGTGAGGCCGCCGGAAACACGCAAGAGGCCAAAAATTGGCAAGCCGTCCGCCGCACAATCCGCCAAATCCGAGGCCCGAATCAAGGCTGACGCCCTAGCTCTACTCGCTTGTAGCGCCATCAAAAAACGACACGCTCCGCCCATCCGGTCAGCGGGCCGATTCCGCTGGCCAGCAAATCGAAACAAGGTGCCCGGCCTTGTCTGATGGGCGGGCTCCTAACAATGGAATACCTGCCGTTTTCCGGGCAAAAACGTTTTCCCCAAGTTATACCCAGTTTTGACCAAAGTTTTCCCCAGGCTTCTCCCCGGATTCCGATTTGCGCAACCGCCGCCTCTGACGCAGCCTTGTGGAAACACTTGTCAGAATGCGAATCGAACTTGATGAAATCCGCAAAAAACATGCTGCAACCGGAACATCGCGCCTTGAAAACGGCGCTGTTGGTTCTGGATGAATGCAGCACGCTCAGCTTTGCCGCGGCCGTGGATCCGATGCGCGCCGCCAACCGTCTGGCCGATCGCCCGGCCTTTGATTGGGACTACGTGACCCCAACGGACGAGCCAGTCATGCTGACCAGTGCGCTCACCGTTCCCGGCATACCGCTGGCCCGTCTGCAGAGCTGCGACCTGATGATTGTCGTTGCCGGATTTCAAATGGCCCGCCAAGCAACCCCCAGCCTGATCGCGGGATTGCGGCGCATCGCGGCCACAGGTGCCACAATGGCCGGCATAGACGGAGGGCCCTGGCTACTGGCCGAGGCTGGCCTGCTCGATGGTCACACCGCGACCACCCATTGGGACGATCTCGACAGTTTCGCGCGCCGCTTTCCCAAGGTCGATGTTCAAGCAACCCGCTTCGCAATCTCCGAAAACCGACTGACCTCGGGCGGCGCGATCCCCGCGGTCGAGATGATGCTGCACATCATCGCCGCACGTCATGGTGCGGTTTTTGCCGCACGTGTCTCAAACCAGTTCCTGTACGAAGGCGCTCCGGCGCAAACCAAATCAGACACGCCCAAGGTAAACCACCACTCCGCGCTGACCTCCAAAGCCAATAGCCTGATGGAGGCCGCGCTAGACGATCCGCTGCCACTAGCCCGTATCGCCGACCGGCTGGGCACCAGCCCCCGCACCCTGCAGCAGCAGTTCCGCCTGCGCCTGAACACCACGCCGCAGGACCACTACTTGCAGCTGCGCATGGCCGAGGCCCGCCGTCTGGTTACCGATACCGACATGTCGCTGATGGACGTGGCCCAAGCCACCGGGTTCACCTCGCAATCCAGCTTCGCCCGCGCCTTCCGCACGGCCCACGGCCTGTCGGCCCGTGACCTCAGACAGGATAGCACGCATCCCACCCATCACTGACCGGATCCACTTCATCTGGCCCAAAATATCCCGGGGGAGACGCCGCAGGCGGCGGGGGCAGAGCCCCCTAAATCGCTTCGGGATAAACCCGAAACGTCTTAATACGGCATCGGATGCGCTTTGTGCGCCGCCTCAATCTCGGCCAGAACTTCATCCGACAAGCGCAGATCGACGCCAGACAGAATATGCTCCAACTGCGCCACCGTCGTCGCACCAAAGATGGCCGACATCATGAACGGTCGGGTCCGGCACCACGCCAGCGCCATCAATGTCGGGTCCAGCCCATGCCGCGCGGCGATCTGCAAATAGACGTCAACCGCATCAAAAACCCGCTCGGACTTGCGCCCGCCCAATTCAGGTGACAGTGACATGCGCGAGGCATCGGGAATGGCCCCGCCCTGATACTTACCCGTCAGCAAACCCGTTCCCAAAGGCGAGAACGCCATCAGGCCCACATCTTCATGAACGCTCAACTCGGCCATGTCCGTGTCAAACAGTCGGCACAGCAGCGAGTATTCATTCTGAACCGACGCCACCCGTGGGGCGCCCATCTGCTCGGACAAGCGCAGCCATTGCGCCGTCCCCCAGGCACTTTCGTTGGACAATCCAAAGGCCCGGATATTTCCCTTGTCGACCTGAACCTGAAGCGCCTCCAGACACTCCTGCATATTCTCAAGCACTTCATCGGTGTTGTGCCCCCTCGGAGAGAACGTCCAGTTTTGCCGGAACATATAGCTGCCGCGATTGGGCCAGTGAAACTGATAGAGGTCGATATAGTCGGTCTTCAAACGCTTCAGTGAGCCCTCGATGGCCTCGGGGATCGTCTGAGCGGTGATCGGCGCGCCATCGCGGACAAAGCGAAGCCCCTCACCCGAGTGCTTGGTGGCCAGAACATAATCCCCACGGCGCGCGGTATTGGCCGCGTTCCAGTTGCCAAGGATTTCCTCAGTCCGACCAATCGTCTCTTTGGCGACTGGATTGACCGGGTACATCTCGGCGGCATCGACAAAATTGATCCCGGCTGCCAGCGCCACGTCCATCTGCGTATGCGCCTCTGCTTCAGAGGTTTGCGATCCGAATGTCATCGTCCCAAGACATAGATCAGACACCATGATCCCGGTGCGGCCCAAAGGCTTCATTTCCATTTGTCGCTCTCCTGATTTCCGCAACAGCCGCGCGCTAGGCTTCGGCTTTCTTTTCCCAACGGCCCGATTCCTCGGACCAGTATTGCGCTGAACATCCCGCGCCAGTCAGCGCTTTCCATTGGCCGCGCGCATGTTGAACGGCCTCCATGTCATTGCCGTCGAACAGAATGCAGACCCGGTCCAGCGCGGCGACCTCGTCCGGGTCAATCGCCGCCCCGTCCACCGCCATCACGCAGCTGGCATCATTTGCGGCCTGCATGTCCAAGGTAAGCAGGATCGGTTGCATCGCATCATGCGGCCCACCGGCCCGACCGTGCGGCAGGAACCCGTCCTCGGGTCCCAGCCACAGTTTTTCGTCCAGCCAGTCCAGCCGTGCAGGATCAGTCCCCCGCACGGCAATCTTCCACCCGGCCTGACGCGCCTTGTCCAGCAGGACCGGCAAAGTATGCTCCAGCGGCTGACGGGTCAGGTGATAGAAATAGACGGCCCCCATGGGATTACTCGAAATTGTCCTGCACAAAGCGGCTCAGCGCTCGAACGCCCCAGCCTGTGGCGCCTTTGGGGGCATAAGACGTCTCAGCAGCGACCGAGGCGACGCCAGCGATATCGAGGTGAATCCACGGCGTCTCTTCCTTGACGAAGCGTTGCAGGAACTGCGCTGCGGTGATCGAGCCCGCAGGCCGTCCACCTACATTCTTCATATCCGCGATGCGCGACTTCAGCTGCTTATCATAGGCCGCACCCAAAGGCAGCCGCCATGCGCCTTCGTCCTCGGTCTTGGCCGATTTCAGGAAGGCATCGCAGAAGGTGTCATTGTTCGAGAACACACCTGCATTCTCATGGCCAAGTCCGATGATGACCGCCCCGGTCAGGGTCGCCAGATCAATCATACCGACCGGAGAGAACCTTTCCTGCGCGTACCACATCACGTCGCACAGAACCAAACGGCCCTCAGCATCTGTGTTAATGATCTCGACCGTATCGCCCTTCATTGATTTCACCACGTCGCCCGGACGGGTCGCATTGCCTGAGGGCATGTTCTCGACCAGCCCCACAAGACCAACCACATTGGCCTTGGCCTTGCGCTTGGCCAGCGCCCGCATGGTGCCGGCCACAACCCCTGCACCGCCCATGTCCATGGTCATGTCTTCCATGCCACCCGCCGGTTTCAGCGAGATCCCTCCGGTGTCGAACACAACGCCCTTCCCGACAAGCGCCAGCGGCGCATCGTCTTTGTCGCCCCCGTTCCACTGCATCACCACAACTTTCGACGGGCTGACCGAGCCCTGACCCACACTCAACAGCGTGCGCATGCCCAGTTCGGCCAGCTTGTCTTCTTCCAGCACCTCGACCTCGAGGCCCAGCGATTTCATCTCGTCCAGACGGTCGGCGAATTCGGTGGTGGTCAGGATGTTTGCAGGCTCATTCGTCAAGTCGCGGGTCATCCGCACCCCATCGGCAACCGCATACATCGGTGCAAAGGCCGCCTCGGCCTCGTCATGCTTGCTGTGGCTGATCGTGACCGAACCTGCCGCATCGCTCTCCTTGGTTTTGTGGACGTCGAAATCATAGCTGCGCAAAGCGATGCCCATCGACAGATGTTCCACGCGCACCTGATTGCCCGCCATCACCAACAGGTCTTTGCCACCAGCCAGTTTAGCCAATGACGCCCCCGCCTTGCGCGCCTCATCCGCTTCGGGGCGGCGCGGCAGGACCACAATATCCAACGCTTGGGCAGCCATTCCAACCGGCCACGCCAGCGAGATAACATCCCCGGTTTTCACCTTTTCGAACCGATCGCTTTCCACCAATCGAGCAACCGCTCCACGCGTCAGTTTGTTGGCGCGACGCACGGCGGGGTTCATCTTACCATCGGCGGGAATGATGATTGCCACGCGCCCTTCCGCCTGCGCCATGGCATCCACGTCAAATGCCTCAAAACGGATTGGTACCAGACTGCTCATAGCAAACTCCTCAAAATCTGTTCCCCAAGACCTAGCCCGCGCTGCGCGGCTTGACCAGATAGCAGTTTTCCCCGCCCGCCATTTGCATTAAGGTCCTGCAAAAATAAACGGCAGGCTCGGGGGAGATCTAAGTGGCACCAAACGGCAGGCATTCGCTGTCGCGCATGATGACATGCATTGGCGATCCGGGCGTGAACCCCTGCGTTTCAAGCCCTGAGAGGGTCTTTCCGTGATCCTCGACCGCTATTTCGCGCGCCGCTTTCTTCAAAGCTTTGTGGTCATCGGCGGCATCTTTCTGACCCTGATGATTCTGATCGACCTGATCGAACAGCTGCGCCGCTTTGACGACTATGACCTGTCCGTCGGCCAATTGCTGGGTCTGACACTGCTGAACACCCCTGCCGCGATCAGCGAGATGCTGCCCCTGCTGATTATCCTGTCCACCATCGCGCTGTTCGTGGGGCTGGCGCGCACCTCGGAACTTGTGGTGACCCGCGCCACCGGACGCTCGGGGCTGCGGGCGCTGGTGGCCCCCGTCATCCTGGCCCTGATGATTGGCATTCTGGCCGTTGCTTTGCTGAACCCGATCGCCGCCGCGACCTCGGAAGAGTTCGAGCGTCTATCGGATGCCTATCGCGACGATGGCAGCTCTGCCCTGTCGATCAGCCGCGAGGGGCTGTGGTTGCGTCAAAGCTCGGACAATGGCCAATCCGTGATCCACGCCAGGGGTACATCGAACGGGGATACTCTGGGTCTTGACGATGTGACCATCATCACCTTTTCGGGCGGCGGAAAGCCAAACCAGCAGATCGTGGCCGAACGCGCGGAGCTAACCAACGGAACCTGGGTTTTGACCGACGCCAAACTCTGGCCGCTGCGGGACGACCTGAACCCTGAAACAAACGCTGTTTCGCATGAACGTCTTGAGCTGCCGACCACACTAACGCGGGAACGCATTCTGGACACGCTGGGTAAGCAGGACTCGGTCTCGGTCTATGATCTGCCCAAGCTGATCCGTGATTTGGGTGAGGCCGGGTTCTCGACCAAGCAATATGAGGTCTGGTTGCATGTCCAACTTGCCCGGCCGCTGTTTCTGGTCGCCATGGTCCTGATCGGAGCCGCCTTCACCATGCGCCATGTGCGCTTTGGTGGAACCGGTGTGGCGGTGCTGACGGCTGTTCTGCTGGGCTTTGCGATCTATTTCGTGCGCAACTTCGCGCAGATTCTGGGCGAAAACGGCCAGCTTCCGATCTACGTCGCCGCCTGGGCACCGCCCTTTGCGGCGATCCTACTCTCGCTTGGCCTGTTGCTGCACGCGGAGGACGGCTGATGCGACGTTTTATGCCGTTTGCAGCGACCAGCCTGCTGGCCCTGACCCTGCCCCTTGGCCTGGCCGCGCAGAATCTGTCCGACCCGACTGTCACCCAAAGCCCGGCCCAAGAGGAAGAACCGGCGCTGCTTGTGGCCGATAAGATCTTTATCACGCCCGAACGCAAACTTGTGGCCGAAGGCAATGTCGAGGCGTTTCAGGGCAACGTCAAACTCAGCGCCAATCGCATCGTCTATGATCGCGAAACCGGAGAGCTGACGTTGGATGGCCCCGTCCGCATTGATCAGGGTGGGCAAACGACTGTACTGGCGGAGTCGGCGCAGCTGGACAACGGGCTTCAGAATGGCCTGCTAGTGGGCGCGCGGATGGTGTTCGAGCAGCAGGTGCAAATCGCATCCGTTCAGGCCCGCCGCGCCGGTGGGCGCTATACGCAATTCAGCAAGATCGCCGCGACCTCGTGCCATGTCTGCACCGATGGCCGTCCGCCTCTGTGGCAGATCCGGGCGCGTAAGGTCACGCATGACTCGTTAGAGCGGCAGCTTTACTTTGAGGGAGCTCAGCTGCGGGTGCTGGACGTTCCCGTTTTCTACTTCCCCTATCTGCGCCTGCCCGACCCGACGCTGGAGCGTGCGACCGGTTTCCTGGTGCCGTCCATTCGTACCACCTCGCAGCTCGGAACCGGGGTTCAGGTGCCGTATTTCTTCAAAATTGGTGACCACAAGGACCTGACCCTGACGCCCTATCTCTCGTCCAAAACCACGACGCTTGGCTATCGCTATCGACAGGCTTTCGTGAATGGTCGGATCGAGATCAACGGCGCGCAGACCCGGGACGACATACAACCGGATCAGGATCGCGGTTATCTGTTCGCCGAAGGCTGGTTCGACTTTAAAAATGACTATCGCTTTACCTTCGATCTGCAGACGACCTCGGACGATTCCTATCTGGCCGATTACGGTCTGCCCGATTTGGACCGCCTCCGCAGCGAAGTTGCGCTGGAACGGATCAAGCGCGACACAGCGTTCCGGACCAGTTTCATTCACTACAAGACTCTGCGTGACAGCGAAGATCAGGATGAAATCCCCTCGCGCATATTCGATCTGAACTTCCAAAAGCGCTATTTCCCAACCTCCGTCGGCGGAGAGGTCCGGGTGAACGTCATCGCCCACGCGCATGAGCGCACCAGCGATGAGGACGTGGTCGGACGCGACGTTGCCCGCACAACATTTGATGCCGAATGGCTTCGAAGTTGGACCTTTGCGACCGGATTGCGCGCTGATGCTTTGTTCGGCGCCTCCATTGACGCGTTCAACATCCGCCACGACAGCAATTTCCCCACGCAGGCCACCCGGACAACCCCTCGCGCCGCTCTGACCTTGCGCTATCCGATGACACGCCGCGAAAAATCCGGAGCGACGCAGTTTCTGGAACCCATCGTTCAGTTCGGCTGGACGAATGTTTCCGACAATGACGTGCCGATCGACGAAAGCACGTTTCAGGAATTCGACGAGGGCAACCTACTGTCTCTGTCGCGCTTTCCGGCAGAGGATCGCCGCGAGGATGGCGCAACCGCCGCTGTCGGCGTCAACTGGGCGCGCTATGGTCTCGGAGGCTGGCAGGCGCTTGCCACGGTGGGCCAAGTCTTTCGTGCGGATGCCGATCCGGATTTCACTCTGACTTCGGGACTGCAGGGCACATCGTCCGATATCCTGCTGGCCGGTCAGCTCAAAACCGCCAATGGCTGGTCTTTGGCCGGGCGCGGAATTCTCAACGGTGACCTGAGCTTTGCCAAGGCCGAGCTGCGTGGAGAGTGGGCGAAAGAAGGTTCAGCCTTCACCGGCAGCTATATCTGGCTGGAACCCGACCCGGCTGAAAACATCGACGAGGAGGTCTCGGAGATCTGGCTGCGCGGGCGATATCAGGTTGACCAGAACTGGCTGACCCGGGCCGAGGCCCGCTATGACCTGAACGAATCCGAGCCGATCCGCCTGGGCTTCGGCGTGACATACCAAAACGAATGCGTTCGGGTTAACATGTCCGTAAGGCGGCGCTTTACTTCAACATCAACTATTGAGCCTTCGACCGAATTCGGCTTTACGGTATCCTTGACAGGATACGCCCTCGAAGGCGCTGGTAACACTTACAAGAGAACATGCAGTTGATTTCAACTTTCTCACGGTTTCTTCGTTCCGCTTCGATCCGGCTGGTGCTTCCGGCCCTGGCCGCTACGATTCTGACTTTCACCGCGCCCCAGACGTTTGCGCAAAGCCTGTTTTCGCCAGCGATCCGGGTCAATCAGGACGTGGTAACTTGGTATGAGTTGGAGCAACGTCAACAATTCATAAACGCACTCGGTATCTCTGGCGGGTCCGAGGCCGAAGTCCGGCAAGCACTGATTGATGACCGCTTGCGCAAACAAGCGGTGCGAGAAGCCGGGATCGAGGTCCCGCCAGAAGCGATTCAGGCCGGCGTCGATGAATTTGCGGCCCGAGGGCGCCTCAGCACCGAGCAGTTCCTGCAATTGCTGGCCAACGAGGGGGTAGACCCCGAAACGGTCCGCGACTTTGTCGCCGATCAGCTAACATGGCGCAACTATATCAGCGCTCGTTTTCTGTCTCAGGCCAACCCCTCCGAGGAAGAGATCAACCGCGCTCTGGGTCAGGGCGGCGGCGGTGGGCTTCAGGTCTTGTTGTCTGAAATCATCATTCCCGTGAACCAGCAGACCCTCGCCCAGACCGAGCTTCTCGCTGAAGAAATCGCCAATCTCGAAGGGTTTGACGCGTTTTCGGCTGCGGCTGCGCAATACTCGGCTGCAGAAACCCGCAGCAATGGCGGCCGCCTCGACTGGCTGAACCTGTCCGGCCTGCCCCCAGCTCTCCAGCCCGTGGTTCTTGGCTTGAAGAATGGTGAGATCACCAGCCCGATCGCCCTGCCCAACGCCATCGCTCTGTTCCAGATGCGCGGCCTGCGTGAAGTTTCAACCGGCACGCCCTCCTATTCCAAGATCGACTACGCCATTTACTACATGGCCGGCGGCCGTAGCGCCGAAACACTGGCCGCCGCCGCGAAACTGCGCGAAGAAATCGACACCTGTGATGACCTTTACGGTATCGCGCAGGAGCAACCGACCGAGGTGCTGGAGCGTGTGGACGCTGCCCCTTCCGAGATCCCGCGCGACATCGCGGTCGAGCTGGCAAAGCTGGACCCGAACGACGTCTCGACCACGCTGACACGCAACAACGGCCAAACACTGATGTTCCTGATGCTGTGCAATCGCACCCGCAATCTGGGCGAAAATACCTCTCGCGCGGACGTCGCGAATGCGCTGACGCAACAGCGCCTGCAAGCCTTTGCTGACAGCCTGTTGGAACAATTGCGCGCCGACGCCAGCATCATCGAACAATGAGCGCGCCCATCGCGCTTAGCTGCGGCGATCCGGCGGGCATAGGCCCCGAGATCGCCGCCAAGGCATGGGCGGAATTGCGCGACACCTGCCCCTTTTTCTACATCGGCGACGTCGCGCACCTGCCCGCAGACACACAGGCCCAGCTGATCAGCGACCCGGCCGAGGCCATCTCGGTTTCCCAAACCGCGCTACCGGTTTTGAAACTGGACTTCCCAGCCCCCAACACGCCCGGCCAACCCGACCCAGCCAATGCACCGTCGGTCATTGATGCCATCGAACAGGGCGTTTCCGTTGTGCAATCCGGAGCGGCCTCAGCCCTGTGTACGGCCCCGATCCATAAAAAGGCGCTCATCGACGGAGCAGGTTTTTCATACCCCGGTCATACCGAATTCCTGGCCGCGCTGGCGGGCCGAGAACGGGTGGTGATGATGCTGGCCAGCGATCAATTGCGCGTCGTGCCCGCGACCATTCACATCCCCCTCTCCCGTGTCCCGCAAGAGCTGACCCCGGCCCTGCTGCACGACACGATCGAGATCACCGCCACCGGCCTACGCTCCCAATTCGGCATTGAGGCCCCGCGCATCGCAGTGGCTGGCCTGAACCCCCATGCGGGCGAAGGCGGCAAGATGGGAACCGAGGAACTGGACTGGATCGCCCCGATGCTAGCGAACCTGCAGCCCGAGGGCTACAGCGTGACCGGCCCACATCCCGCCGACACTATGTTCCACGCTGCCGCGCGCAGCCGCTATGATGCAGCAATCGCGATGTATCACGATCAAGCCCTGATCCCGATTAAAACGCTGGATTTTGACCGGGGCGTGAATGTCACCCTGGGCTTGCCTTTCATCCGCACCTCGCCCGATCACGGCACTGCTCTGGACATCGCAGGGCAAGGCATCGCCAACCCAACCAGCCTGATCGAAGCACTGAAACTCGCGCAGAAGATGGCACAAAGCGCTTGATGCTTCACCTGGCTGGAAATATCCCCGCCGGAGGCAAAAAATCACTGGCGCTGACACCCTCAAACGCGTCACGGTAACCGGATCATGAGCGCTATCGACACCCTCCCCCCCCTGCGTGAAGTCATCGCGACCCACCAGCTGTCCGCCCGCAAATCGCTGGGCCAGAACTTTCTGCTCGACCTGAACCTGACCGCCAAGATCGCGCGCCAGGCAGGAGACCTCAGCACCTGTGACGTTCTGGAAATCGGCCCCGGCCCCGGAGGGCTGACCCGTGGGCTGCTCTCTGAGGGCGCGCGCAAGGTTGTGGCGGTGGAAAAAGACACCCGCTGCATCGCCGCCCTGAACGACATCGCCGCCGCCTATCCCGGCCAGTTGGAGGTGATCAACGGCGATGCGCTAGAAATTAACCCGCTGGAGCACCTGACCCCGCCCATCCGCGTCGCGGCCAACCTGCCCTATAACGTCGGTACCGAGCTGCTGGTGCGTTGGCTGACCCCGCCGGAATGGCCGCCCTTCTGGCAAAGCCTGACGCTCATGTTCCAGCGCGAAGTGGCCGAACGCATCGTCGCCCAACCCGGAAGCAAAGCCTATGGTCGACTTGCGATTCTGGCCCAATGGCGGGCCGAGGCGCGCATCGCCATGTCTCTACCCCCTGGTGCGTTCACCCCACCACCGAAAGTCTCCAGCGCAGTGGTTCACCTGACCGCCCTGCCCGAGCCGCGCTATCCCGCCGACGCCAGCACCCTGTCCCGCGTCGTGGCCGCCGCATTCAATCAACGCCGCAAAATGCTGCGCGCTTCCCTGAAAGGCGTGACGCCTGATATCGAGGACCGCCTGATCGCAGCCGGCATCAAGCCTACCGAGCGGGCCGAACAGGTCCCGCTTGAGGCCTTTTGTGCCCTCGCGCGCGAAGTCAAAAAAACCTAAAGCGTTTTGCGTTTTAGCTGAGGCAAAGCCACCGAAATGCGCGTACGACCGCAGGGGAGGCAGCGTATTTCGATTCCAATCAAACGCAAAGCGATCTAGGCGCAACAAAAAAGCCCCGGATCAAACCGGGGCTTACTTCGTATCCGTGCAGGGCTTACTCAGCCGCTTCGGGCGCGTCCCCGTCGGTTTTTGGCGCTTCCTCAGCCGCAGGTGCAGCTTTGGGCTTGCGAGGCGCGCGCGGTTTACGCGGCGGCTTTTCCTTCTTCTCAGGGGCCTGAGCACCTTTGTCTTTGCTCTCAGGGGTCTCAACCAACCCGCTTTCCGGCGCAGGCTCGGGCGCGCTGAAATCCATTACATCAGGCTGGGGCGCCTCGGCCGGGTCGGCCTGACGGGCGGCTTCACGCTCCTGACGTTCGGCGCGTTCACGGTCGCGCTCGGCCTGACGTTCGCGGTTCTGGCGCTCCTGCTCTTCGCGGCGCGCTTCAATCTCGCGCTGCGCCTCGCTCAGCATCCGCAGATAGTGTTCGGCATGCTGCTGAAAGTTCTCAGCCGCGACACGGTCGTTGGACAGCTGTGCGTCGCGCGCAAGCTGGTTGTATTTGTCAATGATCTGCTGCGGTGTGCCACGCACCTTACCCTCGGGGCCCGAGCTGTCGAACACACGGTTGACGACGTTGCCGCCAGAAGGACGATTGCGGTTATTTTTGGCCCGCGAGCGGGATTTGGAAGATCTCATCTTACTTTACGTCAGCCTTATCAATTCGCTGCCGATCAACCCGTACCTTACGCTGCTCAGAGGCCTGTCCCGTAACGTGTCATCGGCTTTTTTGGGCTTGGCGTCAGGGGCGCGCTGAAGCAGCGTCAACCTCTCCGACCATTCCTGAGTAAACATGTCCTGCCGCCTCAGACAAGAGGTTTCTGGGATATTTCGCAGCTTTTTTACAAAGACCGGCGCTTTTCGGCCTCTAACGCTGCGTTCAACCCGGGATTCTGCCCAAAACAACACGGTCTCGCCCATCCAGATCAGGGATGACGCGGATATCCGACAAGCCAGCGGCATCGAACAAAGCCGACACGTCCTTGGCCTGTGTCGGTCCGATTTCTACCAGCAAGCGCCCGCCCGCCATCAAGAAATCAGGTGCACCCGCCGCGATCCGGCGATAGGCGTCCAGCCCGTCCCCTTCATCGGTCAAAGCCATGCGAGGTTCATGCTCGCGCACTTCGGGCGACAGGTCCTGCATTTCTGACAGCGCGATATAGGGCGGGTTCGAGACGATGAGATCAAACTGCCCTTCAATCCGCTCGAACCAATCCGAGCGCAAAATCTCGGCCCGGTCCTGTACGTTATGCTGAACCGCGTTGGCGCTGGCCTGTAAACAGGCCGCTTCGCTCAGATCTGCACCCAGGCCCGTAGCACTGGCGCGTTCGGCCAGCAGCGTCACCAGGATGCAGCCCGAGCCAACCCCAAGGTCCAGAACATGGTCAAACGGTTCGCTCAGCGCGGCTTCGATCAGCGTTTCGGTTTCCGGGCGCGGGTCCAGCACATCGCGGCTGACGCGGAAATTGCGACCGTAGAACTCCCGTTCTCCCAGCAGATGCGACACAGGCACCCGGATCGCGCGCAGCGATACCAGTTGCTCATAGCGTTCGGCGATGTCAGGCGACAATTCCTCGGGCGCGATCAGAGTGACGCGGCTGGCCTCAATTCGGGCCGCATGCGCCAAAAGGACCCGCGCGTCGCGGGCCGGGTCATCGACACCAGCAGCACGCAGGCGGGCTGTTGCGGCAGCCATCGCCTTGGCGGCGGTCAGGGCCGCTATCATTGCGCCATCTCGGCCAGTAACCGGGCCTGATCATCCGCAGTCAGGGCATCGATCACCTCGTCCAGATCGCCCTGCATAACCTGATCCAGTTTGTAGAGCGTCAGGTTGATGCGATGATCCGTCATGCGACCTTGCGGGAAGTTATAGGTCCGGATCCGCTCGGACCGATCACCCGAGCCGACCTGACTGGCCCGATCCGCCGAGCGTTCGCTGTCGATCCGCTGCCGTTCCAGATCATAGAGGCGAGTTTTCAGCACCTGCATTGCGATCTCGCGGTTGCGGTGCTGCGATTTCTCGGAGCTGGTCACCACGAGACCGGTCGGCAAGTGGGTAATCCGCACCGCCGAGTCGGTGGTGTTCACGTGCTGCCCCCCGGCTCCGGACGACCGCATCGTATCAATGCGAATGTCATTGGCGTCGATTTGGATGTCGACATCCTCGGCCTCGGGCAGAACCGCAACCGTCGCCGCCGAGGTATGAATACGCCCACCGCTTTCGGTTTCGGGCACGCGTTGCACCCGATGCACGCCGGATTCGTATTTCATCCGCGCAAACACGTTGTCGCCTTTGATATGGGCCACAACCTCTTTGATGCCGCCAAGGTCCGAGGCCTGTTCTTCGATGATCTCGAACCGCCATCCCCGTGCTTCGGCATAGCGTTGGTACATGCGCAGCAGGTCCCCAGCGAACAACGCCGCTTCATCCCCGCCGGTGCCGGGACGGATTTCCAGCATGGCCGGTCGCGCATCCGCTGCGTCCTTGGGCAGCAGCGCCAGTTGCAGCGCATGTTCGGCCTCGGGGATACGGGACTGAAGCTGGGGGATTTCCTCCTCGGCCAGTTCCTTCATATCCGGGTCGGCCAGCATCACCTCTGCCTCAGCCAAATCCGAGACCAGCTGACGCCAGGACAGGATCTGATCGACCACCGGTTTGAGGTCGGAATACTCTTTTGCCAGGGTCGCAATATCCCCGCCCGAGGCGCCATCGGCCATGGCGGCTTCGAGGTATTGGAATCGCTGGGTTATCTGCTCAAGGCGTTCTTCGGGGATCATCCGGCGGGTGTCTCTTAATCTGGGGCTTTGGTCAAGAGCCAGCCTTGTGCTAAGGTTCCCGGCATGAAGGGGTTGGTTTTCATTTTATCGCTGTTCGCACTACCCGCCATGGCCGATTATGTCGGGCCGGATGGCAAAGTTCGCGATTGCTATTGCACTGACAAGTCAGGCTCGCGGATCGAGTTGGGCCAAATGATCTGCTTGCAGGTTGATGGCCGGATTTTCACCGCGCAATGCCAGATGTCGTTGAATGTGCCGATGTGGCGCGAGGTGCAGGAAGGATGCCTGTCCTCGGATTTGGATTGGCCCGATCTGGATCAGACCCTCAAGACATCGGCGTCCTAAACGCTGCCTACATCTGCGCCAGCCACCCATCAACGCGGGCCTTGTTCACCCCGAAATCCTTGCGGCCAAAGCGCAAGCGGCCATGGAGGCGCAACACGTCTCCGTCCTGCTGGACTGTGGTGTAGTCGGGGAAGCCGATGATCTTGGTGCGGGTGATATAGGTGATCCGCCCCTCACCCACCGACCCAGCCAGAACGGTTGTACGCGGCGCGTTGCGGGCAACGGCATCCAGCCTCGCCAACCCCTCTGGCCCTGTTTCGACCACGCGCAGTACGCCGCCTTGCAGATCCTGGTTGGTCTCGGCCTGAGGGGCAACGTGCCAGTCCGCCGGATCGGAGGGCGCAAGCCGGATATAGGCCCCCAGCGCGATCACCAGACCAACAACACCCAAAGTCAGCATGCGTTTCATTCCGTCCCTGTCCTTTTCCTGAACCCTATGCGGAACAGATGCCGTTTCAAGGCAAACCCGGCCAGCTACCGTGACGTCACACCGGGCAGGATGCAAAGAAGCTCGAACAGAAGATTGGCCGCCGTCAGCGCCGTGTTCCCTGACGAGTCGTAGGGCGGAGAGACCTCCACCAGATCGCAGCCCACCACGTTCACCCCTTGCAACGCGTGGATCAGTTGCAAGGCTTGCGGGGTTGTCAGCCCTCCGATCTCGGGCGTGCCGGTGCCGGGGGCATAGGCCGGGTCCAGACTATCTATGTCATAGGTGATATAGACCGGGTGATCGCCGACCGTCTTGCGGATTTGCGAACCGATCTGCGTAAGGTTCTGCTGCCACAACTCCCACGCGGGGAATTGCTGGAATCCCCAGCCCTGAGCCTCGGTAAAATCGGTTGAGGCATAGCCCGAGCCGCGAATGCCGATCTGAAAGGTCTTGTCTGGAACGATCAGCTTTTCCTCATAGGCGCGGCGGAAGACGGTGCCATGGGTCTCACGCTCGCCAAACATCTCGTCGTTTACATCTGCATGGGCATCCACATGCACAAGAGCGACCGGCCCGTGTTTCGTGGCAATCGCACGCAGGATCGGCAGGGTGATGGAGTGATCTCCGCCCATCGCCACAGGGACCACATTCTGCGCGAGGATACCGTCATAGCTGTCCTTGATGATCTTGAGGCTTTCCGACAACGAAAACGTATTGATCGCCAGATCGCCGATATCCGCAATCTGCAACGTATCGAACGGGGCTGCCGATGTAGCCATGTTGTAGGGCCGGATCATCGCGCTTTCGCTGCGGATTTGCTTGGGTCCGAACCGCGTGCCCGACCGCCACGAGGTACCGATATCCATCGGTATCCCCAACAGCGCCACATCCAGCCCAGCCAGCGAGGTCGCCTGCGGCAGCCGCATAAACGTGTTCGGCCCGGAGAACCGCGCCAGATCATTGCCGCTGATCGGTTGATTGTATTCAGTCATGTGCGGTTGTTTCCCATCCCTTCAGATCACGTTTCTCAGCTCATAACGGAAACTTGGCTAACCATTGGTTAACGCGCTTCGATCCCCGTTTACTTTTTCTCGGCCATCAGCCGGTTCCACCCCAGCAGGCAGATGATTTGCGTGGCCACATGAGCGCCCGCAATGGCAGTCGCCCCGGAGGTGTCATAGGGCGGAGACACCTCGACCACATCCCCGCCTTTGATGTTGATCCCGGCGATGTCGCGCAGAATGATTTGCGCCTGAATCGAGGACAAACCGCCCCAAACCGGCGTCCCGGTCCCCGGCGCAAAGGCTGGGTCCAGACCGTCGATATCGAAGCTCAGATAGACGGGGCGGTCGCCGAGTATGGATTTGATCTTCTGCGCCACGGCAGCGGGGCCGGATTCGTAAACTTCACGCGCGTCGATGATGTTGACGCCCAGCGTGTCCTCGTTGCTGGTACGGATACCAACCTGAACCGAGCGTTTCGGGTCCACGATCCCCGATTTCACGGCCTTGTAAAACATGGTCCCGTGATCGACGCGGGACATGTCATCGTCCGCCCAGGTGTCCGTATGCGCATCGAATTGCAGCAAGGACATCGGGCCGTATTTCTCGGCATAAGCTTTCAGGATCGGAAAACTGATATAGTGATCGCCGCCTAAGGTGACCGAGGCCACGTCAGCCGCCAGAATCGTGCGGATATGATCGGTCAGCGTATCCGGAAAGGCCGGGATATTGGCGTAGTCATAGGCCATATCGCCATAGTCAACGATCGCCAGCTCGCTCAGCGCGTCAAAAGGCCAACCGTATGGTGCATCGGGGGATTGCAGCGCACTCGCCTCGCGGATCGCGCGGGGGCCGAGCCTTGTGCCGGGGCGGTTCGTCACTGCCTGATCGAACGGCACGCCGGTGACAGCGATATCCACACCCTTCAAGTCCTTGGTGTAAAGCCGTCGCAGGAACGAGGTCGCGCCGCCAAAGGTGTTCTCATAGGACAGGCCCTTGAGGTCGGGGTTGGTAAAGGCCTCATCGACCTGATGTTTTGCGTCTTCCAGTGCCATGTCTTGTCCCCTCAGCCCAGCGGCTGCGCCTTTTCCACGATCCGGGCAAAGAACGAGGCCCCGACCGGTGCGATATCATCGTTGAAGTTGTATTTCGGGTGGTGCAGCCCGGCACCCTCACCCTGACCCAGAAACAGGTAAGCCCCCGGACGCGCCTGCAGCATGTATGAGAAATCCTCGGCCCCCATATCGCGGCCCATATTGTCGACAACGCGGTCCTCGCCTGAGACCTCGCGCGCCACATCCGCGGCAAAGGCTGTTTTCTCGGCGTCATTGATCGTCGCCGGATAGCCGATCTGATAGTCCAACCTAGCCTCAACCCCGTAAGAGGCCGCCTGGCCAGCCACGATCTGCTCCATCCGCTCGATCACCATCTTCTGAACAGTTGGATCAAACGTGCGAACGGTGCCGTTCAGGTAAGCCGTGTCCGGGATCACATTATTCACCGTCCCGGCGTGAATCTGCGTGACGGAAATCACCAGATCCTGCACCGCATAGTGGTTCCGGCTGACAATCGTTTGGATCGCCTGCGCAATCCCGCAGGCCGCCATCACCGGGTCCTTCGTCTGGTGCGGCAGTGCTCCGTGCCCGCCCTGCCCCTGCACGTGAATCTCGAACGTGTCCACGGCTGCCATCAGAGGCCCCGCGGTCGTGTAGAAAGCCCCCTCGGGGTTTCCCGGATCATTGTGAATGCCATAGACCTGAGAGATTTCGAACCGGTCCATGATGCCTTCCTGCACCATCACATCCGCGCCGCCGCCTTCTTCTTCGGCCGGTTGAAAGATCAGCGCCACACGGCCTGCGAAATTCCGCGTCTCGGCCAGATAGCGCGCAGCCCCCAACAGCATCGTCGTGTGCCCGTCATGCCCGCAGGCATGCATCTTGCCGGGGTTCTTCGAGGCGTATTCAACGCCCGTCTCCTCGGGGATCGGCAGCGCGTCCATATCGGCCCGCAAACCGATGGTCGGGCCGTCGCCCTGTCCGTTGATGATCGCCACCATCCCGGTCTTGGCAATGCCTTCGTGCAACTCATCCACGCCGAACTCCCGAAGACGCTCAGCCACGAAAGCGGCTGTCTCGTAGCATTCGAACTCCAGTTCAGGGATCGTGTGCAAGTGCTGGCGCCAATTGGCCATATCGGCGGCAAAATCGGCAATTCGGTTGACGACGGGCATCTGGGGTGGACTCCTGATCGGGACTGCGGAATGGATGCATCTGACACCGGAACGAAAGGGTTCGCAATGGCTGAAAATCCTCTGATCCATGACAGTGATGCGGGTATCGAGCGCCTGCTGGAAATCATGCGCCTCTTGCGCGACCCGCAAAGCGGTTGTCCGTGGGACATCGAACAGGATTTCGCGACCATCGCCCCCTACACGATCGAGGAAGCCTATGAGGTCGCCGACGCCATCGAACGGCAGGCCTATGATGAGTTGAAGGGAGAGCTGGGCGACCTTCTCTTCCAATCTGTCTTTCACGCGCAAATGGCTGAGGAAGCCGGGCATTTCACCTTTCAGGACGTGGTCCGCACCATGTCGGACAAGATGGTCAGCCGGCACCCGCATGTGTTCGGCGACGAATCTCGTGAAAAGTCCGCCGACCAGCAAACCAAGGATTGGGAAGCCATCAAGGCTGCCGAACGCGCGGGCAAAGAACAGAAAGGTGCGTTGGATGGCGTGGCCGCCAACCTGCCCGCCCTTCTGCGCGCGCACAAGCTGCAGAAACGGGCAGCGCGGGTGGGATTCGACTGGCCCGATGCCAGCCATGTCCTCGCCAAGATCACCGAAGAAGCCGCCGAGTTGGAAGAAGCGCGCAACGCCAAGGATGCTGACGCGCTTGAAGACGAATTCGGCGATCTGCTGTTCGTGATGGTCAATCTCGGGCGCCATCTGGGGATCGAGCCCGAGGCTGCCCTGCGCCGCACTAACGCCAAGTTTACCCGCCGATTTGAGCAGGTTGAGGCTCGCCTGGCCGCGCGCGGCAAAACCCCCTCACAAAGCGATCTGGCCGAGATGGATGCGCTGTGGGATGAGGTGAAGACCGAGGAACATCGCGCCAATGGCAAACTCCCGCCAGTTGGGGCCTGAATCAGGTGGACAAGTCGCGTGACACTTGCGACTGTCCGACCTTCACGCCCCCCGGAGACTCCAATGCCCCGCAAGATCATCATCGACACCGACCCCGGTCAGGACGACGCCGTCGCAATTCTTCTAGCGCTCGCCAGCCCCGAAGAGATCGAGGTTCTGGGTATCACTGCCGTCGCCGGAAATGTGCCGCTTCAACTGACCGCCAAGAACGCGCGGATCGTCTGTGAACTGGCCGGTCACACCGAGGTGCCGGTCTATGCCGGATGCGACCGTCCGCTGAATCGCCCGCTGATCACGGCCGAGCATGTGCATGGCAAAACCGGGCTGGACGGTCCCGTTCTGCCGGACCCACAGATGCCTTTGGCCGAGGGTCATGCGGTTGACTTTATCATCGACACCCTGCGTGCTGAGGCAGCGGGGACAGTCACGCTCTGTCCGCTGGGGCCGCTGACGAACATCGCTACGGCTTTCCAGAAGGCCCCCGATATCGTCGACCGGGTGCAGGAAATCGTGCTGATGGGCGGTGCCTATTTCGAGGTTGGGAACATCACGCCAGCCGCAGAGTTCAACATCTATGTCGACCCGGAAGCTGCTGATATAGTGTTCAAATCTGGCGCTCATATTGTCGTAATGCCTCTTGATGTGACCCATGACGCTTTAGTTACACCGCATCGCAATGACGCATTCAGATCGCTGGACAGTAAGGTCGGTCATGCCGTCGCTGAAATGACCGATTTCTTCGAGCGCTTTGACAAGGAAAAGTACGGCTCGGAAGGCGCACCTTTGCACGATCCCTGCGTTACCGCCTATTTGATTCAGCCAGAACTGTTCTCGGGTCGCCACATTAATGTTGAGATCGAAACCAAATCAGAATTAACGCTGGGCATGACAGTCGCTGACTGGTGGCGTGTAACAGACCGAAAACCGAACGCTATGTTCATGGGCGACGTAGACGCCCAAGGATTCTTCACCCTCCTCACGGAAAGGCTGGCCCGCCTATGACCGCCGCTTTAAGACTGGCTCGCCCTGAAGATCTGGACCGCCTGATTGGGCTGGTTTCTGCGTTTCATGCCGAACAAGGGATCTCACAGGACGCCGACCAACGGCGCGAGGCGCTGATGCCTCTGCTTGAGGGCATCCCCCATGGCTGCATCTACCTGATCGGCCCAGGCCGCGCGCCTTTGGGCTATATCATCCTGACCTTCGGCTGGTCGGTTGAGTTTGGCGGCATGGATGGGTTCGTGGACGAAATCTACATCCGCCCCGCCGTTCGTGGACGGGGCATCGCGACCGAGGTCCTGCTGGAACTACCCAAGGCCCTGGCCGAGGCAGGGCTGACCGCCCTGCACCTTGAAGTCGATCGCACGCATGAGGCGACACAGAAACTATATCTGCGCACCGGCTTCAAACCACGCGAGCGCTATATGCTGATGAGCAAAGCGCTCTAGCGCGACTCGCCCCGGAAAACCACATTCGGGTTGTAGTTCATCTCCTGCACCGGATCGTCGGAGGAGACCTTTTGCCCTGTGATCGGATAGGTCCCGGGCCCTGCACAGGCCGCCAGAAATACAGTGCTGAGAACTGTCGCTACGAGAAGGAATTTCGAACCAGTCATGGTGTGCTCCTTTCTGTAATGACTTCAGTATAGAACACGAAACCGTGAGCGCTGTGTGATTAAGTTCACACATAACATCCGTTAACCCGCTAAATACTTGCAAATAAGGCGAATTCTCCTAGCGAGAGGAATTAACAGTCGCAGCCGTCCTTTTGCTATCAAAAAGGCCCTCTTTCCGGGGAAAGAGGGCCTCCAGCAGTGCTCAGAACAGGGTTTGAAATCACCGTTTCAGGATCGATGCTCCCGCGTATTCCGCAATTTCACCCAGAGATTCTTCAATACGGATCAGTTGGTTATACTTGGCCAACCGGTCCGAACGCGCCAGCGATCCGGTTTTGATCTGTCCGCAGTTGGTCGCCACGGCTAGGTCGGCGATGGTGGCATCTTCGGTCTCGCCCGAGCGGTGCGACATCACGTTGGTATAGCGCGCGCGGTGGGCCATATCGACGGCGCGTAGGGTCTCGGTCAGCGAGCCGATCTGGTTCACCTTGACCAGCATCGAGTTAGCGCAGCCGCGCTCGATCCCTTCGGCCAGACGTTCCGGGTTGGTAACGAAAAGGTCGTCGCCGACCAGCTGAACCTTGTCACCGATCGCGTCGGTCAGTGCTTTCCAGCCATCCCAGTCGTCTTCGGACATGCCGTCTTCGATCGAGATGATCGGATAGTCTTTGACCAAGGTCGCCAGATACTCGGCGTTTTCCTCTGAGGTCAGCGAGATATTCTCACCCGCCAGCACATATTTGCCGTCCTTGAAGTATTCGGTCGCGGCGCAATCCAGCGCGAGGTGAATTTCCTCACCCGGCTTGTAGCCCGCTTTTTCGACCGCCTGCAGGATGAAATCCAATGCCTCGCGCGTCGACGCGATGTTGGGGGCAAAGCCTCCTTCGTCCCCCACTCCGGTGGCCAGACCGGCAGCCGACAACTCACGCTTAAGCGTGTGGAACACCTCGGAGCCCATGCGGACCGCCTCGCGGATATTCGCGGCCGAGGTCGGCATGATCATGAATTCCTGAATGTCGATCGGGTTGTCGGCGTGCTCGCCCCCGTTGATGATGTTCATCATCGGAACCGGCAGGACGCGGGCCGAGGTACCACCGACATAGCGATACAAGGGTTGCGTGGTGAAATCCGCCGCCGCCTTGGCCGTCGCAAGCGAAACACCCAGAATAGCGTTTGCGCCCAGACGACCCTTGTTCTCGGTCCCGTCCAACTCGATCATCGCCTGGTCGATGGCGACCTGTTCGGTCGCGTCAAAGCCCACCAGTTCCTCAGCGATCTCACCGTTGACGGCAGCAACGGCCTCGAGCACGCCCTTGCCCATGTAACGCGCCGTGTCACCGTCGCGTTTTTCAACCGCCTCATAGGCGCCGGTGGAGGCACCCGAGGGCACAGCCGCGCGGCCCATTGTGCCGTCTTCCAGAATCACGTCGACCTCAACCGTCGGGTTGCCCCGGCTGTCCAGGATTTCGCGTGCGTGAATGTCGATGATGGTACTCATGAGGGCGGTCCCTGTGGCTGCATTCCGTTGCACGCGTCATAGCAGCACGGAACTAAAAGTAAACCATTTCCGTTATCGCTAACACGTACATTCCCGGCCCTTTAGGGCTAACAGCGTCATGTTTGCGCCAACAGGGCTACGCGGCGGCCAATGCCATTTCGCGCGCCAACTTGCGTTCGCGTAGAAAGGTATACAGGCCCGAGCCGATGATCAGGGACGCCCCGGCCAGTGTCATCAGGTCCGGACGTTCGCCAAAGACCAGGACACCCGCAAGGATCGAGAACAACAGCCGCGTGTAGCGAAACGGCGTGACGGCCGAGGCTTCGCCGACGCGCATTGCGATCACGATCGCATAGTAGCCCAGAACACCGAAAAAGGCCGCTCCAGCAAAAGGCCAGATCTCAGCGCTTTGCATGGCTTCCAGTGGATGGCCGCTCATGATCATCAAGGCTGCACCGCCGACAGCCAAAGCCAGATAGGCCTGTAACGACACCACCGCTGACGAGACCTTGCTGTCCAACCGCCGCGTAATCAGATCACGCGCCGCCACGCCGATCACCGCAGCCACCACATAGAGGGATTCCGGGCGGAACCCTTCAAGCCCGGGCCGGATGATCATCAGCACGCCGATAAAGCCAACGCCAATCGCGCTCCAGCGTCGCCAGCCGACCTGTTCACCCAGAAACAGCGCTGCCCCCATGGTGACCGCTAGTGGCATTGCCTGAAACACGGCCGCGACGGTCGAAAGGTCCACACGGGCCAGCGCCGTCACAAAGGCCACCGCAGCGACGGCCTCGGACATAGCGCGGATCATCGGCAAAAGCTGCCACGCCTCGGGCACAAAAATCCGTTTGCGGGTTGCGATGGCCATGACCAGAAATACGACAGAGCAGACCAGCCCCAGCATGACAAGAATCTGGCCAGGCATGATGGATGACGTCAGCTGCTTGATGAACACATCCTCAAGCGTGAAAGCCGCCATAGACGCAATGACCAGCAAAATGCCGTTGACGTTGTTCATGGGTCTGTCCGTAAAGAAATGGGCGGCACCAATTGCCGCCTTCTCGCTTCAGCAAAACCGTATGTATTGCGTTAAATCAAGACCTATCACATCGCGGGCGATGAATTGTCTTGTTGCCACCCATCGCGTTTGGTGATGGATCACTCAGGCTTGATGGGAACGCCATACAGCTCCAGCCGGTGCCCCTTCAGGCGATAGCCCAACTTTTCCGCGATCTTTTCCTGCAGGGCTTCGATCTCGGGGTCGACGAATTCGATCACTTCCCCCGATTGCATGTCGATCAGGTGATCATGGTGATCTCTCTCGGCATCTTCATAACGGGCGCGGCCATCGCCGAATTCCAGACGCTCCAGAATGCCAGCCTCTTCGAATAGTTTCACCGTGCGGTAGACCGTTGCGATCGAGATACCCGAATCCAAAGCGGACGCGCGGGCGTAGAGTTCTTCGACATCCGGGTGGTCCGCGCTCTCCTCGAGAACCTGCGCAATGGTGCGCCGCTGGCCGGTCATGCGAAGGCCCTTGGCTTCACAACGCGAAATGATCGTATCCGGCATGATGCCCCTCAGAAACTACCCGGGTGTCTGTCTTAGTATGTCCGCACGCGCCGCGCCACAAGAATTCGACATGCCTGCGCAGATCATCCTTCAAGGCGCAGATCGGCCCAGATAGGCAAATGGTCCGAGGCGATATGGGCCGGGCGATCCTCGTGCACGCCATGCGCATGCACCTCGACCCCCTGCCCCAGGGCAATCCGGTCCAAAGCGCCCAAGGGCTGGGCGGCGGGAAAGCTGGGTATCGGAGGCAGAAACCGCATCTCGGGCACGAGGTTGTCCAACACCGGTGAGCGCGACCATTCGTTGAAATCCCCGGCCCAGACCGTCGGCATATCCTCCAGATCCGCGCCGAACTGGCGGATGTGAGTGATCTGCCGGCGACGCGAAGCGGACAGCAACCCAAGATGCATGCCCATCACCCGAAGCGGCCCAATGGGAGTATCGAACTCAACCCGCACCGCGCCGCGCGGCTCGAACCCCGGCAATTCGTGATGGCCGGTTTGACGGACCGAGATCGCATCGCCGCGCCAGATCACCGCATTTCCATGCCATCCCAAACTGCCTGCCCCGCCGAGATCGACGATCTGCCATCCGGCCTCATCCAACATGAACTGAGGCAGCGCTGCAGGCCGTGGCGGCAAGCGTTTGTCAGCCTCCTGCAACACGACGATATCGGCGCGCATTCCTTCGAGAACCTGAAGGATACGCTGTGGCTGACGCCGGAGATCAAGGCCGACACATTTCTGGATATTGTAGCTGGCAAGCCGGAGAACTGAGGGTATTTTCATGTCGCTTTTCAGGGTCAACGGCACCGATTTGGAACCTTTGGAATGCGCGCGGTGTTGCAATTCTCAGCGCGTTCCCTCAAAGGTTTATGAGCATTACATTAAATAAGTTTACACGAAATCAAGCGGGGTTAAACTGCCGCAAAAAGGAAACTCGCCCTTGGACGTTGAATCCACATTCGCCACGATGATCATTGCCGATATCGTGGGCAGTACGCCGCTCTACAAGGCGGTGGGCGATGACGAAGCCCAGCGCCTGATCCAGCTAGAGATCGATCGGCTGCGCTCGGTCCTGCAGGAGTTTGGCGGCATTCCGGTCGGGCAAAAGGGCGACGATGTTCTCAGCTATTTCGAGAACCCAAGTGCGGCCTACAATGCAGCCCTGAAACTGATTGAACCTTCGACACATACGCCGCTATCGGTTCATGTCGGCGTGCATTGCGGCCCCATCGTGATTGGGAAGCGCGGCATCTATGGCGAGGCCGTCAACGTGACCGCCCGCTTTGCAACCGCTGCCAATCCGGGCGAGGCCTGTTTCAGCCAGGGGATCGCTGTTTTGCTTCCTGCCGATCTTCGGCGCACGCTGACACCTTTGGGCCAGCTCAGCCTGAAAGGTCTGACCGAGCCTCAGACGGCCTATTCCCTGATCCACCCCGAATCCGACTCTATCTCGCAGACGCGCCTGCCACAGAGTTTTGGCCGCACCGAGGAGAACTGGCAGCCCCGCGAAGGTCTGACCCTGATCCTGCGCCATGAAGACCGAGTCTGGCGTTGTTTAGGCAATGGAGAGTTCAAGATCGGCCGTGCGCCTGACTGTGATGTGGTATTGCCGCAGCCCTGGATCTCGCGCCTTCATGCGGTCCTTGCCATGAAAGCAGGTAAGCTGATCCTTACAGATCGCAGCACCTCAGGGACCTACGTGAAATCGGAATCCGGACGCGAAATCCAACTGAAACGGGAATCGGTCATGCTGGCCGATAGCGGCCTGATCTCTCCAACTCTGCCCATCGACATGTCCGAAACCTGCCTTCAATTTGAGCTGCTGGGACGCAATCAGGTTCCGCAGAACGTGGCGTGAACCACCTCATTTGCACTGGGGGGCCGTGTCAGATCGACATCCTCGGGCTGATCCTCAAAGGGGCGTGACAACACATCGTTCAATCGATGGAACGGCGCATAGTCCCCCTTCACCGCAGCTTCGATCATCTGCTCAACGCGGTGGTTGCGCGGGATGAAGGCCGGGTTTGCCGCTGCCATAATCCCTTGTGGATCCGACTCGCGCGACTTGCGGGCCTGCCAACCCTCAGCCCAGCCATCAAACGCCTCGGGGTTCGTGAACTGATCCCGCGCGGTCTCTCCGCCCAGTGCCCGGAACGTGTTGGTGAAATCCGCCTGCTCTTCGGCCATGCGCTTCAACAGGTCGGTGATCAACTCAAGATCCACATCCTCTACGCGCGTTAAACCCAGCTTGGCACGGAAGCGGCTCAACCACTCCTGCTGCAACAAATCGGGCATGGCGTGTACGATCTCGGTCGCTTCTTCGACGCCGTCCTGAGGATCATCGTATTGTTGGATCAAGGCCGTCGCCAGTTGCGCAAGATTCCACACTGCGATTTCGGGCTGGTTAGAATAGGCATAACGCCCCATCCGGTCGATCGAACTGTAGACCGTATTCGGATGGTAGCTGTCCATGAAGGCGCAAGGACCATAGTCGATGGTCTCCCCCGCGATCGAGGAATTGTCCGTATTCATCACCCCGTGAATGAACCCAACGCTCATCCACGCCGCGATCAGCTTCGCCTGCGCATCGCGCACGGCCCGCAACAGACCCATTGGCCCTTCAGCTTCGGGGTAGTGGCGCTGGATGGTATAGTCGGTCAGTTGTTTCAAACTTTCGACCTGCCCGCGCCCGGCAAAGACCTGAAATGTGCCCACGCGCAAATGGCTCTGCGCCACACGGGTCAGAACCGCTCCAGGCATCGGCCCTTCGCGGTAAACGGCTTCACCCGTTTCAACAGCCGCCAGAGCGCGCGTGGTCGGAATGCCCAGCGCATGCATCGCTTCTGAGACAATGTATTCCCGCAACACCGGCCCCAGCCATGCCCGCCCGTCGCCTTGCCGCGAATAAGGCGTCCGGCCCGAGCCCTTTAGCTGAATGTCACGGCGTATCCCGTCTTCGCCCACAGTCTCACCCAGCAAAACTGCACGCCCATCCCCGAGCTGAGGATTATAAGTCCCGAACTGATGCCCCGAATACAGCTGCGCCAAAGGCTCTGCTCCGTCGGGTACCGTATTCCCTGCAAAAGCCTGCGCCATCTCGGTGACATCTCCAGGTGAGATGCGCAAAATCCGCGCCAACCCCTCGTTGAACGCAATCAACTGAGGCTCTTTCACAGGGACCGGAGACTGCCGCGTGTAAAAGGCATCCGGCAAACGGGCGTAGGAGTTATCAAAGGGGATCGTAAGGGTCATGGCGCAAACATATGACCTGACGCGATGATTGCCATAGCGGATCGCGCGAACCCATGCATAATCGCGTAAAAACCCAAAGGGCCAAACATGACCGCGCAAGAGATCATCGATCACCTGAACCTGCAAAAACACCCCGAAGGCGGCTGGTACCGCGAGACATGGCGCGCCCAAAACCAAGGCCGCGCCACGGGCACCTGCATCTATTTCCTGCTCGAGGCCGAGGAATCCAGTCACTGGCACCGCGTCGACGCGACCGAGATCTGGCTTTATCACGCAGGCGCCCCTCTGATCCTGTCGATCAGTGAAACCGACCAAGGCCCTGCCACCGACCACCTTCTCAGCCCAGACCTGTCCAAAGGCGCGCCGCAACTGATCGTTCCTGAAAATCACTGGCAAGCCGCCCGAACGACCGGAGACTATACTCTGGTCAGCTGCACCGTCTCTCCCGGTTTCGAATTCGAAGGTTTCGACCTCGCCGCCCCCGGCTTCGACATCCCTCGCAGCCGATAGCGCAAGGGATCCAAACTTCATCTGGCTAACAATACCTCGGGGGAGGTCGCGCAAAGCGCGGCGGGGGCAGAGCCCCCAACCCCGCACCCACCTATTTCTCGGCCCGGTTCTTCAAAAGCGCAGTCAACAAAGGCACCAGCAACGCTGGTAAAGAGCCCAACGGATTTGCGCCAATGCTCTTGACCGCCTGAACCACCTCACGTGCTTCAGTGGCCATCTCTTCCATCTCGTCTTCAACGTCCGCGATTGCCATGTCGCGTACCTCTACCGCTGGGGCGATTTCATCCTCGACACTGGTCCGCCGCGCAAACAGAACCAGTAGCGCCGCCAAAACCAGGTTCCCGGCCGCCAGAACCGCTGCTGCACCTGCGGAAGACATCAACGCGTCCAGTGCGAAAAAAATGGCAACATTCAGGGCAACCAGACCGGCCAGTGCAGCGATACCCGCCAGCACCATCAGGATCGTCTGCTGCTGCATCACCGCAAGACGACGACGCGCGATCAGGCGTTCCGTGCGATAGATCGTTACAAGATTTCTGCTAAACCTGCTCATCTCACCCTCTCTATCTACTGGCCCGACCGACCACATACCCAAGCGAGAACGCAATCAGCAGAACTGTAATCGGATAGTCCTTCTGCAAACGACCAAACTCGGCAACGACGTCCTCACCCATGGCCTCGGCCCCGGATAGATCAACGCCATGCTCCTTCAGCAACCGCCGAATCTCATCGCTCGTTTTGGTCGAGGCTTTTTCTTCGGTGCCCGCCTCAGCGCTCTCCTCCAATTTCGCGTTACGAGCACGCAACGCCTCGAGTTCGGCTTCCAGTTCCGCTTTTGTCGCCATGAAACAAGACCTTTGTTGAAACACGTTCACACAAGCGTTGCACATTTGTGTCCGCTTTTGAACCACTTGGTCCGAGTTCCCAGCTCAGCTGGCCTGATCCACCGAGACACGGCTGACAATGCCGCCGCCCACCAGGGCCTGTACGCCCGTCGTTCCGGGGCATGAAGTCGGCAGACCTCGCGCCACGCGGACCGCCAGATAGGCGAAGGCCTGTGCTTCCAACATATCGCCGTCCAGTCCTACGGCCTCGACCGGCTCAACCGGGCAATCCAACGAGACGCGCAGCATCTCCATCAGAACGGGGTTATGCCGCCCGCCGCCGGTCACCAGCACGCGCGCCGGAGATTTGGGACAATGCTGCATCCCCTGCGCCACACCTGCCGCACACATTGCGGTCAGGGTCGCGACCGCGTCCGCATCGCTCAACTCCTGCACCAGTCGTACCATCTCGGCGAAGTCGTTTCGATCCAGGGATTTGGGCGGCATGCGCGCAAAGAATGGTTCGGCCAAAAACAGCTCCAGCGCACCGGTTTCCACGGAGCCGCCGCGGGCTACTGCGCCATCGCGATCCATCGGTTGGCCCAGGCGAGCTTGCATCAGATCATCCACAGGCGCATTTGCCGGGCCGGTGTCAAAAGCAAGCAACGCCCCAGGCGCTTCGGGGCCATCAAAAGACGGGTCTACATAGGTCAGGTTGCCGACACCGCCGAGGTTCAGAAAACACAACGGCTTCTGCGCATCGATCCATTTGGCACAGGCGAAATGAAAAAACGGGGCCAGAGGCGCGCCTTCGCCCCCCAAAGCCACGTCATCACTGCGGAAGTCCCAGACAACCGGCAAACCGAGCGACTGTGCCAGCCCGACACCATCGCCCACCTGCAAGGTGCCGCGCCCTCGCGGCTCATGCGCAAGGGTCTGACCGTGAAAGCCGATCAAATCCACCTCTTCGAATTCCGACAGGGCCTCGGCATGGGCCACGGTCACCAACTCGCCCGCGACCTCCACATCTGGGCCTTGCCATTGCCCCAAGGCGGCCCGGATCACCGCACGTTCAGCCTCGGAATAGGCGCGATAGCCGGTTTCACCAAAGCTGAAGATCCGATGACCATCGGTTTCGACCACGGCCGCATCCACGCCATCCATTGACGTTCCGGACATCGCCCCAAGCGCACGGATCGGCCCTTGTTTGTTGTTGGACTGCCGCACGGCTGCCTCCTGCCTGTATCAGACGTTGCACCTGCCTTCTGAACAATCAGAGCGTGCAACGGCGCCAACCTGCCCCGCCTATGGCAGACAAGGCAAGCGCCTTGCGCCCAAGCTGCAAAGAATTCTGCCCCGAGCGCCATGTATGCGACGCTGGCCCGAGGTGTTTTTCAGCACAAAAGGCACCTTCCCCTTCCCTACGCCGCCGCCTATACAGTGCCCCGCAACAGTAACCCCGAGGGCACGATATGACCTACCACCCCAAATCGGATTTCATCGCCACGATGATCGAGCGCGGCTTTCTCGCCGACTGCACCGATTATCAGGGCCTTGACGACGCGCTGATCGACGGGGTGCAGACGGCTTATATCGGCTATGACGCCACTGCGCAGTCGCTGCATGTGGGCCACCTGATGAACATCATGGTGCTGCGTTGGCTGCAAAAGACCGGCCACAAGCCGATCACCCTAATGGGCGGCGGCACCACCAAGGTGGGCGACCCCTCGTTCCGCTCGGACGAACGCCCCCTGCTGGGCCCTGAACAGATCGACGCCAATATCGCAGGCATGAAGCAGGTATTCTCGAAATACCTGTCCTACGATGACAGCGAGACCGGCGCGCTGATGCTGAACAATGCCGAATGGCTGGACAGCCTGAACTACCTCGATTTCCTGCGCGATATCGGGCGGCATTTCTCGGTCAACCGAATGCTGTCCTTCGAGTCCGTGAAATCCCGGCTGGACCGCGAACAATCGCTGAGCTTCCTCGAATTCAACTACATGATCCTGCAGGCCTACGACTTCCTTGAGCTGAACCGTCGCTATGGCTGCGTTCTGCAAATGGGCGGCTCAGATCAGTGGGGTAATATCGTCAACGGCATCGACCTGACCCGCCGCGTATTGGATCAGGAAATCTACGGCCTGACGACGCCTCTGCTGACCACCAGCGACGGCCGCAAGATGGGCAAATCGCAGGGCGGTGCGATCTGGCTGAACGGCGATATGCTGTCGCCTTATGAGTTCTGGCAGTTCTGGCGCAACACGACCGACGCCGATGTAGGCCGCTTCCTGAAGATCTTCACCGAGCTTCCGGTCGATGAATGCGACCGCATGGGTGCGTTGCAGGGGTCCGAGATCAACGAGGCCAAAATCCGCCTCGCCAACGAAGTCACGACCCTTCTGCATGGGTGTGAGGCCGCAGCGACAGCCGAGGCCACCGCGCGTGAAGTGTTCGAAAAGGGCGGCGTGGGTGGAGACCTTCCGACCCTCACGCTCAGCGCGGATGAGCTGGGCGATGGCATGTCGATCGTGCAGTTGATCGTGAAATCCGGTCTGGCCAAGTCCGGGAAAGAGGCCAAGCGCCTGATCTCGGAAAACGGCGCCAAGCTGGACGATGCGCCGCTGACGGATGCAGGCTTGATGATTGACGCAGGCGCGCTTTCCTCTCCCATCAAGCTGAGCGCAGGCAAGAAACGCCACGCTCTGGTTCAGCTAGGCTGATCTTTCTCGTTTCCGGGCGCAAACACCTGCGCCCGGAGCGCCTTGTTTCGTCGAAGCCCAAATCTATGCTAAACTGCTGACTATTGAAGCGTTTTAGTATGATTTGAACATGGTAGTTGCGAACAAATTCACATCTTCCCGCCGCGCCGATGTTGTCTTTGAGGGCGAAAAATTCTCGACCGGCGCGGATGAGGTCACCTGCATCCTGACAACCGACAGCTTGAAGCAAAAGGGAAGCTCTCCGGCTACCGGCCATTGCGCGATTGTCGAACGGTTCAACTCGCGCTGGGATGTAAAAGACCTGATTGATCTGGCCGCGGTGCAAAAGGCCCTGTCCAGCAAGTCGACGCTCCAAAAGCTTGCCAAGGCAAATTCGGTCGACAAGATTTTGGAGCTTCTGGCGCTGACAGAAATTCAGATGCTGTCCGACTACTCGGAACTGCAGGCACAGACATACATCAAAGGCCATATCCTAAGCGAAAAACTTGGTGGTCCCGGCACTAATGTTAATCTGACGCCCATGTCTGCCAGCTCAAACTCGACCTACTACAGCGCCTTTGAATCCAAACTGATCAAGAGCTTGCAGGACTTCAGAAAAGAAGAGAAAGCCTCGGGCTATCGGGTCCGCGTCCGGTTTCATGCAAAGTGCAGCGGCGGCATGAAACCCTGGTGGAGCAGTGCGTCGAAGGAAACCTCGCGCATGTTGAGCAAGCTGCCGAGAACCCTGAAAGCAAGCTGGCGGGTCGACAGCTTTTTCAAAGACGGCAAACCTGGCGAGCGGATCGCAAAGTCGAAATTACCGGCATCGGCAGCAAAGAAGATGCCTAAAGCGACTGGCGCTAAACCGGTCACCTACCCGCTGGCGCTGTAAATTACCGAGATGGCGCTAGCTGTATCCGGAGTTTGATATGCTGGTGTAGGTCGCCGGATGTGGCGACCTACAAAAGGCTCAGGGGCTGCGTCACGATGGGCTACTTCTTGCCCTTTCCTCCGCCGTTCTTGCCGCCACCCTTACCGTCGCCGCCTTTGCCACCACCGCCTTTGCCGTCGCCGCTGCTTCCTCCATTTCCGGAGCCGCCGCCGCCGTTTCCGGAGCCGCCGCCCTGTCCATTGTTGCCGCCACCATTACCGGTGCCCGGCCCTGAACCTCCGTTATTTCCACCACCGTTTCCGGGGTTTCCACCATTTCCATTGCCGTTGCCGGGACCGCCGTTGTTGCCGCCATTGCCACCGTTACCGGGGCCGTCGCCGCCGTTACCCGGTCCATCGCCGCCGCCATCTCCGGGACCATCGCCCCCATCACCGGGGCCGTCATCGCCGCCTGGACCACCGTCACCTGCCGAACCTACTCCGCCACTGTTGCCCGGACCGCTAGAAGACCTGTCCTCGCCTTGGTTCGAAGCGGCCTGCACAGTCGCCGTGGGCAAATCGGTCAGCAAAGTTGCCAATCCCGGGCATTGCGCACCTGTAACGCTTAGAGTGATTTCGAAATCGGTCCGCCTCTGCAGACGCTCCAGAAAGCTGGGCGTAACCTGCGCGCAATCGCACAAACCTGCGTAGTCTCCGGCATTGGCGAGATCACGCGCTGTTTTCCAGTTGCAGGTTTCCGGCGCGGCTGCTGCGCTTCCGACCATGAACACCCCGACAAACGGCGCCATCGCAAGCGCGCCAAGTTTTTGCTTTGTACTCTTTAACATTTCAGCACCTCCTGACGAAAAAACACCCGACCGCGTCAGGTTGTTCATTCACGAGTTGGCGATCTTCCGTGAAGCCGATCTGAAAACTTTCTGAGGATTTCTTCAGAACCCAACGCGGGGTCCAAAGCCAAACCTATAGACAGGACGCGGCTAAACTGTTTATTGAACATATGTTCATTAACCCGCGAGGAGGCCCATCATGAACCTGTCCGACACCGCAGCCATCATCACCGGCGGTGCGTCCGGTTTGGGCGAAGCCACCGCCCGGTACTTTGCCGCGCAAGGCGCTCAGGTCACGCTGCTGGATCGCGATGCCGACCGAGGCACGAAGGTCGCCGCCGAGATCGGAGGGCATTTCAATGAGACCGATGTAACCCAAGAAGCCTCGGTCGCAGCAGCGGTCGGGCTGGCCACGGATAAAATGGGCAAGATCACCGCTGCCGTGAATTGCGCCGGTATTGCGGACGGTATCAAGACCTTCGGGCGCGACGGCCCGCACCCTTTGGACGCGTTCCAGCGCACCATCGACATCAATCTGGTGGGCAGTTTCAATGTCGCCCGTTTGGCTGCGGCTCAAATGGCCTTGAATGAACCCGATGCAGACGGGGCCCGTGGAGTCATCATCAACACCGCATCTATCGCGGCGTTCGACGGGCAAAAGGGTCAGGCGGCCTACGCGGCTTCAAAAGGCGGCGTGGTTGGTATGACCCTACCTATGGCACGCGATCTGGCCTCAACCGGTATCCGGGTGATGACCATCGCGCCCGGCATTTTCATGACGCCCATGCTGGCCGGTCTGCCGGAAGAGGTGCAAGCCCAATTGGCCGCCGACGTCCCGAACCCACCCCGCTTGGGGGACCCGAAGGAATACGGACGCCTCGCCGCCTTCATCGTCGAGATGGGATATCTGAACGGAGAGGTCATCCGCATCGACGGCGCTCTAAGGATGCGCTAACCCTAAAAACATGAGCGAGCGACAGAAAATGGCGGCAGGTGCGTGGTACACCTGCCTCGATCCGGAACTGGAAGACTTGCGCCAGACCGCCCGTCGCGCCGTTTACGCCCACAACACATGCCAACCCGATGATCGCGGCCCCATCGCGCCCGAGCTGCTCGCACTTTTCGCCGAAACCGGGCATATGTGCTTCATCGAAGCCCCGTTTCATTGCGCCTATGGATTCAACCTATCTCTGGGCGATCGTGTCTATTTTAACGCGGGCTGTACCATATTGGATACCGCGCCTGTCAGGATCGGCAGCGACACAATGCTGGGCCCTAACGTCCAGATCTATTGCGCTGAACACGCCAAGGACCCCGACCTGCGCGCAGACGGTCTTGAAATCGCGCATCCGGTCACGATTGGAGAGAATGTTTGGATTGGCGGCGGCGCCATAATCCTGCCTGGTGTTTCAATCGGCGACCGCGCCATTGTCGGCGCGGGCAGTGTCGTGACCAAATCTGTCGCACCCGATGAAACGGTCGTTGGCAACCCCGCACGCCCGATCCGGGGACGCGCATAAGACGACGCTCAAAGTCTGAGGAAACGGGCTTCGGTTCGTTTGCTACCCGCCTTCGGCCTTCTCCTCAAGCATCAACCACTCTTCCTCGGAGGCCGACAGTTTCTCCTGCCGTTCGACCAGCGCTTCGGTGGCTTTCTGGAACTTGACCGGCTCGCGCGTGAACAGGTCGGGGTCTGCCATCAGCTCTTCCAGCTTGGCAATCTCGGCCTCCAGCCGCGCAATCTCGGCCGGGAGCTTCTCCAGCCGGTGCTTTTCCGAGAAGGACAGGCCTAGTTTCGGCTTGGCCCCTTTCTTCACCTTTGGCTTGGAAGCTTTTGTTTTCTCTTCTTTCTTAGGGGCAAGATCACCCCGCTGAGCGATATAGTCCGACCACCCGCCCGCATAGACGGTCGCGCGGCCATTGCCCTCCATCGCGATGGTTATGGTGGCAACGCGGTCCAGAAAGTCCCGGTCGTGGCTGACCAGCAGAACCGTGCCGTCATAGTCGTCCAACAGCTCTTGCAGCAGGTCCAGAGTTTCCACATCCAGATCGTTGGTCGGTTCGTCCAGCACCAGTAGGTTCGACGGTTTAGCCATCAGCTTCGCCAACAGCAAACGCGCTTTTTCTCCACCGGACAAGGACTTAACAGCCGCTCTTGCCTGACGTTCATCGAACAGGAACTCTTTGAGGTAACCCACAACATGCTTGGGCTGCCCGCCAACCATGACCTGATCGGCCTTGCCCGACACCCGCATCTCTGGGTCGCCGGTCAGGCTGTCCCAGAGGCTCATCTCGGGGCCCAACTGCGCGCGGGTCTGGTCAAACACCGCGATCTCCAGATTGGTGCCAAGGGTCACAGAGCCCTCATCCGGAGTCTCCTGCCCCAGCAGCATCTTCAGCAGAGTGGTTTTGCCCACCCCGTTCGGCCCAACAAAAGCAACCCGATCGCCGCGCTGCGCCAATAGATCAAAGCTGCGCACGATCTGCTTGTCGCCATAGGCTTTCGACAAAGCCTTGGCCTCGATCACCTTGCGACCGGACTTCGGCCCGGCCTCAAGTGACATCGCCGCCGAGCCCTGACGCTTGATCTGCGCCGCTTTTTCGGCCCTAAGGGCCTGCAACGCGCGCACCCGCCCTTGGTTGCGCTTGCGCCGCGCGCTGATGCCTTCGACCGCCCATTTCGCCTCGGACTGGATCAGACGGTTCAATTTGTGCCGCTGCTGATCTTCCTCTTCCCAAACCTTGTCGCGCCAAGTCTCGAATGCCTCAAACCCCTGCTCCTGCCGCCGCACCATTCCGCGATCAATCCACAAGGTTGCACGGGTCAATGTCCGCAGGAACGCGCGGTCGTGCGAGATCAGCACATAGGCGGCCCGCGTCGCGCCCAATTCGCGCTCCAGCCAAGCGATGGCTTCGATGTCCAGATGGTTGGTCGGCTCGTCCAGCAACATCAGGTCCGGCGCTTCGGCCATCAGTTTGGCCAAGGCCGCCCGCCGCCGTTCCCCGCCCGAGGCGGTCTCAACAGGGCGTGACGGATCGAATTTCAGCCCCTCACCGGCGCGTTCGACCTTGTACAGCTCGCCCGGCTCCAACCCGCTTGAGGCATAGTCGCCCAGCGTCGGGAACCCCTCCATCCCTGGGTCCTGCTCCATATACCCAACGGATTTACCGGGAGGCACAACGATCTCGCCCTGATCGGCCTCAACCAGCCCCGCCATCACCTTCATCAGGGTGGATTTGCCCGAGCCGTTGCGCCCCACAAGCGCAACGCGATCACCCGGCTGGACCACCAGATCCAAACCGGAAAACACCGGATCACCCCCGAAGGTCAGGGAAATGCCGGACATCTGCAACAAAGGAATTCTCGCCATGCCCGCCAGCTAAACCGGCAGGGCTGGCGCGTCAACGCCCACACCTTCTTCTCGTCGAAAATCCGGAGTTACCGAGCCACCGCCCGCAGCAACCGTTTGCGGGCCGGGGGAATCGCCCCAATCTCCAACCCGGTGAAAACGTGCAACGTGTTCATGTGCCGATCCACCACCGCATGATCGCTGACCCAGCCGCCCATCATCAGATAGGTGCGCAGCAATGGCGGCATCCGCAGCATCGCTTTCTTGACGTCCGGCCTGCGCCGCAGCTTGGACGCAAACCGAAACACATCCGGAGCCTTCACCCGCGGCAGCCAGCGTTTCGGGGCCAAATGACGGTGTTTGAGCATCGCGAACGCGTCCAGATACTCGGCCGTCTCGGTCCCTGCGAATGAGGAACATCCAAACAGCATCTCGATCCCGTTCTGGTCCACATAGGCCGTCATTGCACCCCACGCCACACGTAGGATGTCCGGGTCTGTCCAGTCGGGGTGGATACAGAACCGCCCCATCTCGACCATACGGCCCGAGAACCCCTTGAGGCTGGATAGATCGTAAAACTGCGCCGAGTAGCTGCGCCCGATCTCAGCCCCGCTATCCATGGTCAGCATACGGAAACAACAGACCAGAGCGCCCTCGTCCTGCAGGTCTTCGACCAGAACATGGGCGCAAACCGGATCGAACGCGTCAGCATCCAATGCGCCGGTGCCAAACGCCCGCGTTCGGAGCGCCTGCGCCGCCGCCAGATCTTCGTCACTCTGCGCCAGACGCGCCCGAAAGCGCCCTTTGCTCAACAAAACAGCCATGACCGCATCCTCCGCCCTTGCCGACCGGATTTCAACCTTATGGCTCTGCTATCACGGCAGATGTGACCGCCTTGTGAAGACGACACGACAGTCCTGTGACTTAGTTGGTGGCGCCCGGAATGTTAGCTGGGTTGAAGTTGCCGATGTTACCAAGCAGCTGACGCAGGAAGCCGTTGTTCTGGATACTGGATTCGGTCACGCGCCGTTCAAGGGTCACGACGACTCCGTCCTCCAGACCGAACCTCTCGATATTGCGGACGACGCCGCGCTGGTCAAAGCTGATGGCAACCAACTCGCGCGAGACGACCTCGGGCCGTTTGGGGCCATAGAAGCGCACACGAGAGGCGACGTAGTAATAGCCCGAGTCTTGCACAACGCCGGAAATGCCGGGCGCGCCGATGGCTTCGGCCACGGTGTCGCGGGTATCGACACCCACTTTGATCTCGGCCAGATCTTCGGCAGGCGGAATATAGCCGTGATTCTTGAAGGTTGGCGTACAGGCCGCAATCGCAGCCAGACAGGCAATAAAGACGAGCGATTTCGCTGCTCGTTTCACCTTGTTTACACCCATCACCATATACACCCTCTTGCCTTGATCCGTAACGGCCCCTATCCGCTTACAGAAACCGATGCCCCGGTTCAACACAGGAAAGGGTCACGAATGAGCAACACGACATCTCTGCGGGTGGCCGACCTGCCCCAAAACACGCCCACATCCTTCGAATTGCGCCCAAACGCGACGGAACTGGATGACATCAAAGCCGAGCTTGACCTGCTGGGCCTTCGCAAGCTCAGCTTTGTCGGCCAAGTTGAGGCCGAAGGAAAGAAGGACTGGGTCCTAACCGCCAAACTGGGCGCAACGGTCGTGCAACCCTGTGTCGTGACGCTGGAACCGGTGACCACACGTATCGACGTCCCCGTCACTCGTACCTTTCTGGCCGAATGGGCAGACCCCGAGGATGAAGAGTTCGAAATCCCCGAAGGCGACGAAACCGAGGCTCTGGGCGTCGAAATTGACCCCACCCAGGTGATGATCGAGGCGCTGTCGCTGGCCCTCCCCCTCTATCCACGCAAAGAGGGTGCGGAACTGGAGCAGGCCGACTATACCGAGCCGGGCAAACAGGCGATGACGGACGAAGATGCCAAACCCTTCGCCGGACTGGCAGGTTTGCGCGATGCGCTGAAAAAAGACGAGTGACAGGGCAGAGATTTCCTGTCATAGCAAGCGGTCAGAAAAATCGCTTGAACATGTCGAGAATCGCAGTATTTTCGCGCGCTCATCGGATTTAGGGTTGGACAACGTGGGGCATGTACCCTAAACGCGCGTCAAACCACGATAAACGAAATATGAAACCCGGTCGGCGGCGATTCTGCTGACCCTCAGTAGACAAAGGTTGAGACCATGGCCGTCCAACAGAACAAAGTTTCCAAGTCGCGTCGCAACAACCGCCGCGCACACGACGCTCTGGTTGCTGCAAACCCGAACGAATGCCCGAACTGCGGCGAGCTTAAGCGCCCGCACCACGTTTGCGCATCCTGCGGCCACTATGACGACCGTGAAGTCGTCGCTCAGGCCGACGAAATCGACCTGGACGAAGACGCAGCCTAAGCCTGATCGAGCGCAAGCCTTCGCATGACGGAACAACCCACGCACGCCGGACGGATCATCATTTCCGTTGATGCCATGGGGGGGGACGATGGTCCCGTAGCCGTTGTTGCAGGTTTGGCGCAATCGGCGAAGAAGAACCCCGATATCGGGTTTCTGCTGCACGGTCCGGAAGACAAGCTGCGCAAGCTCGTAGCGAAACGGCGCGTCCTTGATGGGCGCGTCGATTTTCGTGATTGTCCTGACGTCGTCACGATGGAGGACAAGCCCAGCCAGGTTGTGCGCAACGGCAAACAGACCTCGATGTGGTCCACGCTTGAGGCCGTGCGTCAGGGTGATGCCCATGGCGCGGTATCCTGTGGCAACACCGGCGCGCTGATGGCGCTGTCGATGATGCGTCTGCGCAAGCTGCCCGGTGTCAGCCGCCCGGCGATTGCGATTCTGTGGCCCTCGCGCAACCCTCAGGGATTCAACGTGATGCTGGATGTCGGTGCCGATGTACGCGCCGACGCCAAGGATCTGCTGCAATATGCGCTGATGGGCGCCTCTTACGCGCGCAACGGTATGGCGCTGCAGCGCCCTCGTATCGGGCTTTTGAATGTCGGCACCGAGGAACATAAAGGTCGGGCAGAGCTGAAAGAAGCGCATGCAATGATCACCGACTTCGCCGACTCCGCGAATTTCGATTTCGTGGGCTTTGTCGAAGGCAGCGATATTCCTGGCGACAAGGCAGATGTCATTGTGACCGATGGGTTTACCGGCAACGTCGCGATCAAGACCGGCGAAGGCACGGCCAGCCTGATCGGCGATCTTCTGCGCGAAGCATTCAAATACACACCCCTCTCTCGACTTGCATCGGTGCTGGCGATCACCTCGCTGAACCGCCTGAAAAAACGCATCGATCCGCGTCGGGTGAACGGAGGCGTTTTCCTGGGGCTGAACGGAACTGTGGTGAAATCCCACGGCGGCGCGGACGCGACCGGAGTGTCAGCCGCAGTCAAGCTGGCCTTCACGCTGGCCCAATCAGGTTTTGCCGAAAAATTGGCAGCACGGGTTGCATCAACGGCCCAGCTTGCACAAGATGCCGCGCATGCCGCGCCGCAGGCGGAAAAATAACAAAGAAGGCAGTACCTCAAACATGGCAGGCCGTTCAGTCGTTGTAGGTGTCGGACATTATTTGCCCGAACGTGTTGTCCCGAATTCCGAGTTTGAACAGACTTTGGATACGACGGATGAATGGATCCGAACCCGGTCGGGGATCGAACGCCGCCACTTTGCTGCCGAAGGCGAAACCACCTCGGATCTGGCGACCAATGCCGCAAAAGCCGCCCTTGCAGACGCAGGGCTGGAGGCAGACGACATCGACGCCATCGTTCTTGCGACCTCGACCGCTGATCTGACCTTTCCTTCTGCAGCAACGATGGTTCAGGCCCGCCTTGGCATGACCCGCGGCTTTGCGTTCGATGTGCAAGCCGTCTGCGCCGGGTTCGTTTTCGCGCTGAGCAACGCAAACGCGCTGATCCTCTCGGGTCAGGCCAAACGCGTTCTGGTCATCGGGGCCGAGACGTTTTCCCGAATCATGGATTGGACCGACCGCTCGACCTGCGTGTTGTTCGGCGACGGCGCAGGTGCCCTGATCCTTGAGGAACAGGAAAGCACCGGCACGTCGGACGACAGCGGCGTTCTGGCAACCGATCTAAACTCGGACGGGCGGTATCAGGACCTGCTCTATGTGGATGGTGGCGTGTCAACGCAATCGACCGGTCATTTGCGGATGCAAGGCAACCAGGTCTTCCGTCATGCCGTTGAAAAGCTTGCCAAAACCGCTAACACCGCACTCGATCGCGCCGGGCTGACGGCCTCGGACGTGGATTGGATCGTGCCGCATCAGGCCAATATCCGCATCATTCAAGGCACAGCCAAGAAGATGGGCCTGCCGATGGAGAATGTTGTGGTCACCGTGCAGGATCACGGCAATACCTCGGCCGCGTCGATCCCTCTGGCCCTGTCGGTTGGCAAACAGCGTGGGCAAATCAAGCAAGGCGATCTGATCGTAACCGAAGCCATTGGCGGCGGGCTAGCTTGGGGCGCGGTTGTTCTGCGCTGGTAACCGGCGCAATTCAGCTTACGCCCCCACCTGCAATTCATTGATATTGACAGTGAATTTGCCCCCGCCCTATGCTTTGACATCAACAGGGGAAAAGGTATGAGCGACAAAACACTGACCCGAATGGATCTAAGCGAAGCCGTCTTTCGTGAAGTTGGCCTATCACGCAACGAAAGCGCGCAGCTGGTGGAAAGCGTTCTGAACCACATGTCCGACGCGCTGGTTCGCGGTGAACAGGTTAAGATTTCCTCATTCGGCACGTTCAGCGTTCGGGACAAAACCGCTCGTATCGGTCGCAACCCCAAGACCGGCGAAGAGGTTCCCATTCAACCCCGCCGCGTGCTGACTTTCCGTCCGTCGCACCTGATGAAGGATCGCGTCGCCGCCGGGAATCGCAAGTAATCCTAGGAACTCGCGGACATGAGCAAATCCCCCGACGCATTTCGCACCATAAGTGAAGTTGCGGATTGGCTCGGAGTACAGGCCCATGTCCTGCGCTTTTGGGAAAGCCGGTTTACCCAGGTCAAACCCGTGAAACGGGCCGGAGGGCGCCGGTACTATCGCCCTAATGACATGCGTCTGCTGGGCGGTATCAAAAAGCTGCTGCACGAGGATGGGATCACCATCAAGGGCGTACAGCGGATTTTGCGCGAACAGGGTGTCGCCCATGTCGCAGCGCTCTCGCCGTCTCTGGATGAGCCTGCAGTCGAGGAAACGGACAGCACCGTTGTTCCCTTTTCCGCCAAACCTGCACCTCAGACCGAACAAATCCCGATGGACCTCGACGCACCGCGAGAGGCTGAGGCACCAGAGGAAAGCGCCGAACCAGCCGAGTTGGATGCCGCGCCTTTGGTTGGAGGCATCGCTTCACTGGCATGGAATAGGTCCGAATTCGACGATGAACTACTCAGCCGTATCGCGCCCTTGGCCAAGGATTTGCGCGCATGGTTGAACCGGGTGGAAACACGGGCGGCAGGATAGAAAAAAGGCAATGTTTTCCTCTTGCCCCTGCCGGGAAAACCGTTATGAACACTCCAACGTCGGGCTATGGCGCAGCCTGGTAGCGCGTCCGTCTGGGGGACGGAAGGTCGCAGGTTCGAGTCCTGCTAGCCCGACCAAATCACACCGACGTTTATGGCAGACAGGCCAGATCCCGCTCTGGCATCAGGGGGGATCGAAATGACAGGTGTATGCCCAAACCAGCAGATCGAAGCGATGATTGCGCGTGGCGAGATCAGTGCCAGCCCGGATGTGATCCCGGCACAGGTGCAACCCGCCAGCCTTGATCTGCGTTTGGGAACAGTGGCTTACCGCGTCCGCGCCTCGTTCCTTGCGGGCGAAGGGCGATCGGTCGCCGACCGTTTGGCCGAGTTCGAAATGCACCGGATCGATATCACCGATGGGGCCGTCCTCGAGAAAGGCTGCGTCTATCTGGTGCCGTTGATGGAATCACTCGCCCTGCCCGCCGAGACCAGCGCGGTGGCGAATGCCAAAAGCTCAACCGGGCGGCTGGACCTGCTGACCCGCACCATCACCGATGGCGGCACCGAGTTCGACCGGGTGCCCGCGGGTTATACCGGTCCGCTTTACGCCGAGATCTGCCCGCGGTCCTTCTCGGTTCTTGTCCGGCCCGGTATGCGGTTGAACCAGATTCGCTTCCGTGAAGGTCAGGCCGTTCTGAGCGACGCGGAATTGACCGCCCTGCACACCGAATCCCCGCTGGTCGATGGACCTGCCGTCATTCAGGACGGTTTGGGCTTTTCGGTCGATCTGCAATTGCCCGACACCGATCTGGTCGGCTACCGCGCAAAGCCGCATACCGGCGTGATTGATCTGGACCGGATCGGCGCATACGACCCACAGGACTACTGGGAAGAGGTGCGCACGAGTGATGGCTGCATCATCCTCGACCCCGGCGCTTTTTATATCCTTGTCAGTCGCGAGGCGGTGCATATCCCGCCCATGTACGCGGCGGAAATGGCCCCCTATCTGGCCATGGTCGGTGAGTTCCGTGTTCACTATGCGGGCTTCTTCGACCCCGGCTTTGGCCATGCCGCCGCAGGGGGTGCCGGATCGCGCGGTGTGCTAGAGGTCCGCTGCCACGAGGCCCCGTTCGTGCTGGAACACGGTCAGGTCGTCGGGCGCTTGGTCTATGAGAAGATGTCCGAAATGCCCACGCAACTATATGGCGCAGGCATTGCCTCGAACTATCAGGGACAGGGCCTGAAACTGTCCAAACACTTCAAGGCAGCTACCTAAAACCGCATGAACCGCCGCATCTGACGGGTCATCTGCTTGGCCTGTTTGATACTCTGCGACTGGGCCGGCCCCGGTTTCCCTTTCGGTTGGGTATCGCCTGAATCCGACGAACCGCCCATACGGCTAGCCATATCAAACCCCTTGTCGATCCCTTTGTTGACAAGACGGCGCGTGACCTGGCGGACGATCATGTCGATGATCCGATTTGCATTCATTGTTCAACTCCGTTTCCTGCGCCTAAAGATAGGGTATCCATGCGGCGGCAAAAGGGCTGTCTGATCACTCTTCCTCGAAGAGTTCGGTCTGATCTTCGTCAACTTCGTCTTCGCGCCCTTCACCCAGCGGGATTGCACCCGGCGGCGGGCGATTTTCCAACAAGCCAGCGGCGCGCAATTCCTTGAGGCCCGGCAGGTCGCGGGCGTTTTCCAGCCCGAAATGATCCAAAAACTCGGGTGTGACGACGAATGTCACCGGGCGGCCCGGCGTCATGCGGCGACGGCCCAGTCGGATCCACTCCATCTCAAGCAATTGGTCGATTGTCCCGCGCGAGACGGAGACACCGCGTATCTCTTCGATCTCGGCCCGCGTGCAAGGCTGGTGATAGGCCACGATGGCAAGTGTTTCGATTGCCGCGCGGCTCAGTTTGCGCGTCTCAACCGTTTCTTTCTGCATCAGAAAGCCAAGGTCAGGGGCGGTCCGGATCGCCCATGCCTCACCCACCTTGACCACGCGTACACCGCGGCCCTCGTAACGTTTCTGAAGCAAATCAACGGCTTGCGCCGCATTGCTACCATGCGGCATCCGCGCCTCAAGATCGGCATTTGTCACCGGCGTGGCGCTGGCAAACAACACCGCCTCGACCATCCGCTCCTGCTCGGCCAGAGGGGGCGCTTCGAACAGGGTGCCGGTTTCTTCGGGGGCGTCAGTCACGGGTCTCGGTCCTCTTGCGCAGATGGATCGGGGCAAAGGTGTCGCTTTGCTTGATCTCCATATGTCCTTCTTTCACCAGCTCCAGCGAGGCCGCAAAGGTTGCCGCCGTAGCCGAGCGTCGCCGCACCGGATCACCGTCCCATCCGTCGGGCAAATAGGTCTCCATATCGGTCCAGGCACCGGCAAACCCGATCAGAGGGCGCATACGCTCCAGCGCCTGCTCCATCGTGAACACCGAGTCGCGGTCCATCACAAAGGGGCGGAATTCATCGCGGGTGCGGATGCGCGCATAGCCCTGCATCAGGTCCAACAACGTAGCCGAATAGGTGACAGTGCGAATGCGGGTGACGTCTTCGGCCTGCCCACGCTTGAAGAAATCACGCCCCAACTGGTCGCGCGCCATGAGCCGGGCGGCGGCATCGCGCATGGCCTGCAGGCGTTCGAGCTGAAACGCCAGATGCGCGGCGAGTTCCTCTCCCGAAGGCCCCTCATCGTCCGGGTCAGGCGGCAGCAGGAGGCGGGATTTGAGAAAGGCCAGCCAAGCGGCCATCACCAGATAGTCGGCGGCCAGTTCGATCCGCAGCGCTCGCGCCTTTTCGACAAAAGCCAGATATTGCTGCGCCAGTGCCAGAACCGAGATCTTGCGGAGGTCGACTTTTTGCGTCCGCGATAGGGTCAGCAGCACGTCCAACGGGCCTTCGAACCCGTCGACGTCAACGATCAGCGCTTCGGCTGCCAGCCGGTCAGCGACCGAAACCGGATCTTCGCTGAAAAGATTATCGTTCATATACCTGCCCGCCCATTAGGGCAGATAGTTCAGCCTCAGTGGCCTCGATGTCAAGTTCGGCGGGCTTTTTGCGCATGGCCAAGGCCCGATCTGCGCGGACCTGCGCCGCCTCGGTCATCTGGCCCGCGGCCGCAAGCACATTACGACGCTCGGCGAAGCTGCCGTTGCAGTGCAACACGACATCACAGCCTGCCTGCAAGGCCTGTGCCGCGCGCTCGGGCACCGACCCGCTGAGCGCCTTCATGGTAATGTCATCGGTCATGACCAGTCCGTCAAAGCCGATCACCTCGCGAATGACCTTCATCATCGGGGCCGAGATCGTGGCCGGAGTCGGATCGATCTGTTCGAACACCAAATGCGCGGTCATCGCCATTGGCAGGTCGTTCAGAGCCTCGAACGGGGCAAAATCAGTCTGTGTCAGCTCTTCAAGCGGCAGGTCGACGCGCGGCAGGTCGAAATGTGTGTCCAGCGTGGCGCGGCCATGACCGGGCATGTGCTTGACGACAGGCAATACCCCGCCGTCCAGATGCCCCTGTGCAACGGCGCGCCCAAGCTGAGCGATGTTTTCTGCATCGCTGCCGTAGCAGCGGTTGCGTAGAAAGGCGTGCGTTTCCGGGCGCGCAACATCCACCATCGGGGCGCAGTTGCTGTCGATCCCCAGCTCAAATAGCTCATGCGCAATCAGGCGATAGCGCAAGTACATGGCGCGTTCGGCATGCTCTCCGGCCCGTTCAGCATGATCGAGCGGCGGCATCCATTCGCGCGCCAGAGGAGCGCGCAGACGTTGAACACGGCCTCCCTCCTGATCAATCGTGATAGGGCAATTTCGTCCGACGGCCTCGCGAAAGTCGTCGCACAAGGCGCGGACCTGATCGGCGCTTTCGATGTTGCGGGCGAACAGGATGAACCCAAACGGGTTCATCTCACGGAACAGGGTCCTTTCGTCATCGGTCAGCCGCAGCGCTTCTGCGTCAGAAATCGCGGCCCCGAACGTCACCTGACGGCCACCGGGATACAGTCGGCCCCTTGCGCAACGAGCGCCGCACAGAACTGGCGCGAGTCGCTCAGGTCATCAAAGCCAAGCACGCGCAACCGGTAGAAGGTGCGGCCACCGCTTGAGGTTTTCTGGATAACGCGCTGTTTTCCATCCATATACTCACCGAACTGACCGTTCAGACGCGCCCATTCGGATATAGCGACATCCGCGCTCTCAAAAGCGCCAAGCTGCGCCAGACGAGTGCCTTTGCTCAGCGTGTCAGGGTCTACATCCAACCCAACGGCGGATTTGACGGCCGCGTTGATCGCTGTCTCAGACGTATCGGTGACCTCCGCACGGCGGGCCGGGCGGGTCTGCGGGCGCAACGAGCGGCGCACGCCCGGAAGCTCGGCAATGGCCGGGTCTGGCAGGGCTGCGGCGAAATCCGCCGGGTCAATCGCAGGCTCTTCCTCGGGCGTCACCAGAGACGCCAACTGCACGCCATCCTCGGTTTGTTCATCATTGGCACGAGCCGCCTCGCCCGCGAGTTCGGCTACCAGTGCGTCCACTGCGTTCTGCCGCAGCGCCGCGGCCTCTTCGCTCGAGATAGGCTCTTCGACGACATGAACAGCTTTGGTCGGCTTCAATTCACCGGCGGGCAGGTCCTCATCCGTCAGCGAGACCGGACGCGGAGCCAGGATCAGACGATCCGCAGGGGCGGCTGCCGAGCCTTCGGCAGCAACCGCATTCACGGCCAGACCCTGATGATCTGCGGGGCGCCCGCCCGGATTTTCGGGCTGAATGCGCATCGGACCTTCGGCGGCGCGCACAACCGGTACGCCGCTGACATCGCGCATCACCAGCTTGTAGCTCCATATACCGACCCCGGCGACAAGCGCCAGAGAAGCGACCGCCCCCAACACATTCATCGCTTTACTAACACCAAACCCGCGGCGCGGCGCGGCATGGTCGGCCATTTCGTCAGGGTAATCATACCCATCATCGGCATAGGATTGATTCGGGTAATGCATCTGCCCGGGGCTTTGATGCCCCGAGTAATCGTAACTCGTCATGTCCGCCTCACCGCCCGATTGCGCCTGAAATTAAAGCGCGCGGGTCATTTCTTGTCTGCCTCAGACCGGCGGTTCGGGCGGTATTGGTTACCGCATCTCCTGCGCCGGAGTAACGCCAAGAATACCCAAGCCTGCTGAAATCACAACAGAAACGGCACGGGCCAATGCGATTTTCGACTGGCTTGTGGCAACATCGCCATCCTGGATGAAGCGCAGCTGAGTTTCTTCGTTGCCCTTATTCCACAGAGCATGAAAATCCCCGGCCAATTCATACAGATAGAACGCGACGCGGTGCGGTTCGTTGGTGCGGGCCGCGATCTCAACCAAGCGTGGCCATTCGGCCAGCTTCTTGGCTACAGTCAACTCTGAGGCATGATCGATCTTGCCCAGATCGGCGCCCACAAGGGTCGCATCATCGGCGGCAATTTCGGCTTCAGCTGCGCGGCGCAGCACGCTCATAACGCGGGCATGGGCGTATTGCACGTAGAACACGGGGTTCTCACGGCTCTGCTCCAGCACCTTGTCGAAATCGAAATCCAGAGGCGCGTCGTTCTTGCGGGTCAGCATCACGAAACGGGTCACATCCGGGCCAACCTGATCGACCACATCGCGCAGGGTGACAAAGTTCCCGGCCCGTTTGGACATCTTGAACGGCTCTCCATTTTTCCACAGCTTCACCAGTTGGGTCAGCTTGATATCCAGTGGCACCTTGCCGTCAGACAGCGCCGAAACAGCGGCCTTCATCCGTTTGACATAGCCACCATGATCCGCGCCAAACACGTCGATCAGAGCGTCAAAACCACGGCTGACTTTGTCATAGTGATAGGCAATATCCGGGGCGAAATAGGTCCATGCACCATCCGATTTCTTGACCGGACGGTCGACGTCATCGCCATGTTCGGTCGATTTGAACAGGGTCTGCTCGCGCGGCTCCCAATCCTCGGGCTTTTTGCCTTTGGGCGGCTCCAGCACGCCTTCGTAGATCAGTCCCTTGTTGGTCAGCGACTGTAGCGCGGCTTCAATCCGGCCCGTGCCGTAGAGGGATTTCTCCGAGAAGAAAACGTCCATCTCAACGCCCAGCGCCTTCAGGTCGGCGCGGATCAGGTCCATCATCCCGTCGGTCGCAAAGTTGCGCAGATCTTCCAGCCATTCGCTCTCGGGCTTGTCGATCAGGCTGTCGCCGTATTTCTCTTTCAGCGCCTCGCCGATCGGGATCAGGTAGTCACCAGGATAAAGACCCTCGGCAATCTCGGGGCTCAGCCCATTGGCCTCGCGATATCGTTCATAGGCCGAGCGCGCCAACACATCCACCTGCGCGCCGCCATCGTTGATGTAATACTCACGCGTCACGTCATGGCCGGAATAGGCCAACAAACTCGCCAGAGCGTCCCCGAACACCGCGCCCCGCGTATGTCCCACATGCAGCGGCCCGGTCGGGTTGGCTGAGACATATTCCACGTTGACCTTCTGCCCCTGCCCCATGGTCGAGCGGCCATAGTCCGTGCCCATCTCCAACACGCGCGCAAGAACGCCCTGCCAGACCGTCGCGGCCAGACGCAGGTTTAGGAACCCCGGCCCCGCAACCTCAGCGCTGGTGATCCGGTCATCGGCGGCCAGCTTGAATGCCAAAGCGTCTGCAATGTCGCGCGGCTTCATCTTGGCTGGCTTCGCCAGCACCATCGCCGCATTGGTCGCCATATCGCCATGCGCGGCATCGCGCGGCGGCTCGACCGCCACGTTGTCAAAGCACAACCCCTCGGGCAGAGCGCCTTCGGACTGCATCTGCGCCAACGCGTCCAGTACAAGGCCGCGGATCTCGGAAAACAGGTTCATTTCGGATGTCCTTTTGCTTGCCCGGCGGTTTACCACGCAAAGCGTCAAGGTCAATGGAAGGCGTCGGTTTGGGCTTGGATTGTCCCCGAACAAGGCTAATTTGGGCAGGATTGCAAAACCGGAGACGACCCATGCGCCTAGTCCTGCCCCTTGTCCTTGCCTTAGCGACGCCCGTATGGGCCGAGATGCCTGCGCCCAAGGGGCACGTTTTGCTGACATTGGGTGGCGCAGTCTCTGAGACCAACCTGCCAGCACGCGGTGAGAATGACGGCGGTCTTCTTGGATATCTTGAGGTCACGCATAACGGAGCCGCCGGTTTCGACACCGCGATGCTGGATGCGCTTGATCAGACCGAAATCACGATCCCCTACGGCCCCGAAGGCAACAAACGCGAGATCACGTTCTCTGGCCCTCTTCTGTCGGCGGTGATGTCAATGGCCGGAGCTGAGGGAAGAACCGCCAAACCCATGGCACTGGACGGGTATCAGGCCGAAATTCCTTGGAGCAGTATTGAGGCCCACAACCCGATTGTCGCGACCCATGCAGACGGCAGCCCGATGGGCATTGGCGGCTACGGTCCTACCATGATCGTCTTCCCGCCTACCGACGACGCTGATCTGGCTGCGGAACAGGCCGGTCAGCAGGTCTGGGCGCTGGCCTATATCGGGATCGAATAGTTACTGGCCGGTCAGGCGCTTGTGATCCTGCAGCGCAAACCGATCTGTCATGCCCGCAATGTAATCTGAAACGATCCGCGCCAACGCGGTCTCATCCTGCGCGGCTTCGATATCGTTATGCCAGCGGGTCGGCATCTGTTTGGGATCATTCAGATAGATCGGGAACAGGTCTTCGACCACACGCGCCACTTTTTCCCGAACCTCCATCACACTGGGGGCGCGATACATCCGCGCGAACAGGAAAGCGCGGATCTCCTTAAGTTGCGCCCAAAGCCCGTCAGAAAATTGAATGACCGGAGCACCATAGTGCCGGATATCCTCAACCGACTGCGCCCCCGATCTGGCAATGAGCTCTCGCGATGTATCAATCACATCCGAGACCATAACACCAAAAACCCGCCGCAACGCCTCATGCCGGCGGCGATACGGGTCAAGTCCGGGATAGGCCCGATCAACCGCCGCATAGCACTCTCCCACAATCGGGAGTAGCTGGATTTCATCGTCAAAGAACAGGTCGGCCCGAAGCCCATCCAGCAGATCGTGGTTGTTATAGGCAATATCGTCCGACAAGGCCGCCACCTGTGCCTCGGCACTGGCGTGGGTGTGCAGTTCCAGATCAAATCCGCCGTTGCATTCGGCCAGAGCCCAAGGCAGCTCTCCGGTCACCGGTCCGTTGTGCTTTGCGATCCCTTCCAGACATTCCCATGTCAGATTGCAGCCGTCGAACTCGGCATAGTGGCGCTCCAGCTTGGTGACGATGCGGATGGCCTGCGCGTTGTGGTCAAAACCGCCGTAAGGGGCCATTAAAGAATGCAGCGCGTCCTCACCCGTGTGACCAAAAGGTGTGTGACCCAAGTCATGCGCAAGCGCGATGGCCTCGGTAAGCTCTGGGTTCAGGTCCAAAGCCCCAGCAATTGTGCGCGCGACCTGAGCCACCTCAATCGAATGCGTCAGGCGGGTGCGGTAGCTATCGCCTTCATGTTCGACAAAAACTTGCGTCTTATGCTTGAGCCGCCGGAACGCGCTGGCATGAATGATGCGATCACGATCACGCTGAAAGCATGACCGGAAACTGCTTTCCTCCTCAGGCACCAACCGCCCCCGTGCGCGGCCTGGATCCGAGGCAAAACCCGCTCTGTCCAAAAGTCTGGTCCTTGTCGCCTGTCGATAGGTTTCATATATTGTACGTTGGTTGGGAAATAAACCTTTGGAGTCTGGCATGAATCTGCCTCCGACAGTCACAGAACGAGCATTTGAGCGCCTTGCTGAAATCGGTGCTGCCAATCAGGGTCAGGCCCTTCGAGTCGCCGTTGAAGGCGGCGGATGTTCCGGTTTTCAATACGAAATCGCGCTGGACGAACCGAAAGAGGACGACCTTGTGCTGGAAGGCAAAGGCCAAAAGGTGATTGTCGACTCGATCTCCCTGCCCTTTCTGGAAAATGCAGTCATTGATTTTACCCAGGAACTTATCGGCGCGCGGTTCGTGATCGAAAACCCAAACGCGACGTCTTCTTGCGGATGCGGAACATCGTTTTCCATGTAAGCCACGTGGGGGCTTTGCCCCCACACCCCCAAGGTATTTTCAGCCAGATGAAGCGGGGATCCACTCTCCGACCTGAACGCCGGAGAGCTTCACCTGGCGCGGTCATCGGCGCCTCCGCTTGTACCGCATCTCTTTTCTACAACCAAATTGGTTAAGGATCCGCTTCTTCATCTGGCCAAAAATACCTCGGAGCGCGAGGCAGAGCCTCGCAACCCCGTCCACCACCTTGCCGCTGCGATCATTCTGGGCGATAGGTTGCAAACAGCTTCGGAGGATCGCGCATGAAAATCGCCACGTTCAACATCAATGGCATAAAAGCGCGGGCCGAAGCCTTGCCACGTTGGCTAGATGATGCCCAGCCAGACGTGGTTCTTTTGCAGGAAATCAAATCCATCGACGAGAACTTCCCCCGCGAAATTTTCGAAGAGCGCGGGTACAATGTCGAGACACATGGTCAGAAGAGCTTTAACGGCGTCGCAATCCTCTCGAAGCTACCTTTGGAGGATGTGACGCGCGGTTTGCCCGGTGACGATGAAGATGAACAAGCGCGTTGGATCGAAGCAACTGTTGTCGGCAAGCAGGCGCTGCGGGTCTGTGGCCTTTATCTACCGAACGGAAACCCAACGCCCGGGCCAAAATACGACTACAAACTGGCGTGGATGGAGCGTCTGTACGATCGCGCCCGTGCCCTGTTGGCCAGCGAAGAGCCTGCGTTAATTGCGGGCGACTACAACATCATTCCCCAAGCAGAAGATGCAAAACGCCCCGATGCATGGCGCGAGGACGCCTTGTTCCGGCCCGAAAGCCGGGCTGCGTTCCGCAAGATCCTGAACCTTGGCTTCACCGAAGCTTTCCGTGCCCGCGTGCAAGGTGCGGGCCACTATTCTTTCTGGGACTATCAGGCCGGAGCGTGGAACAAGGATGACGGCATTCGCATCGACCATTTTCTACTGACCCCGCAGGCCGCAGATTTGATGCGGGACTGTCAGATCGACAAAGAAGTGCGTGGGCACGAAAAACCCTCGGACCACGTGCCGGTTTGGGTCGATCTGGACATCTGAGATCAGACGGTCGGGTCGTAGTTGTAAATCCAGTCGTATTTTCGCGTCAGGCGCGGACCAATCGCTGCCAGAACCGCTTGCGCGGCCAGACGCATCGGACCCCGCAGATGGAAGTTGCGCGCGTTAGCGGATGCTGCAGCGACCACATGTTGCGCGCGGCGCTGGCGCGCGGATTCGTAGGCTGCAAGAGCCTGCTTCACACCCGATTGGCTGTCGAAAGAGTGTGCCAGAACCCAGGCATCCTCAAGCGCCAGACACGCCCCTTGTGCCATGAAGGGCAACGTCGGATGGGCGGCATCGCCCAACAGGGCCAAGCGTCCGTTCTGCCATCTCTCGGCCACCGGACGCAGGAACAGCGCCCACAGATGCGTTTCTTCGACCTTTGTCAGAATGTCCCTCACCGGCCCGCCAAAATCGGCAAACCGCGTGCGCAAGTCGTCGGGATCGCCCTTAACGCGCCAGCTTTCCTGCTGCCAGTCCGAGCGTTCTTCAATTGCGACGATGTTCATCAGGCGTTGATCGCGCAGCGGATAGGTGACCACATGGCGCCCCGGCCCCATAGTCAGTGAGGCTTGCGGTCTCTCAACCCGGTCCTCCCAAAGCACCGTGGCGCGCCAGGCGATCTGGTGGGTAAAGGCAGGAGCCTCGGGGCCATTCAGGATCGGGCGAAAGGCGCTGCGTCCACCATCTGCCGCAATGACACATTCGGCGCGAAGGCGCTGTCCATCATCCAGCACAATCTCGGCCTCGGACGGGTGTTTGCGAACCGTCTGCACTCGCGCACCAAGGCGTATGTCGACACCTGCGTCCTCTGATGCCTGTCGCAACAGCTCTAGCAGATCGGCGCGGTGATAGTAGAATGTCGGGCCCGCCGCCGGGGCTGGAATACGACTGATCACTCGGCCCGTGCGATAGTCGCGCAGAGTAGTTCCGTACGAGAATTGCGCGGCTTCAGGCTGATCTCCCGCAACCCCCAAAGCGCGCAGAACGCACATCCCGTTGGCGCTTATCTGAAGGCCTGCTCCGACCTCGGTCAGCGCTGGGGCCTGCTCTAACACGGTCACCTGCGCCCCGCGCTGGCGCAGGGCCAACGCCGCCGCAAGGCCGCCAATGCCGCCGCCCACCACGCAAAACTTCAAACCGTTGATCTTCATGGCCTTGCCTTAACGCAAAAACGCCGGAGCAACAGGCCCCGGCGTTTGAATTATTCACATTTCAGGACGATCAATCGTCGCGGTGGACCTTTTCGCGACGCTCGTGCCGTTCCTGTGCCTCGAGTGTCATGGTCGCAATCGGGCGCGCATCCAGGCGCTTCAGCGAGATCGGGTCGCCTGTTTTTTCGCAATACCCGTATTCGCCTTCGTCGATCCGGCGCAGGGCCGAGTCGATCTTCGCCACCAGTTTGCGCTGACGATCCCGTGTGCGCAGTTCCAGCGCGCGGTCGGTTTCCTCACTGGCGCGGTCGGCGACGTCCGGAATGTTGCGGGTGTTGTCCTGCAGCCCTTCGATCGTGTCGCGGCTGCCTGCGAGTAGTTCTGTCTTCCAGTCCAGCAGCTTGCGGCGAAAATACTCAAGCTGCAGATCATTCATGAAAGGCTCATCTTCGGCCGGACGGTAGTCCTCCGGCAGAAAAACTTCCTGCTTCATATTTGCTCCCTCGGTATGGCCTGTAACGTCGGTCACGGTTGCTTCACCAGACATTTGGCTCTCCCTTCTGCGCAGCGTTTAGCCGACGGGCACTGGAATGTCACTACACAAACGTAGAACCGACGCCCCGTCGCAAGCCTTCATCTAAATATGAGACTTAAAACAACAAATCCTTGTTTTTCTGTGAAAATCGACAGGCAATTTCAGGGCATTGTTCAACCCTCGAGAAAGGCACCTGCCTGCGAATCATGCAAAAGCGGTTGGAGTCGCAGGTAAATTTGATTCACCGACGCAGCGGCCCGGCTTGTCAAATTCCCCATCGCTCTGTAACCCGGACACCACAGTTTCGCCGGAAACAGCAAGAGGACCCGATGACCGCACGTTTTCAAGGCACAGCCGAATATGTCGCAACTGATGATCTGACCATCGCCGTGAACGCCGCCGTCACGCTGGAGCGCCCCTTGCTGGTCAAAGGGGAACCCGGCACTGGCAAGACCGAATTGGCAAAACAGGTCGCCGGCGCGTTGGGTCTGCGCATGATCGAGTGGAATGTGAAATCCACCACGCGCGCGCAGCAGGGCCTCTACGAATACGACGCTGTCAGCCGGTTGCGGGACAGCCAGCTGGGCGAAGAGCGTGTGCATGACGTCTCGAACTACATCCGCAAGGGCAAACTCTGGCAGGCGTTTGAGGCCGACGAAAAGGTCGTGCTGCTGATTGATGAGATCGACAAGGCGGATATCGAGTTTCCCAATGACCTTCTGCAGGAACTCGACAAAATGGAGTTCCACGTCTACGAGACCGGCGAGACGATCAAGGCCAAGAACCGCCCGATCGTGATCATCACTTCGAACAACGAAAAAGAGCTGCCCGACGCATTCCTGCGCCGCTGCTTCTTTCACTATATCCGCTTCCCGGATGAGGACACGATGCGCCGCATCGTCGAAGTCCATCATCCTGGTATCAAGGACGCGCTGCTGACCACCGCGCTCACGCAATTCTACGAAATTCGCGACACCCAGGGCCTCAAGAAGAAACCCTCAACCTCCGAGGTTCTGGACTGGTTGAAATTGCTGCTGGCCGAGGATCTGAGTGCCGAAGACCTCAAACGCGAAGGGGCTAACGCGCTTCCAAAACTGCACGGCGCGCTGCTAAAAAATGAACAGGACGTGCATTTGTTCGAGCGATTGGCCTTCATGGCACGCAGTCGACGTTGAACAGGGTGTGAGCGCGGCTTGCTTCTTGGCGGTCCGGGTGTCAGCATCCCAGAAACCATATAAGCAGGACGCATCGCTTGGCCAAAGACCTCAAAATCCGCCCACTGACCGCCGAGGACAAGGCCCAATGGGCCGAGATGTGGCGTGATTATCTTGCGTTCTATGAAACCACCCTGCCCGACACGATCTACGAGACGGCATTCGAACGTCTGCTGGGCGATGACCCGCAGGATTTCTCGGGCTTTGTTGCCGAACAGGACGGCAAGCTGGTGGGATTGACGCATTTCCTGTTTCACCGTCATGGCTGGAAGGTGGAGAATGTCTGCTATCTCCAGGACCTGTTCGCCCGCCCCGAGGCGCGCGGAACCGGCGTCGGGCGCGCCCTGATTCAGGCGGTCTATGATGAGGCCGATCGCCAAGGCGCTCCGGCAGTCTATTGGCTAACGCAAGAGTTCAATCACACCGCACGCCAGCTCTATGATCGGATTGGCACCCTGACGCCGTTCATAAAGTACAATCGCGCATGAAGCGGTTTGTCGCCTTCGTTGCAGTGTTGGCGCTGTCAGCCTGTACAACGGTCGAACGGATCGAATTGCCGGACAACGTCAAGGTCGTTGAGCAATCCCTGCCCCCCACCAAGTCGTTCTCGGCGTCGCGGCCAACGCCCCCTGCGCGGTCCAATACCAACATTGCTGCCGATTTCCTAGACTTGCATTTTGCGTTGGAAAGCGGCGTTGAGCTGCCGGTTTTCACCCGGTTCGAAACACCCGTCACCGTGCGCCTGACGGGCACGCCCACGGCCAGCATGCAGCGCGACCTGACCAGCCTGTTGAACCGCATTCGGCGCGAGGCCAGGATCGACATCCGGCAAATTCCCGAAGGTCAGGCCAACATCACTATTGAGGCCGTCACTCAGCGCGATATTCAACGCATCCTGCCCAATGCTGCCTGCTTTGTGGTCCCCAATTCATCGAGCCTTGAGGAATACCGCCGCGACCGCCGCAAGCCCAAAAGCAGCTGGACCGAGTTACAACAGCGCGAGCGTCTGGGCATTTTCATCCCTGCAGATGTCAGCCCGCAGGAAATTCGCGATTGCCTGCATGAGGAACTGGCGCAGGCGCTGGGGCCGCTCAACGACCTTTATCATCTGCCCGATTCCGTGTTCAACGATGACAATATCCACACCGTTCTGACCGGGTTCGATATGTTGATCCTGCGGGCGGCCTATTCGCCGGAGCTGCGCTCGGGCATGACCCGTGAACAGGTCGAGACCGTGATCCCCGGCCTGCTCAACCGCCTCAACCCGCGCGGCGACCGGCTGCCGGTGCAGCCGTTGACCGAAACCCCGCGCGAATGGGTCGACGCGATCAATAAAGCCCTCGGCCCCGGTCCCGGATCCCCCCGACAGCTGCGCGCCGCAAAACGCGCGGCCGAAATCGGGCGCCGACAGGGCTGGACCGACCACCGCCGCGCCTATCCGCACTACCTGATGGGCCGCATGATCCAGTTTCGCGACCCCGCCGCCGCCTTGCAGAACTATCAGATCGCGCTGCAATTCCTAAACGCCACCCCCGGAACCGAGGTTCACCGCGCGCATGTCACGGCCCAAACGGCCTCTTTTGCGCTGGCGCAGGACAGAGGGCCCGAAATCCTGCCCGACCTGAACTCCGCAATTGACGTGATAACACGGGCCGAGAACGCGTCACTTCTGGCGACGTTGCTGCTGTTGAAATCCGAGGCTCTGAAACAAGCCGGACAGGAGCAGCAAGCACGTGCGGTCAGGCTGGACAGTATCGGATGGGCGCGATACGGGTTTGGCTCGGATCTGGTGGCCCGGTCTCTGGCAGAGGGCGACGCTGGAACGTCGAGAAACAATACAGGCGGATGACAGACGAATGCTCGTAGTAGTGGGAATGGCTGTTTTGGGTGCGATCCTTGGCGTAATGGCCGCGCGCAAGCGCAACGGCAACCGGGCTGACATGGCGCAATACGCGGCCGGTTACGGCATCGCCTTTGCGCTTTTGGGCCTGATCCTGTCTCTGATCCTTGTGCGGTTCTTGGTGTAGCCCATGTTCCTGCCCTTTTTCGAAAACCTCAGAAAAGCAGGCATCCCGGTTTCACTGCGGGAATATCTGACCTTTCTGGAGGGGATGAAAAAGGGCTTGGCCACGTATGATGTCGAGGCGTTCTACTACCTCGCCCGTGTCTCGATGGTGAAGGATGAGCGCAATATCGACAAGTTCGACCGCGCTTTTGCCGCCAGTTTTGAGGGGCTGGGTGAGATCAGTTTCGATCAGGTGCTGGAGGCGGTCGACATCCCCGCGGACTGGCTGGCCAAGATGGCCGAAAAACACCTGTCGGACGAGGAAAAGGCCAAGATCGAAGCCCTTGGTGGCTTTGACAAGCTGATGGACACTTTGCGCGAACGCCTGAAAGAGCAGCAAGGCCGTCACCAGGGGGGGAACAAGTGGATCGGCACGGCGGGGACTTCTCCGTTCGGGGCCTATGGCTACAACCCCGAAGGCGTGCGGATAGGCCAGAAGGAAAGCCGCCACCAGCGCGCGGTTAAGGTCTGGGACAAGCGCGAATTCAAGAACTTAGACGACACTGTTGAACTGGGAACGCGCAACATCAAGGTCGCGCTGAAGCGCCTGCGCCGCTGGGCCCGCGAGGGCGCGGCGGAGGAGCTGGACCTGGACGGCACAATCCGCGCCACTGCCGAACACGGCTATCTCGACGTCAAAACCCGCCCCGAGCGACATAACGCGGTCAAGGTCCTGCTTTTTCTCGACGTCGGCGGTTCCATGGACCCGCATATCAAGGTGGTTGAAGAGCTGTTCTCGGCCGCGCGGACCGAGTTCAAGCATCTCGAATATTACTACTTCCACAATTGCCTCTACGAAGGCGTCTGGCGCGACAACCGCCGCCGTTGGGACCAACAGATCCCAACGCACGAGGTGCTGCGCACCTATGGCGGCGACTACAAATGCATCTTTGTCGGCGACGCCTCGATGAGTCCCTACGAGATCGCCTATCCCGGCGGCGCCAACGAGCACTGGAACCAAGAAGCAGGCCAAGTCTGGCTGCAGCGCGCGCGCGAGCAGTGGACCTCAAACCTGTGGATCAACCCGGTGCCCGAGAAATACTGGGGCTACACCCACTCCATCGGCATGATTCAAGAGATTTTCGAAAACCGCATGGTGCCAATGACGCTGGCCGGGTTGGAACAGGGCATGCGAGAGTTGACTCGCTAGACGTCACTGCGCGCCGAAGTAGATCAACGCTGCTAAAAACAAGACAAAGTCATAGATTTTGCCCTCGAAATAGCTTCAGAGGAAACAATCGAAGCGATACTCCCCACATTTTTGAGATTCGTGGTATAAACCAGATGGATCGATGCTGGGGGGCTGAGATGACCAAATCTAAACTTCGCAATTACCTGACATCTTTTTTGACCATTTCTGCATTGGTGCTGGCGTCCGGTACCGTTGCGACTTTTGCCTTTGCGCCGGATGCGGCTTACGCAAAAAACGATAAAGGCAACGGCAAAGGCAAGGGGAACGGAAGGGGCAACGGAGGTGGCAAGGGGAATTCCGGTAAGGGAGGAAAAGACGGGGGCAAGAGCGGCGAAAAGGGAAAATCTGGCAAAAGCAACGGCGCAAAAAATGCCGGTAAGGATCATGGAAAAGCCAAATCCAAAACCCTGAGTTCTCGCAACCAATTCGGAAGTAGCAACAAGCAGAAAGCGAAGTCCAAAACCCAACGCTCTGGCAACCTATTTGGAAATAGCAAAAAACAAAAAGCCAAGTCCACAACTCAACGCGCTCGCAACATATTCGGAAATGGCAACAAGCAGAAAGCGAAGTCCCAAAAACCTTCCAACAACAAGTCGCGAAGCGGCAAAGTTCAGAAAACAACCCTCGCGAACGTTGGGCGAGAGTTCAAACGCGATGTAGAAGAACTGTTCGGCAAACGCTCACGCGTGAAACCCAAGGCCAGCGGAAAACGCGTAAACAAAGCCTACCGCAAAGCGTCCATTGCTCCGGTCGAATACTCCCCGCGACCAGTTGCTCGCTCGGACTATCGCACCAAGCGATACGACGAACAAAACCTGGACAAGCGTAGATACCGCGATCCGCTTGTGGCTGCGATTACCGCCCCGTACGGCTCGGACAAGTTGCGCAATCTGAACGCATCGAAAGCGGCAGCTCCGGCGTTTCGCAACGCGTCTCCCAACAGCAATGTCGGCAAGATCGCGACCTATCAGGCCGCTGCGGAAACCTACTATGACCTGCGCGGAGATCTCTATGACGCACGGCGCGAGCTGAGGGAACTGAACGAAAGCTATGACGGCCGCAGCAGCGACGACATTGCCGACGACATTGCCGCGCTTGATCCTTCAGACCCCAACTACCAAGACGACCTG